>NZ_ANAS01000006.1:0-324349 GCF_000341205.1 Nocardiopsis baichengensis YIM 90130 | reverse complement strand
CTCTGGGTTATGAGCCCAGCGAGCTACCGAACTGCTCCACCCCGCGTCGGTGTGTCTTCACAGTAGCGCGAATCCGAACCGCACACCAAATCGGAGCCGAATGCGCGCGGCGGGGCCCTGGCCCGCCCCTCCGGCACCGCCCGAGGCGCCCCGGATCGTCGGCGGGGACGGCGGGGCCTGCTCCGCCCGACCGGAGCGGCGACGGCCCGGTCGCGCCGGATCCCGGCACAGGAGCGCAGGAGGCCCCGCCCCGGGTGCGCGCCCCTCCTCGCCGTTGATCTCGGGAGAGTCGGGGTAATACTCGCCGGTATTACCCCGACTCTCCCGAGATCAACGGGGGTGTCGGTGCGGACGGCAGGCAGTGCCCCCCCCCCGGGGGGGGGGGACGGCCGGGGCCGACGAGCGACAGCGGCGGAATCGCCACCATCGGCGGCCTGGCGCGGTTCCCCTACCGCTCTCGATGCACTCAGGTTCGCCCGACCTGCCGACGGCCCCGCACGGCCGACGCAAAGCCCGGAAGGCGCCCGAGGCGCCCGGTCGAACACGCGGGGCCGGCCACGGGTCGGCCGGCGCACCACGTCCCGCTCAGGGGACGCGAAAAGGGCCCGGTACTCGATCGAGTACCGGGCCCCTTCGTTTTGGTAGCGGGGACAGGATCTGAACCTGCGACCTCTGGGTTATGAGCCCAGCGAGCTACCGAACTGCTCCACCCCGCGTCGGTGTGTTCCCCACGTTAGCGCGGATTCCGACGGGGACCAAATCGGAGGCGCTCCGGCGGCCGGGCCGCTTCCCGAGGGCGGTGCCCTCGGGACGGCGCACGGCCGCCGGAGCCCCGGGCGGGGCTAGTCCCCCTCCTCCTGCTCGTTGCGGGCCTCCTCGGCGCGCTCCAGCGCGTCGGCCAGCTCCTCCTGGGCCTTGCCGTAGGCCTCCCAGTCGCCGTCCTGCAGCGCCTGCTGGCTGTCCTCGTAGGCCTTCGCGGCGTCGTCCAGGGCCTGGGACAGCGCGTCGCTGCCCCCACCGCCACCGCCGCCGCCTTCACCGGCGTCCTCATCGGCGTCCTCGGCGCCCTCCTCCAGCGGCGCCTCTTCGCCCTCGAACAGGTTGTTCAGGGCCTGCTGGAGGTTCTCGCCGATGGCCACCTCGTCACCGAAGGCCACCATCACCTGCTGCAGCAGCGGGTAACTGGCCTCGCCCTGGGCCTGCACGTAGAGCGGCTCCACGTACAGCATCCCGTCGCCGAACGGCAGGGTGAGCAGGTTGCCGTAGGTGACCGTCGTCGAATCGCTCTGCTCCAGCGGCAGCAGCACCTCACGGACGCTGGCCTCGGACTGGAAGGCGTTCTGGACCTGCCCCGGCCCGAGGATCACCTTGCTGCGCGGCAGCTCCAGCATCCGGATCCTGCCGTACTCCTCCGAGGCCGGATCGCTGACCACCGACATGAACGCCGCCAGGTTCTCCCTGCCCCGCGGGACGAACGTGGAGGTGAGGGAGAAGTGGGCGTCCTCGTCGCCGGGGTACCGGATGGTCTGCCGGTACGGCGGCTCGGGGTTGTCGCCCTCCTTGGTCGGGTCCGCCGGGATGTCCCAGAAGTCCTGCCCGCCGTAGAAGGCGTCGGCGTCGGTCACGTGGTACTGCTTCAGGATCTCCCGCTGGACCTTGAACAGGTCGTCCGGGTAGCGCAGGTGGCCTTCGAGCTCATCGCCGATGTCCGACCTGTTCGTCACCACGCCGGGGAACGCGTCCGACCAGGTCTCCAGGACCGGGTCGTCCTCGTCCCAGCCGTAGACGGTGACCGAGCCGTCGTAGGCGTCCACGGTCGCCTTCACCGAGTTGCGGATGTAGTTCACCTGGTTGCCCGGCAGCGCGGTGGCGTTGTTGCCGCCCTCGCTGAAGGTGTCCTCGGTGGCCTGGGAGAAGTCGATCGGCGTGGAGTAGGGGTAGCCGGAGCTGGTCGTGTAGGCGTCCACGATCCACTGCACGCGCCCGTCCACGATGGCCGGGTAGGGCTTGCCGTCCACGGTGAGGAACGGCGCGACCTTCTCCACGCGCTGCGACGGGTCCCGGTCGTACATGATCTTGGACTCGTCGGTGATGGCCGTGTTCAGCAGGATGTCCGGCTCGCGGTACTTCATCGCGTACAGGATCCGGTCGAAGAACGAGCCGAGCTGCACGCCCCCCTCGCCGTCGTAGTGGTTGGTGGCCTGGCTGCCGGGGTCCTCGCCGCCCTGGCCGCCGCCCTCGGTGGCCTCGGGCGAGGACTCCGGCGACTGCTCGGCGCCCTCACCGGAGCCCTCCTCGCCGGAGCCCTCCTCCTGGCCGTCGGCGGGGGCGCGGGCCTCGTCGGCCCCGGCGCCCTCGCCGGCGCCCTCGCCCTCGACGTCCTCGGAGGTGGTGATGTCCTCGGTGCTCTCGTCGGCGTCGAGCGGGTAGTCGTACTCCGGCTCGGCGTTGACGATCGCGTAGTCGGCACCCTGCTGGCCGTAGTAGATCCGCGGCTCGTACTCGCCGGTGACCTCGGAGAGCTCACCGGTCGGCGGGATGTTGTACTGCGTGAAGACCGGGCGGCCCTCGCCGTCGACCTGGTTGCCGGCCGCCGCCACGACGCCGAAGCCGTGGGTGTAGACCGTGTGCCGGGTCAGCCAGTTGTCCTGCCCCTCGGGCGGGCCGTCGAGCTCGCGCGCGGCGATGACGGTGTCCACCGAGTTGCCCTCGGCGTCCTCGTAGCGGTCCACATCCAGTACGTCGGGGAACTGGTAGAAGCCGCGGACCTGCTGCATCTGCTGGAAGGTCTGCGAGACGACGGAGGGGTCGACCAGGCGGACGCTGGGGATGGTGGAGGCCTCTTCGGAGAGCTGCTCGGGGGTGAGCTCGGTCTCCGCGTCGTAGGTCTGGGTCTCGGCGTCGGTGATGCCGTAGGCGTCCCGGGTGGCCTCGATGTTGCGGGTGATGTAGGGGTTCTCCGCCCGCTGCTCGTTCGGGCTGACCTGGAACTGCTGGACCGCCGCCGGGTAGACGCCGCCGATCAGCACCGCGGACAGCACCAGCAGGCCGAGGCTGACCAGCGGCACCATCGCGTTCTTGAAGTAGATGTTGGCGAAGAACAGCGCCGCGCACACCACCGCGATGATCGCCAGCACCACCTTGGCGGTGAGCACCGCGTTCACATCGGTGTAGGAGGCGCCGTAGGTATAGCCGCGGTCGGAGAAGACCAGGCCGTACTGGTCCAGCCAGTAGGCGCCCGCCTTCAGCAGCACGAACACGCCCAGCAGCACCGACAGGTGCACCCGCGCGGCCGGCGTGGCCCGCTGGCCCTGGGTCTGCAGGCGGACCCCGCCGTACAGGTAGTGCACGATCACCGCGGCGATGAACGCCAGGACCACCGCGGCGAACAGGTACCCCAGCACCACGCGGAGGAAGGGGTAGGTGAAGGCGAAGAAGGAGATGTCGATCCCGAACTGCGGGTCGGTCTCACCGAAGGGGTTGCGGTTGGCGTACTGGAGGAAGGTGCCCCACTCCGCGCTGGCCGAGGCGCCGGTGAGCAGCCCCAGGCCGCCGGCGATCAGCCAGAAGAACAGCTTGCGGTGCGGGTCGATCGCCATCCGGTAGCGGTCCAGCCCCTGCTGCTCCAGGCTGGCGGGGCGGGTCAGCGGGCGGCTCCGGTAGGCGAAGTACACGCTCGCGCCGACGAAAGCGGTCATCAGGACGGCCGCGCCCGCGAAGAGCAGCGCGCGGGTGCGGATCTCGGTCCAGAAGACCGAGGTGTAGCCGACCGAGGCGAACCACTTGTAGTCGGTCACGAAATTGGCGGCGACGAGCAACCCCGCGACTATCACGACGACGGCCACCGCGACAGGCGCGAGCAGCCGGTTTCGTCGAGGCATGCGCGCGGAAGGTGCGCCGGGCGTTCGGAAGCTCACGCCTCCCCCTCGTCATGTTCGTCATTGGACGGCGAGGGGCAGGGCCCCTCTGTATCGGCAACTTATTGTGTGCGCGCCGGGTTCCCGAAACCCCGCGCCGGGGGGATGACAACATCACATCGGCGCGGCATCGGCGGTGTATCGGTGCGTGGTGCCCCCTGACCCTACTCGGCGGGAGCGGGGGCGTCAGGGGGCCCGATCGGGCACCATGGACGGGTGACTCTCAATATCCGCGAAGCCGTCATGGACCTGGAGCGCCACGCCTCGGATCAGGGGTGGGACCAGCCGCCCCGGGTCTACGCCCTGGTGCCCACCGCCGAGCTGGCCCGGCGCGAGCCCGCGCTGGCGTCGATGCTGGGGCTGGACGCCTCGGCCGACCCGGCCGAGCTGACCCCGGTCGAGCAGGAGCCGCTGCCCGAGGGGGTGCCGCTGGAGGAGGCGCTGGGCCGGATGGCCTGGCCCGAGGCGGTCGCGGGGTGCGCGCTGGTGATGGAGCGCCTGGTGGTCAAGGGGTCCGACGAGACCCTGGACCCGCCGCGCGGCGACGGCGGCGCGGCCGCCGGCTCCCAGGAGAGCGCCGAGGAGGTCCGCATGGTGGCGGGGGTGCTCCGCGACGGCGGCCGCCACGCGGCCCTGCGGATGCGCGCCCATGACACCGAGGACCAGGTGCTGAACGGGCCCGACCTGGTGCCCGCCCTGACATCGGCGCTGGAACTGACCCTCCAGGAGGAGGACGAGGACCAGGGCTGACCCGTCCGGCGCGTGCGCGCCGGACGGGTGTGGCGCCGCGGGCGCGGGGCCGATGCGGGCCGATGCGGCTGCAAGACGGGCGTCGGCCCGGTCTCCGGTCGCCCCGGGAAGAGGGTCCGGACCCGTCCGGCCCCTCGGTGCGGACCGCCTCTCCGGCGGTACACCCGCGCCAGGGAGCGGCCTCCGCCGCTGGATCGCCGTCCCTGAGGCCCTCCTCACGCGCTCCTCTGCGGCGGTCCCTGAAAAGGGGCGTTGACGTGTTCCGGGGACGGTGGGCCGCGCAGAGGATCCGTGCCGGGCCGGCGGGCGGCCGGACCGCCCGGGCGCCGCGGTTCCGCCGGTGGCTCAGGCTCCGGGCCCGCAGCGCGGCAGGTCGGACAGGCCCTCTCCGGTCTTGATGGCCTCCAGGGCGGCCACCGCGTCGCCCAGCTCCTCGACCTTGAAGACCTCCATGTCACCGGTGGCCGCCGACTCGAAGGTCTGGGAGCAGCTCTCGTCGGCCACCAGGAAGTACTCGGCGCCCTCGTCCCGGGCGCTGACCATCTTCTGGGCCACCCCGCTCACGCCGCCGACCTTGCCCTCGGCGTCGATGGTGCCGGTTCCGGCCACATCGTGGCCGCCGGTCAGCCCGTCGGGGTCCAGGCGGTCCATGATCCCGAGCGCGAACATCATCCCGGCGCTGGGGCCGCCCACGTCCTCGATCTGGAAGTCCACGTCGAAGGGGAAGTCGGGGTCGTCGGCGATCATGATGCCCACGACCGCGCCGCCCTCGTCGTCCTCCTCGGTGGTGACCTCGACCGTCTCCTGCTCGCCGTCGCGCTCGACGGTCAGCTCCACCGCGTCGCCCGGGTCCCGGTCGCCGACCCGCTCGGCGGCCTCGCCCTTGTCGGCGACCTGTTCGCCGTCCACCTCCAGGACCACGTCCCCGGCCTCGAGCACGCCGTCGGCCGGGGCGTCCTCGGTGACCCCGGCGACGACGGGCCGCAGGTCGTAGTCGACGCCCATCTCGGTGAGCGCGGCCGCCACCGCCGAGGTCTGCGACTCGTCCATGGCCAGCGTCTGGGACTCGCTGACCTCCTCCACGCTGTGGTCGGGCGGGAAGAGCGCTGCCTCGGGAAGCACCGCCTGGGTGGGCGAGAGCCAGGCGCTGATCACGGTGAGGATGTTCATCCGCCGCCCCGGGCCCCCGGCGTACTGGACCGTGACCATCGACAGGTCGCCTTCGTGGCGGTAGCTCTCCCGCCCCTCGACCTCGATGACCGGGTCCCCGTCGGCGTCGTCGCCGATGGTGTTCAGTGTGATGCCCGGTGATGCCACGAGGTAGGGCACCGGCAGGAATGCCGAACCCACCGCGAGGCCGACCAGCAGGATGACCGCGGTGATGAGCGTCTTGGCGCGACGGAGCATGGGCACCAGACTACGACCCCGGAACGTGCGCCCGTTTCCGGCATGCCGCACGTCCGGGGGCGCGCCGCCCGGCCGCCCCGCAGGCCGGCCGGATCACGCCCGGGTCCCCCGGGGAAGGGGATCAGCAGGCGCCGACCCACTCGGCGTCGCCCTCGGTGAAGCGCTGGTGCTTCCAGATGGGGACCTCGGCCTTGATGTCGTCGATGAGCCTGCGGCAGGCGTCGAAGGCCTCGGCACGGTGCGCCGCGGCGGCGGCGACCACCACCGCGTTGTCGCCGACCCGCAGGTCGCCGACGCGGTGCAGTGCGGCCACCCGCCACACCGGACGGCCGTCACGGGAGGTGTCGGCCACGACCTTCTCCATGACGCGCCGCATCTCGGCCTCCGCGCTCGGGTGCGCCGAGTAGGCCAGCTCGGTGACGCCGCGGCCGTGGTCGTGGTCGCGCACGGTGCCGACGAAGAAGGCGGTGCCGCCCGCCTTGGGGTCGGCGACGGCCGAGACGACCTCGTCGACGGTGATGGAGGTGTCGCGCAGTCCTACGAGAGTGATGGCTTCCACATGCATGACCGTATCAACGCCCTACGACGGCGGGAGGAACGTCCAAGCAGCTCAGGGACGGCACGCCGGGTGCTTGGAGACCTCTACGACCCGGTCGGCCACGCCCCGTCGCCTCCTGACTGTCCCCTCCCGCGACCCGGTGGTGGCTGTGTTCCCGCATTAGACCACTGCACGAGCATGTGGTCCATGCCGTTGCACGTTCTGACGCCTGTTCCGGACCGCACTGGACCGAACCGAACCGAAATGGGCGGGCCACGCCTCTCGGCCTTCCTTCCTAGAGGAACGACCGGCCCGCACACCGGGCAAGTGGGGCGGGGCCCTCTGGCCGACACCGGCCAGGCACCGGTTCCGACCGCGCCCCCGGCACGTCCTCGGGCATGCCGGGGCCCACGCCCGCTGAAGTGGCGGGTGAAGGGGCGGAACGTCCGTCCGCCTCGATCATCGAAGGGGTCGACCGAATCGCACTGACGGGGGTTTTCTGACGTGCCGCCGGGCGCGACGGTAGGCGTCCATGGCCGGTGGGCCGCTGCAGGGTCGAATGCCCGTCCGCACTCCGTGTCCATCCGCAGGTCGAAGGGCTCCCTCGCACCCCGGACCCGCGCCGAGGAGGCCGTCCCCGCCCCCTCCGGTGCCGAGACCCGGCACGACCGGACGAGCGGCCCCGGCCGCCGACGTCCACCGTTCCCAGGTCGCCCGCCTGCCACCGGCGAGGCCGTCCCTCGGGATCCGAGTGACGGGCGCGGTACGACGGCCCCGCCCCTCGGCCCTCGGCTCAAGGCCGCCCTCAGCCCTTCCGGCGCTTGCGCAGGTGGCGGACGGCGGCGGCCGTGCCGATCGCGGCCACGGCCGCACCCGCTGCGCCGGCCGCGGTGACCGCGGCCTCCTTCTTTCCCAGGCGGCGGCCGACGATCGCGGTCGCCTCCCCGCCCGCCTCCAGCAGCGCCCGCAGCGCCTCGGCGTTGTCGTAGGAGGGCTTCCACCCCGCCCCGCGCAGCGTCGCGCAGTCCACCACGCACGGGTACACCAGGTGCTTCAGGTCCCCGGCCGCGGCGGGGGTGACCCCCGCGCGGTGCAGCCGGCCGGTGGCGCCGAACGCGATGCCCGCGGGCACCTCGAACCGGCGCATCTGCGCGATCTCCTCGGCCTCCTCCTGGCCGAGCGAGCCCTCGCAGCCCACGGCCAGGGCGGTGTCGCCGCCGCCCGCGCCGCCCAGCGCCACCAGCTCCAGCGCCGAGGCCAGGTCCTCCACGTGGCAGAACTGCCAGCGCTGCTCCACGCCCTTGACCGAGATCAGCCGGGGCGCGGCGAAGTGCCGTCCGACCACGGTGTCCAGGTCCGGACCGACCAGCGGCGCCGGACGCACCACCGCCACCGACAGCCCGGGGTGGGCACGGCGCGCCCGCTCCCCCAGCTCCTCGACCTCGGCGAAGTCCCCGGCCAGCCCGTCGGCGCCCTCGGTGCGCACCGGGGCGTCCTCGTGGAGCGGGACCGGGTTGTCCGGGGCGGCGCCGTAGACCGCGGTCCCGGTGACCAGGACCACCTGCGGCACCCGCTCGGCGGCGGCCGCGGTGAGCACGGTCTGGGCGGCCCGGACCGCGCGGGCGCGGCGCTCCCGGCGGGGGGTGTCGGCCGAGCGGTCGGTGTCGGCGTGCACCAGCACGTCGACCCCGCGCAGCCGGGAGGCCAGGGCCGGGTCGCACACGTCGGCCGAGCGCCAGTCCAGGCCGGGGGGCCCGGCGAGGCCGACCAGGTCCTCGGGGGCCGGGCCGTCGTCGACGGCGACGACACGCGCGGGCGCCGCGCACCCCTGGACCGGGGCCCCGGAACCCGCGGCGGCCGCCAGTCGTTGCACCAGCAGCCGGCCGATGCCGGAGGCGGCCCCTGTCACGGCCACCACCGGCCCGTCACCCTGCGGACTGTGCTCAGGGCGAACCTGGCTGTTTCGGGTACTCACTCCGGCCTGCTCCCAGCTAACGTGACAGTGGAGACATTCCTATCCTGCCTGAGGTCTGATCGTGAGCGACCTGCCATTTGGTTTCAGCATGCCCAACGACCCCGACGACGAGTCGGGTCGCGGCTCGGGCGACACCGGCTCCGGGAGCGGCGGCCCAGGCGGGCAGACCCCGGGGATGCCCGGCGGATTCCCGCTCGGCGACCCGCAGCAGATGGCGCAGATGCTGCGCCAGTTCGCCGACATGATGGCCGCCCAGCCCGCACCCGGCTCCCAGGAGACGTCGCAGAGCGGCGTCAACTGGGACATGGCCAAGAACATCGCCCGGCACACCGTGTCCGAGAAGGGCGACGCCAGCGTCGGGCCCGTCGAGGGCGCCAAGGTCGAGGAGGCGCTGCGCCTGGCCGACCTGTGGCTGGACGGCGCCACCCCGCTCCCCTCCGGCGCGCAGACCGCGCAGGCCTGGAGCCGCTCGGAGTGGGTGGAGCGCACCATGCCCACCTGGACCCGCCTGTGCGACCCGCTGACCTCCCGCATCGTGGAGTCGATGGGCGCCAACATGCCCGAGGAGATGCAGTCGGTCGCCGGCCCGCTGATGGGCATGGTGCGGCAGATGGGCGGCATGCTGGTGGGCCAGCAGGCCGGGCAGGCCATCGGTGAACTGGCCGGCGAGGTCGTCGGCTCCACCGACATCGGCCTGCCCCTGGCCGGTGAGGGGCGCGCGGCGCTCATCCCGGCCGGCGTCGAGAGCTTCGGCGAGGGCCTGGGCCTGCCCGAGGAGGAGGTGCGGCTGTTCCTCGCCGCGCGCGAGGCGGCGGTGCACCGGCTCTACGGCCACGTGCCGTGGCTGCGCTCGCACGTGCTCGGGCTCATCGAGGAGTACGCGGCCGGCATGTCCTTCGACATGAGCGCCCTGGAGGAGCGCCTCGGCGGGATCGACCTGTCCGACCCCGCGGCGCTGCAGGAGGCGCTGTCCGGCGGCGAGGGGCTGCTGCAGCCCCAGGACACCCCGCAGCAGAAGGCCTCCCTGGCCCGCCTGGAGACCGCGATCGCGCTGATCGAGGGGTGGGTGTCGGTGGTCGTGGACGAGGCCGTGCGCGACCGCCTGCCCCAGGCGCCGTCGCTGGCCGAGGCGGTCCGGCGGCGCCGCGCCACCGGCGGGCCGGCCGAGCACACCTTCGCCACCCTGGTCGGCCTGGAGCTGCGCCCGCGCCGCCAGCGCGAGGCCGCGCGGCTGTGGACCGCCCTGACCGAGGCGCACGGCGCCGACGGGCGCGACGCGGTCTGGGAGCACCCCGACCTGATGCCCACCAGCGCCGACCTGGACGACCCGGACGCCTTCGTGGCGGGCCGCGGCACCGACGGCGACCTCGACCTGGACCTGTCCCGGCTCACCGAGGACCTCGGCCGCGGTGCGGACTCCGAGGGCCGGAGTGACGGGACCGACGGGAGCGGCGAGGGGAAGAAGGACGACGGGAGCGGCGGCCGCGGGGACGGGGGCGCATGAGCCTGGCCGAGGACGTCCGGGCCGCGCTGTCGGCCTGGGCGGCGCCCGACGCGCGCAACGAGGAGCTGCGCCGGGCCTACCTGGAGCACATGGACGCCCACCCCGACGCGCTGCACCGGTCGTGCGCGGCCGGGCACATCACCGCCAGCGCCGCCGTGCTGGACCCGAGCGGGGCCAAGGGCGTGCTGACGCTGCACGGCAAGGTCGGGCTGTGGCTGCAGACCGGCGGCCACCTCGAGGACGGCGACGCCACGCTGGCCGGTGCGGCCGCGCGGGAGGCCGAGGAGGAGAGCGGCATCCGCGGCGTGGTGGTGCTTCCGGGGCCGGTGCGGCTGGACCGGCACTGGGTGGGCTGCTGCGGCGGTACCTGGCATCTGGACGTGCAGTACGCGGCGGTGGCCCCGGACGGCGCCGCCCTGACCATCGACCCGCAGGAGTCGTCCGACCTGGGCTGGTTCCCCGTCGACGATCTGCCCGAGCCCACGGACGACGCGTGCCGCGCCCTGTTCGCCGCCGCGTCGGCGGCGGTCCGCGAGCAGGCCGCCTGACCCTTCTCCGACGGCCGCCCGGCGGGGCTCCGGACAGGGCCCCACCGGGCGGTTGGCGGCGGAGGCGCCGGGAGCGCTCTTCAGACGTGGCGCCTCCGTCACCGTCGGTGATCACCATTGATCGTCATCGCCGCGTCACCGCATGTGCGGCGGCGGGGTCGGGGGACAGGGTCAGTGGAAGACGAACTCGGCGTCCACCGACGCCGGGTCGGGGCAGAAGAAGCCGCCCTCGTGCAGGGGGATGTCGACGCTGGCCCGGTAGGTGCGGGTGTCCCCGTCGCGGTCGGCCGACATGTCCGCCGCCTGGTAGCGGCAGTCGACGCCGAGCTGCGAGACGGTGATGTCCAGCATGTCCGCGGTGATGGTGCCCGCGGCGTCGTCGAAGACGACGTTCGGGTCGTTGTTGAGGGTCGCGGTCGTGCCGTCGGAGCAGGACAGTCCGGGGTTGATGGTCGTTCGGTCGACGGTGAGGTCGTTGGGGGCCTGGTCGCTGGTGACCCCGTCGGTCCAGCTGCACTCCCGGCCTTCGGCCGAGATCGAGCCGTCCAGCGAGCCCTCGGCCGCTGCGGCAGGGCTCGCGGCCATGCCGACCAGGGCCAGGGCCCCCAGGAGGACACCGACGGGTGTGCGGGAGATACGGGTCACTGCGCCTACCTCCGTGTGCGGGGGATACCGGCCGGTGTTTCCGACCGTTACGCGAAGGTAATTTCGCGTCTACAGCGCGTCAATCCCCCGAAACCGTACGGATTCGCCCCGCAGCCTCCCCCGAGCGCCCGAACTGCACGGACGAGGCGCACAGAGCAGCCGGATCCACCCGAGCGACCGGAGCACACGGAGCGGCCTGACCCGACGGCCCCGCCGGGACGTCAGGCGCAGACCGGCCCCCGCCCGGCCCACGGAAGGCCTGCCCCCGGCCGGGGCCGTGAGCGGGGCACCTGCTGATCCGTCGTCGCCGCTGTCCACCGGTCGTGTCCGCCGGCGCGGTGGAACTCTGCGGGCCCCGGCCGCCCACACCGACACCCCCGTTGATCTCGGGAGAGTCGGGGTAATACTCGCCGGTATTACCCCGACTCTCCCGAGATCAACGGCGAGGAGGGGGCGCGCATCCGGGGCGGGGTCTCCGATCGCGCCGCCGCGGTCGCACCGCTCACAAGGACGCGGCCGAAAGTTCCACCACTCCAGCGGACACGACCTGTCCACCGGCCGTCCGCGCATGACGGCGCGTCGGGCGGCCGCGGCCGCGACCGGAGGTGGGGGCCATAAGCGGAGGCGGAGACGAGCACGGGGCCGGATGCGGTCACTCGCCGAGGACGTCGTCCTCTTCGGCGGCCGCCTCCTCGGCGGTCCCCCCGTCGGCCAGGCGGGATGCCGCGCTGACGCCCTCCAGGTAGCCCCGGGCCCGCTCGGCCTTGGGGTAGCGGTGCACCATCTCCCAGAACTCGGGGCCGTGGTGCGGGATCACCAGGTGGACCAGTTCGTGCACCAGCACGTAGTCCACCACCCACGAGGGCATGCCCGAGAGCCTGCGTGAGAGGCGGATCGCACCGGTGTCCGGGGTGCACGAGCCCCAGCGGGTCTTCTGGTTGTCCACCCACCGCACGCTGTCCGGAACGGCGAGACCGTCCAGGTAGCGCTCCCCCAGTTCGATGGCGCGCTCGTAGAGGGCCGCATCGCCCGGGCGGCGGCGCTCCTCTCTGGCCTCCAGCCGGTCCAGCATCCTGCTCACCCAGCGCTTTTCCTCTGCGCGGGAGAACGTGGCGGGGACGAGGACGACCGTCTTGTTCCCGTCGCGGTAGGCGGACACCGTCCGCCGTCGGCGGGGACTTCGCCGTACCTCGATCTCTGTGTTCTGAGGCACAACGTCACGGTATCCCAGAGTTGACTCATACCACAGGGGGAGATTGCTCTTTTTAGGGACTCGGCATCCCTAATCCCCTGGTTGCGCCCCTCGACGCCCTCCGCGTCCCCGAGCCCGACACGCCGGAGGCCGGCGCCCCCGCAGGGACACCGGCCTCCGGCGAAGCGCCGTCGCGCCATCAACACAGGCGGGACCACCCTATTTCCATGAGCGCGCGCTCCATGCGCGAACGCTCGCGCATCTCGGCCCGCAGCTGTCGTGCCGACAGCCTGCGCCGTTCGCGGTCGCGTTGCTCGGCGCCCTCAGCACGCGGGGCGGTCTTCATCGTGGCCATGAGTTCGTTCAGCATCCGTTCGGGTTTCCTCTCGGGTTCTGCGGTGTTCCGGGATGTCGGGCTTGGTGCCGTGGCAGCGGCGGGCGCGGTTCAGGCCGCGACCGGCTGCGGGTGCTTGCGGGGACGGCCCCGCGGACGCTTGCGGGGGACGACCTTTCCGGCGACGAGCAGTTCGCCGCCCCAGACCCCCCACGGCTCACGGCGCTCAAGGGCGTCGGCCAGGCACTGCTCACGGAACGGGCAGGTCCGGCAGACGGCCTTGGCCGCCTCGACATCGGCCGGCGACTCGGCGAAGAAGAGGTCCGGCTCCCTCCGGCAGGGAACCTCGGCCTCACCGAGCCACGGAGTCTCCAGGACCGACGCGAGCATCGGTGTCCTCCTGATCTTTTCGTCTACGCGTTCGACGGTCGGATCTTCGATCCGGGGCCGGCGCCTCGGCCGCGCCCGCTGAGTCCGGACCCCCACCGGACGGCGAGGACCCGCTACTGCGGAGACGAATAAGGCCGCGGCCCCTGTGCGGGGCCGCGGCCACGGAAGACTCGCTCGGCGTTCTCTACGCCGGTCTCCTCCATGGACACGCCCCCGCTGCGCCCTGCGGGCGCGGGGTTGCTGCGTGAACGAACCCGGGCAGTCCGCGTTCGGCGACCGGACGCACTCCACCCGTGGAAGCGGCTCCGACGCCGGCCGTGATCAGGCCGCCCTTCATCGAGCGGAGGCGCCGGACGCCGCCGCCGATGGCAAGGGACTGGTCGAAGCCCGTACGGGCGGAATAGCCGGTACGGCCGAACCGGTGCGCGCCGCGCTCGGTGCCCCGCAGATCGCAGGCGGACACCATGAAGCGCGCGGCATCGCCGGACTTGCCGCCGAATTCGCTCTTCATAACGATCATCAGATGGGACACCTCCTCTCGGTCAGGTACGCGGCTCTCGCCGCGGACCGTGCGCGGTCGCTGACGGGAGACAACATTAGACGCGGCCGCACAGAACCGGCAACCTATTTTTGACCTGCGATTTCGTCCGGATCCGGCCGTGGGCCCGGGGAATTCTCCCCCGGCCCCGCCCCGGCCGCTCCTCGTACGGGCGGGACCGCGGCGGACCGGGGCCGGATCAGTCACCGTCGCCGACCACTCTGATCAGGCCTTCCTGCACCACCGAGCAGACCAGCTCGCCCTCGCGGGTGTAGACCAGGCCGCGCGCCAGCCCGCGCGCCCCCTCGGCCGAGGGCGTCTCCTGGGCGTACAGCAGCCACTCGTCCGCACGGAACGGGCGGTGGAACCACATGGCGTGGTCGAGGCTGGCCATGGAGATGCCCTCGAAAGAGCGCCCGTGCCGGAGCAGGACCGTGTCCAGCAGGGTCAGGTCCGAGGCGTAGGTCATCAGGCACACGTGCAGCATCGGATCGTCCGGCAGCCGGCCGTCGACCCTGATCCACACCAGGTTCTCGGTGGTGCGCAGCGCCGGGTCGGCGCTGACCTCGAACGAGAGCGGGCCCACCGGGCGCATCTCGATCGGGTGCCAGTAGGCGAACCGCGGCACCCTGCCCAGCGCCTTCTCCAGCCGCTCGCGGGCGGTCGGCAGCTCCTCGGGGCCGGGCACCTCGGGCATGCGCACCTGGTGGCTCAGGCCCGGCTCGGTCGTATGGAAGGAGGCCGACAGGGTGAAGATCGCCCGGCCGTGCTGCACCGCGGTCACCCTGCGGGTGGTGAAGGAGCGCCCGTCGCGCACCCGGTCCACCTGGTAGACGATCGGGACCGCCGGGTCGCCGGGGCGGATGAAGTAGGCGTGCAGCGAGTGCACCGCCCGGTCCGGGGGCAGCGTCCGCCCGGCGGCGACCAGCGCCTGCCCGGCGACCTGGCCGCCGAACACCCGCTGGGGGCCGTGGTCGGGGCTGGACCCCCGGTAGATGTCGTCCTCGATCCGCTCCAGGTCGAGGATGTCCAGCAGGGCGGCCAGCGACTGCCCCTCCGCAGGGCCGGCGGGTCCGCCCGCCCGCTCCCCCGCGGTCGGCGCCGCGCTCTCATCCGCCATCGTGCTCCCCCTCCTCCTCGGGTGCCGGGGGCTCCTCCCCGGCGCACAGGGCCAGCACCGCCTCACCGTAGCGTTCGAGCTTCACGGCCCCCACACCGGATATCCGCGACAGCCCGGACACATCGGACGGCTCCAGCTCGGCGACGGCCTGCAGGGTGGCGTCGGTGAACACCACATAGGCCGGGACGCCCAGGCGCTGCGCCGTGTTCCTGCGCCACTCCTTGAGCCGCTCCAGCAGCGCCTCGTCGTAGTCGGCGGGGCAGTCGGCGCACCGCGCGACCTTGCGCTCGGCGGCGTCGGTCAGAGTGTTCCCGCAGATCCGGCAGCGCACCGTGCGGCCGGGGCGGGCGCGGTCGCGGCGGCCGGAGGCCAGCGAGGGCGAGGCCGGGCGCAGCCCGTCCAGGAAGCGGCTGGGGCGGCGGCCCTTGCGCCCGCCCGGGGAGCGCGCCAGCGCCCAGGACATCGCCAGGTACTCGCGGGCGCGGGTGGCGCCGACGTAGAACAGCCGCCGCTCCTCCTCGACCTGCTCGTCGGTCTCGGCGTAGACGATGGGCAGCGTCCCCTCGGTGAGGCCCACCAGGAAGACCGCGTCCCACTCCAGCCCCTTGGCCGCGTGCAGCGAGGCCAGGGTGACGCCCTCCATCTCGGGGGCGTGCTCGGTGGCGACCCGGGCCTCCAGCTCCTCGACGAAGTCGTCCAGGGTGGCGGTGTAGGGGCGGCCGCAGGCGCACGTCTCGGGCAGCGGCCCCGCGGCGGGCCGGGGCGGCGCCCCGTCCGGCCCGGGGGCCGCGCAGCCGCCCCGGTGCCGCTGCACCGCGACGTCGTCGGCCAGCTGCGCCAGGGCCGACAGCGACTCCCAGCGCTCGCGCGCCTGGCGGCCCTCCGGGGCCTCGGGGGTGAGCCCGAGGGAGGCGAGCAGCGGGCGGACCGACCCCGCCAGCGGGTCGCCGCCCCCGCCCTGGCGGGCGCCGCGCAGCGTGTGCACGGCCTGGCGGATCTCCTGGCGGTCGAAGAAGCGGGTGGCGCCGCGCACGGTGAAGGCGATCCCGGCGTCGGACAGGGCCTGCTCGTAGGCGGCGGACTGGGAGTTGGTGCGGAAGAGCACCGCGATCTCCCGCGCGGGGGTGCCCGCGTCGATGAGCGCGGCGATGCGCCGGGCCACCGCCGAGGCCTCGGCGGGCTCGTCGTCGTACTCGGTGTAGGAGGGGTCGGGCCCGTCGGGGCGCTGGGCCAGCAGCTCCAGCGGCTGGTCGGTGCCGCCGGTGGCGGGGCGGCCGCGCTTGAGCACCTCGTTGGCCACCCGCACCACCTGGGGGGTGGACCGGTAGTCGCGCACCAGCCGCACCACGGTGGCGTGCGGGTAGGCGGCGGCGAAGCGGGTCAGGTAGGCCGGGGTGGCTCCGGCGAAGGAGTAGACGGTCTGGCCCGGGTCGCCCACCACGCACAGGTCGTCGCGGTCGCCCAGCCAGGCGTCCAGCAGCAGCTTCTGCAGCGGGTTGACGTCCTGGAACTCGTCGACGACGAAGTAGCGGTACTGGTCGCGCACCCGCTCGGCGATCTCGGGGCGCTCGGCCAGCATCGCCGCGGTCAGCTCCAGCATCGACTCGAAGTCCAGCAGGTTGCGCTCGCGGCGGATCTCCTCGTACCCCTCGAAGACCCGGGCCACCTCGACCGGGGCCATGGGGGCGGTGCGCCCGGCCTTGGCCGCCGCGCGCTCGTAGTCGGCCGGGCGGACCTGGGTCACCTTGCACCACTCGATCTCCGAGGCCAGGTCGCGCAGGGTGGTCCGGTCGGTGTCCACCCCGCAGTCCCGGGCGGCCCGGCCGACCACCTGGAGCTTGGAGTCGATCAGGGTGGGGGCGGGGCCGCCGACCACCTGCGGCCAGAAATAGGAGAGCTGGCGCAGGGCGGCGGCGTGGAAGGTGCGGGCCTGCACCCGGGGGGCGCCCAGGGCGCGCAGCCGGCCGCGCATCTCGCCGGCGGCGCGGGTGGTGAAGGTGACCGCGAGGATCTGCTGCTCGGCCGCGACCCCGGAGGCCACCGCGTGGGCGATCCGGTGGGTGATGGCGCGGGTCTTGCCGGTCCCCGCCCCCGCCAGGATGCACACCGGTCCGCGCAGGGCGCGCGCCGCCTCCAGCTGCTCGGGGTCCAGCCCCTCCAGCACGCGGTCCGGGTCCATGCGCATCCTCCGTTCCCTGATCCGTTCGGGGGTCCGTTCCGTGGGCGGCGCCGGCCGGGCGCCCGGGGCCGGGCCGCCGCCCGGCCGCGCCGCGGCCGACTCCGGCCACCGGCGCCCCACTCCGCCCGTCGAGTCTCTCAAGTATCGGGGGCGCCGGCGGACGTGAGCGCAGTTCGCGGGCGCACCTGTGGACGGCCGGCGCCGCGCGCGAAGCCCCCCGCGGCGGGCGTTCCCGTGGGAACCACCCGCATTCTGCGGGCGTCCCACGAGGTGACGGAGCCGATACGGGGAAGCTCGGGGAGGTGCGCCGCGTTGTCACTAGGCGGTGTTCTGATCGCCTTCGGGCGGCGTGCACCGGCGACGACCTGTTCGACGGAATGAGGAGAGGTTCGATGACCACCCCGAGCACCGATCCGATCACGATGTACACCACGCCCTGGTGCGGCTTCTGCAAACGGCTCAAGAGCCAGCTGGCGCGGGAGGGCATCACGCTCACAGAGGTGGACATCGAACAGGACCCGTCCGCGGCCGAGTACGTGATGCAGGTCAACGGCGGCAACCAGACGGTTCCGACCGTGCTGTTCGGCGACGGCACGGCGCTGACCAACCCGTCCGCCAAGCAGGTCAAGGAGAAGATCGCCGCGCTCGCCTGAGGCGGGCCGCCTCCGGGCGGCACCTCCCGGGCGCGCCGCGCCGCCCGGCCGGCCCGCACCGCACGGGCCGGCCGGGGCAGACACCACAAGGGGGACCACGTGGCAGCACACAGCCAGATCAGAGACGGCGACGAGACGACGGCCGAGGCGGGGGTCATCCGGCGCACGCCCGGCGGCTGGAGCGTGCAGGGCGAGGAGGTCCCCGACCTGGTCAACGCCATGGTCCTGGCCGACATCCTGGGGGCCGAGGAACAGGGCGCCGCCCCGGCGCCGCCGGCGCCGCCGCGCGCCAGCGACGACGCCACCGAGGTCGAGCGGCTGCGCATCACCGTGGCGCAGCTGGAGCACGCGCTGCAGACCCGGGTCGTCGTCGAGCAGGCCATCGGGGTGCTGGCCGAGCGCCACCGGCTCGCCCCGCGGGAGGCCTTCGAGCGGCTGCGCTCGGCGGCCCGCTCGCGCGGGCGCAAGGTCGCCGAGCTGTCCCGGGACGTGGTCTCCAGCTGCACCAACCCGCTCACCCCGCTGCCCGGCGAGCTCGCCAGCGCCGGGTCGGCGGCCGAGGCGGGCAACGGCCGGAGCTGATCCGAGCGCGGCCCGCGTCCGGGCCGCACACCGGCGTCCGGCGCGGACCGGCCCGCTCACCACGCGCCGGGAAGGCGCCCGCCGTACCACTGCTCGATGAGCAGCCGGGCGATGGACACCCGGCCGGGCAGCACGACCCGTCCGCTCTCGGCGGCCGCGTGCAGCTCCCGGCGGGACAGCCACTGCACGTCGGTGATCTCCTCGGCGTCGGTGCGCTCGGCCTCGCCGACGGCGCGCGCCGTGAAACCGAGCATCAGGCTGCGCGGGAACGGCCAGGGCTGCGAGGAGACGTAGCGCGGGTCCTCGACGGCGACCCCCACCTCCTCGGCGACCTCCCGCACGACCGCCTGCTCCAGGGACTCCCCGGGCTCGACGTACCCCGCCAGCACCGAGTAGCGGTTCTCCGGCCAGGCGGGGTTGTGCCCGAGCAGGCACTGCTCCTCCCCGTCGCGCTCCCGGTGCACCAGCATGATCACCGCGGGGTCCATGCGCGGGAACTGCTCGGTGCCCTCGCGCTCGCAGACCCGCACGTGCCCGGCGGCCGAGGTGCGGGTCGGCCCCCCGCACATGGGGCAGAACGGGTGCGCGGCGTGCCAGTTGGCCAGGGCGACGGCGTGGGTGAGCAGGCCGGCCTCGGCGTCGTCCAGGACCGCCCCGGCCTCGCGCAGGGACGCCTCCCGCACGCCCGGCTCCCGTCCGGCCCGGTCGAAGGCGCCGCTCTCCCCCTGGGCCAGCACAGCGAAGTAGGCGCGCCCCTCGTCGTCGGCTCCGAGCAGGAAGCGCTCGCCCGGAGGGGCCTGGCCGGTGCCGGTGTACACCAGCCCGACCCGGTCCCCCTCGTCGCGCACCAGCGCCCGCGACTGGCGGGCCAGCAGGTTGCGCCACCCGTAGGTGGTCGCGTCGCCGCCCTCCAGCACCAGCACCCGTGTGGCGGGGTCGGCCCACGCCTTGTCCAGCCACTCCTGGTCGCCGCGCCGGTGGCCGGCCATGTCGACGGCGCTGCGTGACAGCAGGGGCGTGGGGTCGGGCGTGTCCATCCGGGCCTTCCTGGGTCCAAGGGGTGCGTCGGGGAGGGCGGCGGGCGGGGGTCAGACGCCGCGGGCCAGGTCCTCCCACAGGTAGGCGGCGCTCTCGGCGCCCTTGAGGAGGAGGGGGACCTCCACCTTCTCGTTGGGGGCGTGGATGCGGTCGTCGTCGAGCCCGACGGCGACGAACACCAGCGGGGCGCCGAGGATGTCGGCCAGGTCGGCCTCGGGGCCGCTGCCGCCCTCGCGGGTGTAGAGGACCTCGGTGCCGAAGGCGCGGGACATGGCGGCGCGGGCGGCCCGCACGGCGGCCGAGGACAGGTCCGAGGCGCAGGGGCGCACTCCGGGGCCGGAGAAGGACACCTCGGCGTACACGCCGTCGGGGACGTTCGCCTCCACGTAGGCGCGCACGGCCTGCTGGATGCGCAGCGGCTCCTGGTCGGGCACCAGGCGGAAGCTGAGCTTGGCGTGGGCGGACTTGGGGACGATGGTCTTGCCGCCGGAGCCGGTGTGGCCGCTCCACATGCCGTTGATCTCGGCCGTCGGCCGGACCCAGGTGCGCTCCAGGGTGCTGTACCCGGCCTCGCCGGAGGCGGCGAAGCTGGAGGCGGTGGCCAGCCACTCGGCCTCGTCGAAGGGGAGCCGGGCGATGAGGTCGCGCTCCTCCTCCCCGATCTCCACGACGTCGTCGTAGAAGCCGGGCACGGCGATGCGGCCGTCGGCGTCGTGCAGGCCGGAGAGCAGGTCGGCCATGGCGGCGGCGGGGTTGGGCACGGCGCCGCCGAAGGACCCGCTGTGCAGGTCGCGGTCGGGGCCGTACAGGTCGACCTGGCAGTCGGTGAGGCCGCGCATGCCCACGCACATGGAGGGGGTGTCGGCCGCCCACATCGTGGTGTCGGAGACGACGACCACGTCGCAGCCCAAGCGGTCGCGGCGGTCGCGCAGCAGGTCGGCGAAGTTCGGGGAGCCGGACTCCTCCTCGCCCTCGATGAGGAGCTTGAGGGTGACCGGCGGGGCACCGGCCCCGGAGGCGGCCAGGCCGGCGCGCACGCCCAGGGCGTGGAAGAGGACCTGGCCCTTGTCGTCGGAGGCGCCGCGGCCGATGAGCCGGTCGCCCTGCTCGACGGGGGTGAAGGGGGCGGTGTCCCACTCCTCGGCCGGGTCGGCGGGCTGGACGTCGTGGTGGCCGTAGACGAGCACGGTGGGCGCGGAGGGGTCGGCGGCGGGCCACTCGGCGAATACGGCGGGCAGACCGGGGGTCTCCCAGACCTCGACCGTGGGGAACCCGGTCCGTTCGAGGTGGCGCACGAGCCACTCGGCGGACCTGCGGACGTCCCCGTGCCGGTCGGGGTCGGCCGAGACCGAGGGGATGGCCAGCCATTCCTTGAGGGCGGCGACGAACTCGCCGCGGTGCTCCTCGATGTATCCGCGTGCGTCCATGCGGCGGCACCGTTGCCTTTCCGTTCCGACTCCGGCCTTGTGGGCCGTTAACGAGGGTAGTCCTCCGATGATCCCCGCCCGACACGGGCACGCGACGACCGCTCCCCACCCGCGCCCCAGGAGCCAGGCAGGGCCCCGAGGCGAACCCGGCGACCCCGCCCAGGGCCGGGACGCAGGCCCCGCCCCTCGCGACCAGGCGGGGCCGCGGGACGCCGTCACCGGGCCCGTACCTGCCGGAGGGACGTCGCATTCAGTGGCGGCGCTGCCATCCGCCCGATCCGACACGGCCGCCGCGCCCCGGTCGGGGCGCGGCAGGCGGCCTGCCCCGCCCGGGATCGAGCGGCCTGAGGCCGCCCAGCGCAGTGACGACACGGGGCTGACGCTGACACGGACAACGGCACCGGAGGCAAGCACGTGGCGTGTTCCGGGCCGCGGCAGGGCGTCGTGCCCAGGCACCTTGCTCAGACGCGGCCCTCCCTCCACGGGGACGCCCCCGAGAGCGCACACGCGATGTCACGCCGTGGGGTGATGGCACCGTCCCCCGTCCCGGCCTAACGTTCGACGGGCACCCCTGTGCTTCGGGGCAGCCTGTGCTTCGGGGCAGGGAACGGCGTGCACCACGAAGGCTTCACGGGCAGGAGCGGCATGGGCGAGGGCGCGGTCGGCGACGAGCGCGGGGCGGGCGCACCGTCCCGGTTCGGGAGGGCCTTCTACGACGCCCTGTGGCGGGCCCCCTCCGAGCTGGAGCGGATCCTGCCCGCCCCCGCGCCCGAACCGGTCCCCCGCCCCCTCGTCGGCGGCGTCTGCGCCGAGGCGGCCGCCCGGTCCGGGCGGCCGGTGCGGCGCGTGCGCCGGCTCTTCGTCCTGACCGTGCTCCCCGTGCTGCTGTACCCCCTGCTGTGGCTGGTGCACGCCGCCGGGCGGCCGCGTGCCCGCGGGCGTGCCGCCGCGAACCGGCAGCTCATCCTGGTCGCCGCGGCGCTGTTCACCGCCTGGGCGATCGGGCCCGAACTGCACGACCTCGGCGTCGACCGGCTGACGGCGCTGGCCGTGGGCATCGCCTCCGGCGCCCCCATGCTGCTGCTCGCGCGCTCTCCGCTGCTGACGTGGCGGCTGATGGTGCCCGCAATGGCCACGGCGTTCTTCCTGCCGCGCGACATCCCGGTCGAGACGGGCGTCCCCGACCTCGCCCTGCCGCCGCTGCTGATCGTGCTCTTCCTCATCGGCGCCCAGTACCACCGCGGGGTCGCGATCGTGGTCGGGGGCACCGCCGTCGTCTTCCTCGTGCAGGGGATGTTCTCCGGGCGCGACCTCTCCGACGCGCTGGTGTACGCCTTCACCGCCGTCGCCGCCCTGGTGGTCGGGGACAACGTGCGGGTGCGCCGCGAGGAGAGCGGTCTGCGCGCCGCGCCGTCCCCGCCGCCGCCCGACCGCTCCTCGATCCCGGTGGTGGACGGGGTCGTCGACGCGCTGTGGCGGACCCCGGTGCGCAGGCCCGGCGGCCCCATGCGGCTGCTCGGCGGGCCGCGGCGCCCCCGGGACACCCGGCTGATCGCGGGCGTGTGCGCGGCCTTCGTCCCCCACTCCCGGTCGGGGCGCATCGCCCTGCGGGCGGCGGCGGTGCTGCTGACGCCGGGCACGGCCGTGGTCGCGCTCGGGGTGTACGCGTGCCTGTGGCTGCTGATGCCCGCCGAGGGGGACCCGCCGCCGCCCGCCTCCGGCGCGCGGCCGGGGCCGAAGGTGCTGGCCCGCGAGTGGATCGCCTGGGGCGTGCTGGTCGCGGCCTCGGTCGGCGCTTCGGCGGTGGCCGGGGTGCAGCTGGCCCTGTTCCACCAGCTGCCGCACCCGTTGGCGTGGACGCTGGGGGCGGCGGCGGGGCTCCCGCTGGCGCTGGTTCCGGTGGCCCCTCTCCTGGCGTGGCGGCTGGGGCTGGGGGGCCTGGTCCTGGCGGTCGCCTCCATCGGCGCGTTCGGGGCCCCGCCCCACGACCTGTGGCCGTGGCCGGCGGCGGGGCTGGTGGTCATGGCCGTGCTGGTGTACGCGGTCGCCGTCGCGCACGGCGGCCGGGTGGCGGCGGGGGTGGCCGCCGCCACCTCGCTCGCCGCGTTCCTGCCCGCCGCGCCGCTGGCGGGCGCCCCGCTGCTGCAGACCCTGTGGCCGTGCGCCCTGGCCGCGGGCATCGCGGCGCTGGGGGCGAACGTGCGGGGGCGCCTGGCCGCCCAGCGGGAGCTGGCGCGCGAGGCGGAGCTGCGCCGCCGCGAGCACGCCCGGCAGGCGGCGCTGGAGGAGCGCTCGCGCATCGCCCGGGAGCTGCACGACGTGGTCTCGCACCACATGTCGATGATCGCCATCCAGGCCGAGGCGGCGCCCTACAAGTACCCGGGGCTGCCCGAGGGGGCCGCGGAGACCTTCACCACCGTGCGCGACGCCGCGCGCGAGGCGCTGACCGAGATGCGCAGGGTCGTGCGGCTGCTCCGGGAGCAGGGCGAGGAGGCCGAGCGCGCGCCGCAGCCCGGGCTGGACCGCCTCGGCGAGCTGGTGGACGGCGCGCGGACGGCGGGCATGCGGGTGGAGCTGGACGACCGCTCGGGGGAGGTCGAACCGTCCGAGGCGGTGGAGCGCTCGGCGTACCGGATCGTCCAGGAGGCGCTGAGCAACGCCGCCCAGCACGCCCCGGGGGCGCGGGTCGAGGTCGCGCTGTCTCCGGTGGACGGTGCACTGGAGGTGCGGGTGGCCAACGGGCCCGCCGAGGGGGCGCCGCACGAGGACGCCGAGGGCCTCGGGGCGGGCGGGCACGGCCTGGTCGGCATGCGGGAGCGGGCGGCGGTCCTCGGCGGGTCGCTGCGGACCGGGCCGACGGCCGACGGCGGCTTCGAGGTGGTGGCCCGTCTGCCGCTGGAGGCGGGCGGTCCGCAGTAGGGTGGTCCGGTGCCGATCACCGTGATAGTCGCAGACGACCAGGCCATGGTGCGCGACGGGATCGCCGCGCTGCTGGACGCGGCCGAGGACATCAGCGTGGTGGCCCAGGCCGACGACGGCCGGGAGGCGGTGCGCCTGGTGGAGGAGCACCGGCCGGACGTGGTCGTCATGGACGTGCGCATGCCCGCGATGGACGGCCTGGAGGCCACCCGCAGGATCACCGCCCAGGCCCCGTCGCAGGACGGGGAGGACGCCGCCCGGGTGCTGGTGCTGACCACCTTCGACCTCGACGAGTACGTGTACGAGGCGCTGGGGGCGGGGGCCAGCGGGTTCCTGCTGAAGGACGCGCCCGTGGACGACCTGCGCGCGGCGGTGCGCACGGTGGCGCGGGGGGACGCGCTGCTGGCGCCGTCGGTCACCAAGCGCCTGATCGCCGACATCGCCGCCCGCCGCAGGGAGCGGGCGACGGCCCGCCCGGAGGCCTACGCGGACCTGACCCCGCGCGAGGCCGACGTCCTGAGGCTGGTGGCCAAGGGGCTGTCCAACGGCGAGATCGCCGATGAGCTGGTGGTCTCCGAGCAGACGGTCAAGACCCACGTGGGCCGGTTGCTGATGAAGCTCGACCTCCGGGACCGCACCCAGGCGGTGGTGTTCGCCTACGAGAACGGCATCGTCTGACCTCCCTCGGGGCCCGGACAGAGGCCAGGGCCGTGAACGGTCCGAGGCGCTTCCCGTTCCCCTCCCTGCCGCAACGACCACCGCCCGCCGACCGCCGCCCATCGTCCATCGCCCGCCGACAGAGCATGGCTCGGCCGACGACGGAAAAGGTCGGCGCCCCTGACGGGTGGCGGAGTAAGGCGCAGGGCCGACGAATGGTCGCCGGTGAGGGCGGCGACAACGGAGCAGCGGGTACCCCGCTCCGGGCTGTTCGCAGGGCGGCGGGCCGACGGGGTGCCGGGCGGAAGCGGCGACGAGGAAGCGGGGCGGTTCCCCGGCGTCGCCGGTCGGCCGACTGGTTCCTCGCGGCCCAGGACAAGGCGGCGACAACGGGACAGCGGGTACCCCGCTCCGGGGTGTCGGCCGGGCCCCGGGCCGACGGGACGCCGGGGGGGCGACGCCCGGAAGCCGGGGGCGCGCTCCCCGGCGCACATGCCAAGGCCCCCGCGGAGCAGACGCCGGGGACCGGGCCCGTGGGCGCCCCGGATCGGGGCCCGGAGCCGGGCGGGCGTGCGGCGGCGGCCAGACCAGAACCGGATTCGGTACCTGACACCCCAGCAACCGGAACACCGGCACCCTTTACCGACCTCCCCCTCACTCCAGGTGACCAGGAACCGGCCGGTACCGGAGTGGACCCCCTTCCTCGCCGTCGATCTCGGGGAAGCCGGGGTAATACCGGCCGGTATTACCCCGGCTTCCCCGAGATCGACGAGGGCGTCGTGAGGGGCCGTCGCCGCCCCCCCGGTGGCCGCTGACCCGCCCCGTGACCAGGGGCCCCGGCGCGTGGTCCGTCGGGCGGCAGTAGCAGTGGTGACCGGCCTCGGCCCATGACTCCTCCCCCGTTGCCAACGGCCCCGTTGCCGCCGACCCTCGCCCGCCCCTGGCGACACCGACACGGCAACGACCTGACCCGACCGGGAAAACCCCCTCCACCACCCCCTCCACCGCACGTGCCGGACCCCCGCCCCCGCCCTCCGGGGGCATCCGGCACATCCCTCTCACGGGCGACGACGACGGCGGCCCCGGCGGGCATCAATGGAGATGAGGACGACGAGGGCGCCGAGCGGCGCTTGCGACCGGTTCGGGGGAGGTCATGGGCGGTGGCAGGACGGCACACGCGTTCACGCGCCTTCCGGTGCGCGCCGCCGCCTCGGTCCGGCGCTCCCTGACCAGGACCGCCGACCGGTTCGACGCCGCCACACCGCCGGACCGCGAACGGGCGCTCGACGGGCTGCGCGCCCTCGGCGTGTGCGGGATCGTGCTCGGCCACTGGTTCGTCACCGCCCTCGTCCTCTGGGCCGACGGCGGCCTGCGGATCTCCAGCCCGCTGCGCGACCTGCCCGGACTCGCGCCCCTGAGCTGGGTCCTCCAGACACTCGCCCTGTTCTTCCTGGTGGGCGGCTACGTGTCGGCCCTCGCGCTGGACCGCGCCCGTGAGCGCGGGGAGCCCGAGCGCTCCTGGCTGCTCTCCCGGACCCGCCGGCTCGGCCGCCCCGTGGTGCTGGTCGCCGCCGCCTGGGGCGCCGCCGCCGCGCTCCTCCCGGTCGCCGGGGTCCCCGAGGCCACCGTGCGCAGCCTGGTGCTGCTGGTGCTCCAACCGCTGTGGTTCATCGCCGTGTACACGGCCGCGACCCTGCTCACCCCGGTCGCGGTCGCCGTCGAGCGCCGCATCGGCCTCGGGGCCGCGGCCGCCCTGGTGCTCCCCGTCGCCGCCGTCGACCTCCTCCTGTACGGCCCGTGGACGACGCCGGTCCCCGCCTGGGCCGGCCTGGCCTCGGTGCTGCCCGCCTGGCTGTTCGCCTATCTGCTGGGCATCTCCTGGGCCCGCGGCCGCCTCGCCCGCGGCCGGGCCTGGGCCCTGCTCGCCGGCGGCGCCGCCGCCCTCGCGGTACTGGTGGCCGTCCTGGGCTACCCGGCGAGCGCGGTGGGCCTGCCCGGGGCCGACCGCTCCAACCTCAACCCGCCGTCGCTGTTCGTCCCGGCCCTGGCCGCGGTCCAGATCAGCGCCGCCGTCCTGCTGCGCGGCCCGCTGGAGCGGCTGCTGCGCCGACCCGCCGCGTGGGCGCCCGTGGCCGCGGTGAACCTCGCTGCGCTGACCGTCTTCTGCTGGCACCTGACGGCCGCGTCCCTGCCCGCGCTGGCCGCCGCGGCGGCCGGCCCACCCGTCCCCGGGCTGACCTCGGCGCCCGACGGCGCGGGGTGGGTGGCCGCGCGGCTCGCCTGGCTGCCGGTGTTCGCGCTGCTCCTGGCCGCGTGCTCGATCGCGCTCCGGCGCTTCGAGGGCCCATGGCGCGGGATCGCGGCCTCGCTCCCCTTCCGGGCGGTCGTCGGCGCGGGCGCCGCCGCGTTCGCCCTGGCCGCGGTCCACCTGGCCTGATCGGCGCCGCGCCCTGGTCCGCGCTATTCGGAGAAGGCCCGGACGAGCTCGGGCACCTCCCGGAGGTGGACCTTCAGCAGGTCAACGCTGCGCTCCCCGTCGTTCGCGGCGAGGGCCGCGGCGAGCTCGCGGTGCTCGCGCTCGATGACCGGCAGGCGCTCGGGGGCCTCGGTGATCGTCCGCACGGACAGGCGGACCTGCCGCGGACGCATCGCGTCGTACATCTCGGCCAGCACGGCGTTGCCCTGGTGCCGGACCAGGGAGGCGTGGAAGGCCTGGTCGAGCTGGGCCATCTCGTTCCAGTCGCGCCTGCGGCCGGCGGCCTCCATCGCCTCGATGAGCTCGGTGAACCCGGCGGGGGCGCCGCGGCCCCGCTCGCAGATCCGGAGCGCGGCGTCCGACTCGATGACGAACCGCGCCTGGTAGATCTCCTTCATCTCCTTGGCGTTGACGACCCTGACCTGGGCACCGCGGCGGGGGACGAGCTCGACGAAGCGCTCGGCCTGCAGGCGGTGGAGGGCCTCGCGCACGGGCGTCCGGGAGGTCCCGACCTCCTGGGCCAGGGCGACCTCGTCGAGGAACTGCCCCTCGGCGTACACCCCGGTCAGGATGGCCGAGCCGATCCAGTCGTAGGCGCGGTCGCGGGCCGAAGGCCGCGATTGACCGGTCGTGCCGCCGTTGCCGCTGTCCTTGCCGCTGTTCCTTTGGTCTGACACGGCCTCAGCCTACCTTTACAACCTCGGCATACTACGTGTATACATGTCGTCCACACCACGCGCACCGATGCCGCGCGTCACATCCGTCCGCATCCGCAAGCGCACGACCAGGGGGAACCCGCACCATGCCCGAGCAGAGCACGCCCCAACAACGGGACACCGGACACGCCGTCTGGCTGACGGAGCCCTCCGCCGCCGCCGTGGAGATGGCGCACCTGGCCGGGTACGGCACCGTCGTCCTCGACATCGAGCACGGCCTGTTCGACCTGGCGGCCCTGGACTGGCTGATCCCGTTCGCCCGCAGCACCGGCATGGACGTCGTCGCCAAGGTGCTCGGCCCGGAGCGGGGACCCGTCCAGCAGGCCCTGGACTTCGGCGCGGACGCCGTGGCCATTCCCCACATCGAGTCCGCCGAGCACGCCAGGAGGGTCTGCGGCTACGCCAAGTTCCCCCCGCTCGGCGACCGCTCCTTCGCCGGGGGCCGGACCTCCGGCTACCGCGGGTTCACCGACGCCTGGGTCGCCGACCAGGACGCCGGCACGCGCTGCTACCCCATGATCGAGGACGCCTCGGCGTTCGAGGAGGTCGAGGCGATCCTCGCCCTGCCCGTCGTCGACGGCGTCTTCATCGGCCCCTCCGACCTGTCGCTGCGCCGCGGCCGCGGCGCCTACACCGTCGGCGGGGACGACCTGGCCGATCTGCGCAGGCTGGCCCGCGCCGCGCGGGCCGCGGGCAAGCCGTGGACCCTGCCCGCCTGGAGCGAGGCGGAGAAGCGCCTGGCCGTGGAGGAGGGGGCCGGGACCATCGTCACGACCATGCAGTACGGGGCGCTGCTGTCCGGGTTCACCGGCGCGCTCGACGCCCTGCGGAAGATCGAGAACGAGCAGAGGAGCCGTTGATGAGCCTGACCGCCGCCGTCGTCCAGTTCGCGCCCGGCGAGGACAAGGCCGCGAACCTGGCGTCGATCGAGGCGCTGCTGGGCGAGGCCGCCGCACGCGGCGCCCGCCTGGCCGTGCTCCCCGAGTACGCGGTCTTCACCGCGCCCGCCATGGACGACCGGTTCGTCGACAGCGCCGAGCCGCTCGACGGGCCCGCCGTGACCCGCATCCGCACCGTCGCCGCCGGCCTCGGCCTCACCGTGATCGCCGGGGTCAACGAGGCGGCCGGCGACGGGCGCATCCACAACACCCTCGTCGGCCTCCAGGACGGCGGGATCGCGGCCGTCTACCGCAAGGTGCACCTCTACGACGCATTCGGCTACCGGGAGTCCGACCGGGTCATCCCCGCCGACCCGCGCGAGCCGCGGCTGCTGGAGGTCGACGGCTTCACCGTGGGCATGCAGACCTGCTACGACCTGCGGTTCCCGGAGACCTCGCGGGTCCTGGCCGACGCGGGGGCCGACGCCGTCGCCCTGCCCGCCGAGTGGGTGCCCGGCCCGCTCAAGGAGTACCACTGGAACACCCTGGTGCGCGCCCGGGCGATCGAGAACACCGTCTACGTGCTCGCGGCCGGCCAGAGCGGACCGGCCGGGGCGGGCAACAGCGCCATCGTGGACCCGATGGGCGTCGCCGTCGCCGCGCTCGGCGAGGCGCCCGGCATCGGCACGGCCGCCCTGGAGCGCGACCGGATCGACCACGTCCGCACGGTCAACCCCGCCCTGTCCCTGCGGCGCTACCGCGTGGCACCCGCAGGAGGCTGACCATGAGGCCACGTGCGCACCACCCCCGCCGCGGCGCGCGGCGGCTCACCGCGGCCGCCGCCGCGGGCACCGCGCTGGCGGCCGCCGCGGTCGGACTCACCGCCTGCGGCACCGCGGACACCTACGTCCTGCACTACACGACCTACTCCAGCCCGACCTCCGACCAGTCGCGCGCGGCCCAGCGCTGGGCCGACGAGGTCGAGGAGCGGACCGGCGGCGGGGTCACCGTCCGCCTCCACTACTCGCAGAGCCTCGTCGACGCCGACGAGGCGGTCCAGGCGACGCTGGACGGGCGCGCCGACGCCGCCCAGGTCGGGTCCATCTACGCCGCATCGGACCTGTCGATGTTCACGGTGGTCGAGCTGCCGTTCGAGACCGGCAACCCCGAGGTGCAGATGAGGGCGATCGAGCGGCTCTACGAGGAGAACGCGACCTACCGGGAGGACTTCGACCGGCAGGGCGTGCGCCTCCTCTTCCCCCTCCCGCTGGGCCTCAACGCGATCGGCACCCAGGAGAGGGTGGGGAGCCTGGAGGACCTGCGCGGCACGAGCATCCGCTCGGGCGGGCTGACCTCGGAGGTCATGCTCGCCGCCGGCGCCAACCCGGTCGCGATGACGGCCACCGACATCTACGAGTCGATGACCCGCGGCGTCGTGGACGGCTACACCGCCCTCGCCCTGGCCAACCTGCCCACCTTCGGCCTGTCGGAGACCACGCCCTACATCACCGATCCCGGCATCGGGGCGTACTCGTCCTCGATCGTGGTCGTCAACGAGGACCTCTTCCAGTCCATGCCCGAGGGGTACCAGGAGGCGCTGACCGGCGCCGCCGGCAACGGCATCGCCAACGGACTGGAGGAGATGGACGCGCTCGGGGACACCGCGTGCCAGGAGCTGACCGCCGCCGGTGCGGAGTTCACCTCCCTCCCCGACGAGGAGGTCTCGGCCTGGAAGGAGGAGGCCGGGGTGGCCGAGGAGTGGGTCGCCCGCTACGAGGAGCGCGGCTACGACGCGCAGTCCGTGCTCGACGACTACCGGCGGATCATCGACGAGGAGACCGCGGCCTCCGACTACACCGCCCCGCTGGTCGACTGCATGGAAGGGGCGGAGCGATGAGGCGCCTGCGCATCCCCCGGGCGGCCGCGGCGGTCGCCACCGCGTTCAACCTCGCCGCCGGACTGCTGCTCCTGGCCCTGATGCTGCTGACCGTCGCCGACGTCGTCAGCCGCAACCTGCGGGACCAGTCGGTCCTGGGGACGGTGGACATCTCGACGCTGCTCCTGGTGGCCATCGCCTTCCTCGGCCTGGCCTCGGCGGAGATCGGCGGGCAGCACGTCTCGGTCGGCCTCGTCGAGATGCGGCTGGGCCTGCGGGCGCGCGCCGTCCTCTCCGGCGTCCGGGTGGTGCTCCTGGCCGCCCTCGGGGCCCTGATGGTCTGGGGGCTGGGCGAGGTCCTGGTCTCCGCGGTCGACCGCGGGGAGACGACCAACGACATCCTCCGGCTCGCCACCTGGCCCGCCAAGCTCGTGCTCTTCGCGTCCTTCCTGCTCTTCTTCGCCGTCGCGGTCGGGAAGGCGGCCCTGGAGCTGCGCGCCCTCCGCTCCGGCGAGGTGCCGGAGGCGGAGGGGGCCGGCGCCGCACCGGAGCGGCCCCGGACCGCGCACCACGACGACACGCACCGCGACCACACGCACCGCGAGGAAGGGGGCGACCGATGACCGCCGGAACGCTCGTCATCGTCATCGCCGTCCTGGCGCTCTTCCTGGCCCTGCTCGCGATCCGGCTCCACGTCGGCATCGCGCTCATGGCGGCGGGTCTGGCCGGCATCGTCCTGCTGCGGGGACCGGAGGCGGCGGTCAGCACGGTCGCCAACCAGCCGTTCTCCACGGCGGCCGACTACTCGCTGACGATCATCCCGCTGTTCATCCTCATGGGGGTGTTCGCCGTCCGGGCGCGGCTGGCGCAGGCGGGGTTCGATCTCGCCTCGCGGGTGCTGCGCCGCCTGCCGGGCGGGACCGCGCTCGCGTCGCTGTCCGGGTCCGGGCTGTTCGCGGCGGTCACCGGGTCCAGCGTCGCGACCGTGGCGACCATGGCGCGGGTGTCCACCGACGCGATCACCAGGGCCGGGCACGGGATCCGCCTCGCGGCCGGCGTCGTGTGCGCCGGGGGGACGCTCGGCGTCCTCATCCCGCCGTCCATCGTGCTCGTCCTGTACGGCGTGGTCACCGAGGAGAGCATCGGGCACCTGCTGCTCGCGGGCATCGGCCCGGGCCTGCTGACGGTCCTGCTCTACGCGGCCACCATCGTGCTGACGGTGCTCGTCCGCCGGCGCCGGAAGACCCGCGCGGGCGCGCAGGACGCACAGGGGGCCCCGGACGCTCGGGGGGCGGAGGAGACCCCGGAGGCGCAGGAGCAGGCGCCCGCCGCCGGGGCCGGAGATCGGGCCGGTGGGGACGCTCCGCACCCCCGGCCGGACATCACCGGGTTCCTGTTCCTCGTGGTCATCTTCCTGGTGTCCGTGGGGACGATCTACCTCGGTCTGGCCACCGCCACCGAGGCCGCCTCCTTCGGGGCGCTGTCCGCGCTGGTCATCCTGCTCATCCGCACCCGCCCGCCCCGCTGGCTGCGCGCCGTCGGGGACTCCGTCGGCGAGGCGGTCGGGCTGACCGCCATGACGTTCCTGCTCATGGTCGGCGCCGGGGTGTTCACGTACTTCCTCGCGCTGTCCGGGGCGAGCACCGCGCTGGTCGACGCCGTCATCGGCGCCGACCTGGCGCCCTACGCCGTGCTGGTGCTGTGCCTGCTGCTGTTGCTGCCGCTGGGCATGTTCCTCGACGGGATCTCGATGATCCTCGTCGCGGCGCCGCTGCTGCACCCGATCCTCGTCGGGTACGGCTTCGACGGCATCTGGCTGGGCGTGCTCATCGTGAAGGTCGCCGAGATGGCGCTGATCACGCCGCCGGTCGGGATGAACGCGTTCGTGTACTCGGGGGCGGTCCCCGAGGCCGGCCTGGGCCGCATCTTCCGCGGAATCCTGCCGTTCATCGCCGCCGACGCGGTGGTCGTGGCGGCCCTCATCGCCTTCCCCGGGATCGTCACCCTCATCCCGTCCCTGTCGAGCGCACGGTAGCCCGCCGCCTCCGCGCCGCCGTTCCCCTTCCCCTGTCCGCCCTTCGAAAGGAACCGCCGTGTTCACCGTCAACGACATGCCCCGGCAGATCGACGAGGACATCGCCGCCGAGCTCGGCGGGGTGTGCGTCTCGACCCTCGGCCACCTGCGCGACCACGGCTTCGCCCTCGGCCTGCAGCCGAACCGGCGCCCGCTGCGGTTCACCGGCACGGCCGTCACGGTGCGCATCCCCCACCTGGACTCCACCGCCGTCCACATGGCGGTCGACATGCTGCGCCCCGGCGACGTCCTCGTCGTGGACCAGTCCGGCGACCGCGCCCGCTCCTGTTTCGGGGGCCTGGTCTCGTTCACCGCCAAGGCCCGCGGCGCCGTGGGCGCGGTGATCGACGGGGCGGTCAACGACCACGACGAGACCCGCGCCTACGGCTTCCCGGTGCTCTCCCGCGGGTACAGCCCGCTGACCACCCGCATCGCCGGGATCGAGGGGGCGATCAACGTGCCGGTCACCGTCGGGGGCGCGGTCGTGCACCCGGGGGACGTCGTGTTCGCCGACTCCGACGGGGCCGCGTTCCTCTCCCCCGGGGAGGCCGTGGGCCTCGGGGCCCTCCTGAAGGCGAAGGAGGACGCCGAGGCCCCGGCGCGGGAGTCGATCGCGAACGGCGGCTCCATCGCGGAGTTCTCCGGCGCCGCGAAGTACCGCCCCTGAGGCCGCGCCGCAGGACGGCGGGGCCCGGCCCCGGGGAGGGGCGGGCCCCGCCGTTCGCATTCGCTCGGTTCGGGCCGAACCGGCCAGTATGTCGGGGCTCCCCGGGGTAGGACCTCACCAGCGACCGGCCATCGTTGGAGCCCCCATGATCGAGCTGCCGAAGCGCGTCCACGAGCACGCCCTGAAGCTCTCCCCTGAGAGCCTCCCGGTGTGCGTCCACGACCTCCCCCTCATGACCGGGCACGCCCGCGCGCTGCGGGCGCTCCTGCCCGGCGCGTTCGACCTCTACCTGCCCCTGCCCGACCCGCCGCCCGGTGCGGCCGGGGCCCTCGCCCCGCACACCACGGGTTTCCTCGTCGAGACGGTCCCCGCGCTGCGCACCGTGCTGCGCGAGTGCCCGGGGCGGCGGACCGTGCTCACCGGCGCGGGCAAGACCGCGGCCGACCTGGAGTCCGTGGTCGCCGACGCCGCCCGCGCCGAAGCGGTGGTGCTCGCCGACAGCCCGGGCGAGCTGCGCCTTCTGGAGCACTTGGCACGCCGCGCGGGGTACCCGGTCGGCGTACTCCTGAGCGCCGACCCCTCCCCCGGGGACCGTGCCGAACCCGACCCCGACACCGCGCCCGGCGCCCCCTGGGCGGGGATGGACGCCGCCGCGCTGGTGGAGTGCGCCGAGGTGCTCGGGGCGGACCCTGCGGTGCGGGTCCTGGGGTTCGCCGCCACGGCACCCGTCGGGCGCCCTCCCGACATCGCCGCCCCTGTGGAGGCGCTGCGCCCGTGGAGCTCGATGTTCGGGATCTCCGCACCGGAATACGCCTTCACCGCGGCGCTCCCCGGTGCGCCCGACGCGGCCGGCGGGGGCCGGTCGCCGGTCCCGGTGGGACGCGCGCCCTCGGGGGAGCGGGTCGCGATCCTGGCGTCGGCGCCCGGCGCGGCCTGGTCCGGCTGGTTCCTGACCCCGGTGCTGGACGTGAAGCACCGCCGCGGCCGCGCCTACGCCCTGGTGGCCGCCGGGCGCTCCCCCGCCCCCGACGCCGCCGGGTTCGCGGTGGTGCCGCGGGACGACGTCTGGGACCGGCCGTGGAACCGCCCGGAGCTGGTGGACGAGCCGGTGACCGTGGCCTTCCGCGGGTCGGGCCCCGACACGGCGCGGTTCCCCCCGGCCCCGGTGGAACGCCTGCGCCCGGGCGACCTCGTGGCGTTCCCCGCGGCACCGTCCGACCCGGCCCCCCGCACACCGGGGCCGCAGGTCCACTGTCTGGGCACCGGCTGACGAGGCGTCCCCGGCGAGACCGGTCCCCACAAGCTCCTCGACACCTGGGCCCCAGGACCCGATCAGGACCGAACGGGCGCCCCGCCTCCACCACGCGGCTCCAACACCGGCGCCCGTCACATGCCTCCACGGGAAAGGACCCTCCGGCCGTGCCGGTCGGAACCCCACTCGTCCACCGACAGGACACGCCCGGCCTCCGGCCGTACCGGTCGGCACGCCGCTCGTCCACTGACGCCTGGCGGGCTCGGTCGGCTTCTCTCCCGGGACGGGCCTTCGGCGTCCCTCAGCAGGGACGGGGGCGGCGGGGCCGCCGCCTCCAGCCGGGCGGGCCGCCCGGTCCTCAGGCTCCGTCGCCCGGGTCGGGGATGCGGTCCAGGAGGGCCGCCAGGCCGTCGGCGTCCGGCAGGTCCGACGGGCGGACCGTCTCGCCCGCGCGTACGTAGTGGAACGCCGCGCCGACCTCCTCCAGCGGGACTCCCGCCAGCTCCGCCCACGCCAACCGGTAGGCCGCCAGCTGGACCGCCACCGCCGCGCGCTCGCGGCCGCTCTCCGGGGGCCGCCCCGTCTTCCAGTCGACCACGTCGTAGCGCCCGGTCCCCGGGTCCCGGAACACCGCGTCCATCCGCCCCCGGACCAGCCGGTCGCCGATCACCGTCTCGAACGGCACCTCGACGTCCAGCGGCACCCGGCCGCCCCACTCGCTCTCCTCGAACCGGCGCCGCAGCTCCTCCAGGTCCTCGTCGTCCTCCCCGGCGGTCTCGTCCGCGGCCCCCGGCAGCTCGTCGGGGCCCAGCAGGCTCTGCTGCCCGTGCCGCTGCTCCAGCCAGGAGTGGAAGGCCGTCCCCCGCCGGGTGTGCGGGGCCGGGGGCCGCGGCATCGGCCGGCGGATCCGGCGCGCCAGCGCCTCCGGGTCGCGCGCCAGCACCACCAGCGACGACACCGACAGGTGCGCGGGCAGCTCCACCTCCACCGGGTCCGGCCCCCCGGCCTCGGACGCCCGGTGCGCCAAGAGCAGCTCGGTGTCGCGCGCCCAGCCGTCCAGGCGCCGGCGCGCCCGCGCCGACAGCGGCGACCGCTCCAGGGCCTCCGCCCACGCCGCGCCCTCCTCGGCCGCCCGCTCGACCAGCGCGGCCCCGGCCTCCAGGCCGCGGTGGCGCCGCGCCTCCGCGCCGGAGAGCTCCTCCGGAGGCAGCGGCCACTCGACCGGCTCCGCGCCCGAGGTCTGCGGGTTCTCCTCGCCCTCCTCCGGCGGCGGCGCCCAGGCGGCCACCCGACCGGCACCGGCCTCGCACGCCTCCCGGACCTCCTCCAGGAACGGCGACGGCCCGCGCTTGGAGGCGCTGTCCCGCCCCCACCAGTGCCCCGTGCACACCAGCGCGAAGGACGCCCTGGTCACGGCGACGTAGGCGAGCCGGCGCTCCTCCATCAGGTGGCGCTCCTTCTCGGCCTCCTTGAACGCCTTGACCGAGGCCTTGTCCACGTCGTCCAGGCGGGGCAGCCCCGCCGCGTCCCCCCGCAGCGGGTAGGGCAGCTGGTGGGCGTGGCGCACCCACCCCCCGGACTCGCGGGGGCTGGTCGGGAAGACGGACGAGCGCCCCCCTCCGCCGGCCAGTCCGGGTACCACCACCAGCGGCCACTGCAGCCCCTTGGCGGCGTGCACCGTCATGAGCTTCACCGTGTCGCCGGCGCCGACCCGTTCCCCCGGCTGCAGCCCCCGCTCGGCCCCCTCGGCCGAGCGCAGGTAGGTCAGGAACGCCGCCAGCGTGGGGTCGTCGCTGCTCCCGGCGAAGCGCACCGCCGCGTCCATGAACGCGTCCAGGTCCGCGCGCGCCGCCATCGGGTCGCGCCCGGGCCGCGCCGCGACCTCGATGTCCAGCCCGAGCACCCGCTCGACCTCGGCGATCAGGTCCGGGAGCGGCTGCCCGGCGAGCTTGCGCAGCCCGCGCAGCTCGGCCGCCAGCATCGCCAGCCGCTCGTACCCGGCCTCGGAGTACCGCTCGGCGGACCCCAGGTCGTCGAGGGCGTCCACCAGGCTGCCGCTCTCGGCGGTCAGGTCCAGCACGGTGTCGCGCAGCAGGTTCTCGCCGGGGGCCGCGCCCGGACCGGCCCCCTCGCCCTCCGCCTCCGCCGGCCCGTCGGCGCCGCCGCGCTCGGGCGCCCGGGACGCCGCACCGGTCAGGTCCCGCCGGGCCTCCCGCACCAGCTCGGCGGCCCTCTCCCCCAGCGCCACCAGGTCCCGCGGCCCCAGCCGCAGCCGCGGGCCGGTCAGCAGCCGCGCCAGCTCGTTGCCGGCCGACGGGTCGTGCACCACCCGCAGCGCCGCGATGACGTCGCGCACCTCGGGCACGGTCATCAGCCCGCCCAGCCCGACGATCTCCACCGGGATGCCGCGCGCCTCCAGGGCCTCGCGCACGGCGGCGAACTGGGAGCGCTTGCGGCACAGCACCGCGACCCCGCCGGGCGTCAGCCCGGAGCCGCCCTCGCCCTCGGGCCAGGGGCGCCCGTCCGGGGCCGCGCCCTGGGCGCCCTCCTGCATCGCCGACTCCACCGTCCGCGCGATCCACGCGGCCTCCTCGGTCTCGGTCGGCAGCAGGGCGCAGGTCACCGCCCCGCGCCCGCGCCGTGCCGGGCCGGGGTGCAGCACCGGCACCTCGGCCCCCTCGGCCCGCAGCGGCTCCGAGACCCGGGTGGCCACCGACAGGACCCGCTCGCCGTTGCGGAAGCTGGTGGCGAGCACACGCACCGGCGCCGGGCGCCCCGGCCCCTCCGGGAAGTCGGTGGGGAAGCTCTTCAGGCTCCCGGCGCTGGCGCCCCGCCAGCCGTAGATGGACTGGCAGGGGTCGCCCACGGCGGTGACCGGGTGGCCGCCCCCGAACAGCGCGCGCAGCAGGAGCAGCTGGGCGTGGCTGGTGTCCTGGTACTCGTCGAGCAGGACCACCCGGTACCGGCTGCGCTCGGCCATGCCGACCTCGGGGTGGCGCTCGGCGATGCGGGCGGCCAGCGCCACCTGGTCGCCGAAGTCCATGGCCTCCTGTGCCGCCTTGGCCGCGGTGTACCGCTCCACCAGCGGGAGCAGCTGCTCGCGGGTGGCCTGGGCCGCCTCCAGGGCGCCGGTGGTGTCCTTGGTCCGCTCCCGGGCCGGGAGCACGGCCGCGCGCTCGCGGATCCAGCGCCCCACACCGCGCACGTCGTCGGGGGTGCGCAGGTGGTCGGCGAGGTCGCCGGCCAGGGCGAGCACCCGGTCGGTGACGGTGGCCGGGGCGACGTCGACCGCGTCCATCGGGCCGTCGTAGGCGGCGACGGCCTGGGCGGCCAGCTGCCAGCTCTGCCCCACGCTCAGCAGCCGCGTGGAGGGCTCGACCGCCTCGCGCAGCGCGTGGTCGCCGACCAGGCGGGCGGCGTAGGAGTTGTAGGTGGCCACCTCCGGTTCGCCGTCGAGGACCTCGGCCGGGACCTGGTCCACCGCGCGCAGCTGGTCCAGGCGCTTGCGCACCCGCTCGGCCAGCTCGGAGACGGCCTTGCGGGTGAAGGTCAGGCCCAGCACCTGCTCGGGCCGGACGTACCCGTTGGCGACCAGCCAGACCACCCGGCCGGCCATGGTCTCGCTCTTGCCGGACCCGGCTCCGGCCACGACCACCGACGGCCCCAGCGGGGCGGCGATGACCTGCGCCTGCTCGGCGGTGGGCTCGGGCTGTCCGAGCAGCCGGGAGATCTCGGCGGGCGTGAGGATCCGCCGCGGCCGCACCGGGGCCTCCGGCCCGTCCGTGTCCTGCGCGTCGCTCATCGCCGACCCCCTTCCCGTGCCGCGGCCTCCGGTGCCGTCGCTTCTGTCGGTGCCACCAGTGCCGCCAGTGCCGCCAGTGCCGTCGGCGCCGTCGGCGCCGTCGTGCCGTCCCGCCTCGCGCCGTGCGCCCTGTGGATCCCGCACGCCCCCGGGCACCGGCCGCCGGGCCGTGTCCGCCGACGCGGTCTCAGCCGCGTCCGGTCCGCCCCCTCTTTCCGCTCGGCCGAGTGGCGGCCGCGACCGGAGGGGGGCACCGCTCCGGCGAACGCGAACGGGCCGTCCTCCCGGCGTCCCGCCCTCTGCCCTCCCGGGGCGGCGGCCACAGTGGCGGCAGGGGCCGCGCGACGACGCCGGCCGAGGCGGCCGCGCCTGCTCCGCCACCGGCATCCGGCACGGCCGACCGACCGCCCCTCCTTCGGCGGCCTCCACCGGGCAGGGCGCACGGCCCCCGTCGACGGTCCAGGCGCCCCCGCCCCCACGGGTTCTGCCGAGCGCACCCCGCTCACACCCGCCTCCCCTCGTCGTGGGCGGGGCAGCTGGACTTGACCGGGCAGGAGTCGCACCGGTCGTTGCGGGTCGCGGTGAACCGCGCCCCCGCCATGCCCTCGGCGGTCTCGCGCACCAGGTCCTCGGCCCACCCCGGCTCGCCGTCCTCGCCCAGCGCCGCCTGCTCCTGCTCGCGCGCCCGCTGGGCGAAGCCGCCCTTGCCGACGTGCACCAGCGAGGCCCCGCCCGGCTCGACCAGCCCCAGCCGGGAGAAGGCGCCCTTGAGCACGGCCAGCTGGTACACCCCCAGCTGCGGCAGGCGGGCGATGTCGTCCTTGTGCGGAGCCGACGCCCCGGTCTTGATGTCCACGACGAACCCGCGCCCCTGCTCGTCGCGCTCCAGGCGGTCCACCCGGCCGGTGATCTCCACCCCGCCGACGTCGACGGTGAACCCCTCCTCGGTGACGACCAGCTCCCGCGCGTCGGCACGGTGCCAGTCGATGAGCCGCCCGACCATGCGGTCGGCGGCCTCGCGCTGCTTGCCCGCGTACCACCGGCCCCCGAAGTCCAGCTCCGACCAGACCTCGTCCATCCGGCGGTCGATCTCGTCCTTGGGCATCCCCTGGGCGACCAGCACCGCCACCGCATGGACGATGCTGCCCAGCGCCGAGGCGGTCTCGGCCGACGACGCCCCCGCCCCCTTCTCCAGCAGCCACCGCAGCCGGCAGGTGCCGAAGAGCTCCACCTGGGACGGCGAGACCCGGATCCCCTCTCCGTCCTCGGCCAGCGGCCGCGCGTCCGACCAGGGGGTGAGCCCGTGCCACTCGGCGGGCGCCGCCCCGCGCACCCCCTCCCGGGCCAGGCGGGCCAGGTGCACGGCGGCGGCGTGGCGCAGCGCGTCGGGGCGCTCGGGGTCGGTGACCACCGAGCGCAGGTCGGCCACGAGCGCCGGCAGCGACAGCCACCGCCGCCCCGTGCCGACCTTCTCGGGCTCGCCCACCCCCAGCTCGTTCAGGAACCGGGAGGGGCGCTCCTCGGTGTCCTCGCCTCCGACCGCGGTGACGACCAGCCGCGAACGCGCGCGGGTGGCGGCGACGTAGAACAGCCGGCGCTCCTCGTCCAGCATCTTGGAGGCGGCCGCCGCACCCGCGGCCGGGTCGCCGTCGCCGCCGAACCCCGAGACGGCGTCCACCAGCGCCTCCACGCCCAGCAGCGATCCGCGCAGCCGCAGGTCGGGCCATTCGCCCTCCTGCACCCCGGCGACCACCACCAGGTCCCACTCCAGGCCCTTGGACCGGTGCGCGGTCAGGATCCGCACCGCCTCGCCCTCCGGGGCCCGCTCGGCCAGGGTGTCCCCGGGGATCTCCTGGGCCTCCAGGTCCTCCAGGAACCCGTCCGGGGTGCCGGGCGGAAGCCGGTCGCAGTAGCGGGCGGCGTTCTCGAACAGCGCCACCACCGCGTCCAGGTCGCGGTCGGCGGCGGCGCCGCGGGAGCCGCCGGCCTGGCTGGCGCGCAGCAGCCGGTCGCCGAGCCCGGCCGTGCGCCACACCTCCCACAGCACGTCCTCGGCGCTGCCCCCGGAGGCGGCGGTGTCGGCGACCGTGCGCAGCAGACCGGCGACGCGCCGGGCGGGCGCCGCCACCGCGGGGTCGACCAGGGTCAGCTCGCGGGGGTCGCGCAGGGCGTCGGCGACCAGCACCGCCGAGGCCCGCGGCACCGCCGGGCCGCCGCCTTCCCCGTCCCCGGAGCCCCCGGCGTCCCCGGCCGCGACCCGGTCCAGCTCCAGGCGGCGCAGCGCCCGGCCCAGCCGGCGCAGCCGCACCGTGTCGGCGTCGCCGAAGGGCGAGATGAGCAGCTCGTGGGCGGCGTCGGCGTCCAGGGTGTCGGGATGCAGCCCGCAGCGCAGGAGCAGCAGCAGCGGGCGCACCAGCGGCTCGGCGGCCAGCGGCAGCTCGTCGCCGCCGACGGCCACCGGCACCCCGGCGGCCATCAGCGCGCGGCGCAGCACCGGAACCTGGCGGGCCGAGGAGCGCACCAGCACCGCCATCCGCGACCAGTCCAGCCCCTCGACCAGCCGGGCCCGGCGCAGGAGGTCGGCGATGACCGCCGCCTCCTGGGTGGGGCTCTCGGCGATCATCGCCCGGACCTCGCCCTCGGCGGCGCCGTCAACGGGGGCGAGCTCGCGGTGGGCGTTGACCGGACCGCCGCCGGGGGCGGGGGCGGCCGGCAGCCGGCGGGCCACGCCCCGGGAGGCGCGCAGCAGCGCGGGGCCGCTGCGGCGGCAGGTGGTCAGGGCGACGACCGGCGCGGGGGCGCCGTCGGGGGCGGGGAAGCGCTGCGGGAACTCCAGGATGCCCCGCACGTCGGCGCCGCGGAAGCCGTAGATCGACTGGTCGGGGTCGCCGACCGCGACCAGGTCGCGCCCGTCCCCGGCCAGGGCGTGCAGCAGCTCCTCCTGGGCGGGGTCGGTGTCCTGGTACTCGTCGACGAAGACGACCTCGCGGCTGGCCCGCTCGCGCGCCAGCACCTCGGGGTCGCTCAGCAGGTTGGCGGCGATGCGCACCAGCTCGGCGTAGTTGAAGGTGGGGACCGGGGCCACGTCGAAGCGGCCGGTGTAGCGGTCCATGAAGTCGCCGGCGGCCACCCAGTCGTCGCGCTCCCGCAGGCGCCCGAGCCGGTCCAGGTCCTCGGGGCCCAGTCCGCGCTCCTGGGCGCGCATCAGGAAGTCGCGCAGCTCCTCGGCGAAACCGCGGGTGGACAGCGCGGGCCGGAGCCGGTCGGGCCACATCTCGGCGCCGTCGGCGTCCTCCCCGGCCAGGATCTCCCGCATCTCCATGAGCTGCTCGGGCCCGGAGAGCAGGCGCGGCGCCTGGTCGCCCATGCGCTGGAACTCGCGGCGGATCAGCGCGTAGGCGTAGCTGTGGAAGGTCATCGCCAGCGGTTCGCGGGTGGTGCGGCGCAGCCGGCCGGTGATGCGGTGGCGCAGCTCCTCGGCGGCCTTGCGGCTGAAGGTCAGCACGAGCACCGCCGAGGGGTCGGTTCCGCGGTTCTCGATGCGGTCGACCACGGCCTCGACGACGGTGGTGGTCTTTCCTGTGCCGGGTCCGGCGAGCACCAGCAGCGGCCCGCCCTTGTGCGCGACCACGCGCCGCTGGTTCTCGTCCAGCACCGGCGGCGGCGCCTCGGTGTGCGCACGCCGCACGAGACGGTACGGGGACGGGTTCACCCGACCCAGTTCACCACATGCCCACCCGCCTCCGGGAACGAGGACTCGAACATCCGTACCCGTTTTTTACGGGAGATGGCGCACACCGCACGCCCTGCGCGCACACGCGACCCCGGTCCGCCACCGGACGGCCCCCTCACACCGGGTCTCCGGGACCGGGGCCCTCCCAGCGGGCCGCGGCCATGTCGACGCGGCCGGAGGCGCGCAGCGGCGTTCCCTCGGCCGCGTAGTGGGACCGCGCGCGGACCTCCAGGCCGGGCGCGGGCGTGCCGTCGGCGCGAAGCACCCGCCACCAGGGGACGCCGCCGCCCCAGGAGGACATCACCGCCCCGACCTGGCGGGGCCCGCCCTCCCCCAGGAGCTCGGCGATGTCGCCGTAGGACATGACCTTCCCGGCCGGGATGCGGTCGACCACGTCGAGCACCCGCTCGGCGTACTCGGTGGGATGGCTGTCGGGTCGGGGCATACCGGGGACCCTAGCGCCCCGGGCGCACAGGGGCGCTCCGGCCCGCTCCCCTCAAGGGCGGGCCGGAGCGCCTCCTTACCGCTCGGAACGGGACCGCTCAGTGCGGGACCGCGCGGTGGCGGTGCATCCCCGAGGCCTGGAGGCTGCCGACGACCCCCGCGATCATCGCGACCAGCCCGAGGCTCCACGAAGTCCAGGCGGCCGCGGTGTTCAGCGTGAACTCCATCAGCCACGGCAGCACGAACACCAGCGCGCCCAGGGCGAACACGACGGCCTCACTGGCCATCAGCCCGGGCCGTGTGATGGACATCGTCGCCGCGAGGACGATCAGCAGGCCCAGGACGAACATCGCCGCCCTGGGCGGGCCGACCATCGCGTCCCAGATCCAGCTCACCGACAGCAGCACACCCGCCGCGACCGCGATCCAGTCGGCCGAGCGCCCCTTGCCCTGCATGGCCGCACCTCCCTCACCGCCGACACCGCCGATCGTCACGTCGGCACTCGGTAGATACCCATGCGTGGCACAGATCACAACCCGCTCACCCCCAGTCCGGGGGCAGGGGCCCTGGACACGCCAAGGCCCGGCCCGCCGAAGGCGGGCCGGGCCCCTGTGGCGACGGGACAGCGCCCGACGGGACCGGTCGATCGGCCGGGTGGCCGGGTGGCCGGGTGGCCGGGTGGCCGGCCGGTCAGTAGGTGGGAAGGCTCGGGTCGACCTGGTTCACCCACGCCAGGACGCCACCGCCCACGTGGACGGCGTCGGAGAACCCGGCGCCCTTGAGCGCGGCGAGCGCCTCGGCCGAGCGGGCGCCCGACTTGCAGTGCAGGACGACCTTCTTGTCCTGGGGCAGCTTGGCGAAGGCCTCCCCGCTCAGGAACTCGCCCTTGGGGATCAGGACCGAGCCCGGGATCCGGACGATCTCGTACTCGTTCTTCTCCCGGACGTCCACGAGCTGGAAGTCCTCGCCGGCGTCCATCATCTGCTTGAGCTCGCCGGCGGTGATGGTGGACCCGGAGGCGGCCTCCTGGGCCTCGTCGGAGACGGTGCCGCAGAACTCCTCGTAGTCGATGAGCTCGGTGACCGTGGGGTTCTTGCCGCACAGCGGGCACTCGGGGTCCTTGCGGACCTTGACCGCGCGGTAGTTCATCTCCAGGGCGTCGTAGATCATCAGGCGGCCGACGAGCGGGTCGCCGAACCCGGCGAGCAGCTTGATGGCCTCGTTGACCTGGATGGAGCCGATCGAGGCGCAGAGCACGCCGAGCACGCCGCCCTCGGCGCAGGAGGGCACCATGCCGGGCGGCGGCGGCTCCGGGTACAGGCAGCGGTAGCAGGGGCCGTGCTCGGCCCAGAACACCGACGCCTGGCCGTCGAAGCGGTAGATCGATCCCCACACGTACGGCTTGCCGAGCAGCACGCACGCGTCGTTCACCAGGTACCGGGTGGCGAAGTTGTCGGTGCCGTCGACGATGAGGTCGTAGGGCTCGAAGATGCGGAAGGCGTTGTCGGAGTCGAGCCGCTCCTCGTGCAGGACCACCTCGACGTTGGGGTTCACCTCGCGGATGGAGTCGCGCGCGGAGACCGCCTTGGGGCGGTCCACGTCGCTCTGGCCGTGGATGATCTGGCGCTGCAGGTTGGACTCGTCGACCACGTCGAAGTCGATGATGCCGAGCGTGCCCACGCCCGCGGCGGCCAGGTAGAGCAGGGCGGGCGACCCCAGGCCGCCGGCGCCCACGACCAGCACCTTGGAGTTCTTCAGGCGCTTCTGGCCGTCCATGCCCACGTCGGGGATGATCAGATGGCGAGAGTAGCGGCGCACCTCGTCGACGGTCAGCTCGTCGGCTGGTTCGACCAGCGGCGGCAGCGACACAGCGGCTCCTCATTGGTTCTCGTCGGCGCCACGGCGCCCGCGGTCCCTCCGGAAGGGGCCGGGAGCCGGCCGGAGGTTCGGTTCGGGCACGTGACGAGCTTGCTCTTATACCCAACCTACGGGGTGGGGTTTTGCATTCCCCGTTCGGGGACCCGGCTCGAACGGACTCACGCGGACGCGGGCGGAACGGAACGGGCGAGGTCGCGGGGGCTCCGCCTCGACCGGGGCGCCGGGCCCGCCGTCAGGCCGGCCGGGTACGGGAGGCGTCCGCCCCGGTGAGGAACGGGCGCACTTCCCGGGCGACCGCCTCGGGGCGCTCCATCATCGCCACGTGCCCGGTCTCCTTCAGCAGCACCAGCCGGTTGCGCGGGAACACCCGGGCCGCCCGGCGGGCGACCCGCGGGTCGATGAACCGGTCGCCGGTGGCGTAGACGAGCAGGGTGGGCACGTCCACCCCGGCGGCCTGGCGCCACAGCGCGCGCGGGCCTCGGCGCAGGTACTCGGCGACCAGCCCGCGCAGGCTCTCCAGCACCGACTCCACGGCGTGCTCGTGGTTCTCTCGCTCCCGCTCGGCCTCGAGCGCCTCCATGACCCGCTGGGCGGGGGCCGAGGCGGGGTCGAAGTAGGTGGCGTCCAGCATGTCCTGCACCCGGACCTCGGCGGGGCGGCTCTGGATACGCGTGTAGACGGCCGGTCCGAGCACCGGGACGAGGGCGCCGACCATCTGGTAGGGCACCAGCCGGGGGCGCAGGTCGGGCAGGGCGGGCGAGATCAGGGTGAGGGTGCGGACCAGTTCGGGGTGGTCGGCGGCCAGGCGCACCGCCACGGACCCGCCGAGGGAGTTGCCGACCAGGTGCACCGGGTGGTCCCCGGCGCGGATCAGCGCGGCCGCCGCGGCGGCGTGGGCGTCGACGGAGTAGTCGCCGTCGTCGGGCGGCGGGGACAGGCCGAACCCGGGGAGGTCGGGCGCCTCCCCGTGGTGGCCTTCGGCCAGGCCGCCCATCAGGTCGGTCCAGTCGGTGGAGGAGCCGCCGAGTCCGTGGAGGTAGACGACGCGGCTGCCGCCGTCCCCGCCGGAGCGCACGTGCAGCCGCCGCCCGCCGACGGTGCGCAGTTCGCCCGGCCACAGGTCGATGGGCTCGGTCACGGACACCCCCTCACGGGTTCGCTGGTCTGTTGTGCAGAAACTCTACGGACTCCGGCGGCCTTCCGCGTCCTTCCGTTGAAGGGCGGACGCGGGGCGGGTTCGAGGAGGGCACGGCGCAGGTGCGCAGGCGAGGGAGACGGGCGGGTGTGGTGGCCCGTGGGCGGGTAGTGATCCGGTGGCGGGTGAAGGCCCGCCGACCCGTCCGCGCAGGCTCTGCGGCGACGTGCGCGAGTAGCGTGGAGGGAAGGCTCCGCGACGATCCAGGGGGACTCGTGGCAGAACAGTGGCAGCAGGAGAAGCAGGAGAACGGTCAGAACACCCAGGGGGCCGCCGGGGCCGACAGCGACGCCGAGTTCCAGGAGGAGTTCGAGTCCTCCGAGGCCGACCGGGCGGAGCAGCGCGCCCAGCTCGGCGCAGAGGAGCAGTCGTGGTCGACCGACCAGCCGCTCGGGGTGTCCGACGAGGTCCCGGAGGGCGACGCCGTCGAGCAGCACCTGGAAGTCGGCCTGGACGACGACGAGTACCGCGAATGACGCGTAGCGCGGATGGCGGATGGCGGATGGCGGAAGGCGGAAGGCGGGACACCGCGGGAAGGTCGCGCGCAGTGCGGCGGGCGGGAAGGCCGTAGAGCGAAGCTCCGTGCCCTTAAGGGGGATGGACGACGGGCGGCGAGGGCCGGGGCGAAGCTCCGTGCCCTTGAGGGAGACGGGCGTCAGGGGCTGGGGCGAAGCTCCGTCCGCTGAGGGTGGTGGTGGGCGACGGGCAGACATGCTGCGGGGCGAAGCTCCGTCCGCTGAGGGTGGTGGTGGGCGACGGGCAGACATGCTGCGGGGCGAAGCTCCGTCCGCTGAGGGTGGTGGTGGGCGACGGGCAGACAGGCTGCGGGGCGAAGCTCCGTCCGCTGAGGGTGGTGGTGGGCGACGGGCAGACAGGCTGCGGGGCGAAGCTCCGTCCGCTGAGGGTGGTGGTGGGCGACGGGCGGGCGTAACCTACGTCCCAGTAAGATGACCAGAAGGAATATGCGTCGGAACGGCTCCCCACTCCGCGACTCCGCGACGCGTTCCTTGTTCGACCGTCGACTGCGGCGCCCGCTGTGCCGCACCAGTTCGGAGGGTGTGGGTGTGACAGCTCCTTCAGACGCCCGGCCGCGGGGGACCCGCCTCCCCCGGCTCGCCCGCCGGCGGCAGCTGCTTGCCGCCGCCCAGGAGGTGTTCGTCGCTCAGGGCTACCACCAGGCGGCCATGGACGAGATCGCCGAGCGCGCCGGCGTCAGCAAGCCTGTGCTCTACCAGCACTTCCCGGGCAAGCTGGAGCTCTACCTGGCACTGCTGGAGCAGCACTCCGAGGCCCTGGTGGAGAAGCAGCGCGAGGCGCTGGAGAGCACGACGGACAACCGGGAGCGCGTGCAGGCGAGCTTCCAGGCGTTCTTCGACTTCGTGGCCGGCGACGGCGAGGCCTTCCGCCTGGTCTTCGAGTCGGACCTGCGCAACCTTCCGGCGGTGCGCGAGAAGCTGGAGCAGACGCTGCACCGCTGCGCCGCGCTGATCAGCGAGGTGATCCGCCAGGACACCAGCATCTCCGAGGACGAGGCGCACATCCTGAGCATCGGCCTGGTCGGCATGGCCGAGACGAGCGCCCGCTACTGGCTGAGCCTGAGCGGGTCGATCCCGAAGGAGGCCGCCGAGCAGCTGGTGGCCCGCCTGGCCTGGCGCGGCCTGGCCGGCTGGGATCTGACCCGGGAGGGCCAGGAGCCCTAAGGCGTCGGCCTTCCCGCACCCACCCCGGCCCGGACCACAGGCCGGGGTGACCGGCGTTTGACCCACCCTTTACCCAGAGTCGCGATTCATTACTCTCCGAAGATTCGGCCCTGCTCATAACGGGTAATCGCGGTGGTGAGAAGCGATTCGTTTCGGTTTCGCCGAGCGTACGCGGGGCGCGCACCCGGGTACCGGGCGGGGCGCCATCGGGGGTGAGACGACATGGACATCGGGCAGGGGCTGACGACGGCGTGGACCGCCATCGCGGCCTTCGTACCCAGATTCGCCGCGTTCCTGGCCATCCTGATCATCGGTTGGCTGGTGGCCAAGTTCCTCGGCATGGTCGTGGGCAAGGGCCTGGCCCGCGTCGGGCTCGACCGCGGGCTGGACCGCACGGGGGTCGGCGAGTACTTCCAGCGCAGCCGGTACTCGGCGAGCGAACTGTGCGGCAAGATCGTCTACTACGCCGGTCTGCTGGTGACCCTGCAGCTGGCCTTCAGCGTGTTCGGGCCGACCAACCCGATCACCCAGATGCTCAACGCCGTGGTCGCCTGGATCCCGCAGGCGGTGGTGGCGATGGTCATCGTGGTGGTGGCCGGGATCATCGCCAAGGCCGCACGGGACGTCGTCTCGGGGGCCATGGGCGGGCTCAGCTACGGGCGGCTGGTCGCCAACCTGGCGGGCGTGTTCATCATGGCGCTGGGCGTCATCGCGGCCCTGAACCAGATCGGGGTCGCCACCACGGTGACCCAGCCGGTGCTGATCGCGGTGCTGGCCACCGTCGGCGGCATCCTCGTGGTGGGCGTCGGCGGCGGCATGATCCGCCCGATGCAGGAGCGGTGGTCCCGCTGGCTGGACGCGGCCGAGCGGGAGACGTCGCGCATCCAGGGGGCCGAGGGCTACTCCTCGGGCCGCTCGGACGCGATGGCCGGCGGCATGCCGCAGCAGCGCGAGGAGGGCGCCGAGCACGCCGCGCACGGGATGTCCTCGGGGCGGCACTCCACGGGGGGTGAGCGCCGCGGACCGGACGAGACCTGATCGACGCCCTGGCGCGCCCGGAGACACCCTCGGGCGCTCCTGAAGGGGGCGGGACCTTCCGGTCCCGCCCCCTTCGCACGTTCAGGTCAGAGCAGTTCCTCGGCGCGCAGCTCGTCGCGGGACAGGCGGTCGATGCGCCGGATCACCAGGACCACCGTCGCCATGAGGGACAGGACCGAGATCCAGAAGGCCGGGCTGCTCCACCCGGTCACGGCCATGACGGCCACGGACACCAGCAGGATCACGGCCAAGAGAACGAAGTCGGTGCGGTCCTGCTGGATCAGGACTCCGACGGGTGGCCGAACGGCCCCGTGCCGACCGCTCCTCATGCGCTCTTCCTTTCTCGCGGCGCCTCTCGGCCGCAGCTTCGATCCCGGGGCGGGTCCTCGATCGAGGGGGCTTCTCGGATTCCGCTCCGTGTGCGCCGGCTGCGGGGGGCTCCCCACCCAGGTGAGGGGCCCGCGGCCGATACGTGACCCCGGGTACGGATCAGCGTACGCCCCGTGAGCGCCTCGGTGAGATCACTTCGCGGATCGGCGCGCGCTCCTGCGCCTGAGGTTCCACTGGGGCCAGACCAACTTAGCGGACGAATCCGCATTCCTTGGCCAGGCGGCAGATCGCCAGCAGCCGCAGGGTCTCCCAGTCGTACCCGGCCGACGTGCTGTGCCACCCGCGCTCGCGGCAGCCGTCCACGAACCCGCGGAGGTAGCCGGTGAGGCTGCGGCGGCTCAGCCGGGTACCGCCGGCGGCGATGGAGTCGCGCACCGCGGCGGCGTGCTGGTCCAGCTCAGCGGTGAGCCAGGGGTCGGCACCCCCGCCGAGGGGGCCGAAGACATCGAACTCTCGCGAGAGGCGGGCCAGCGGGCCCTGCGCGTCGAACCCACTGCGCATGGACGTACTACCTCACGGCCGGGGACGGTCGGGAACCTGTCCGACTATATGTCAATTCGGGACCGAAACATGACCTGCCCGTGTCCGAGTGACCGGCCTCACCCTCCCGGGCGCCCCTCCTTGACCTGCGCTTCCGCCCCCGAACGCCGTACACGGACGGGGATCGGGGCCTCCGGGGCCTCAGCCGCTGAGCCCCATCGCCTCCAGCCGCGCCGTGTGCGCCTCGGTCAGGCCGGCGAAGACCCTGCTGACGGCCGCGAGGTCGCCGCGCCCCCCGCCTTCGCCGCCGCCGGAGGCCTCCCCGGTCGCCCCGCGGGCCACCAGCCCGGCCAGTTCCGGCCGCGCGGCGGCCACGAGCTGCGCCTGGCTGAGCGCCTCGCCCACCAGCCTCCGGGCCCACAGCGACAGCGGCCCGGCGAGCTTGGGGTCCTCCTCCACCGCGGCGCGCACCCGGGCCGCGATCGGCTCGGCCCGCTCGCTCTCCGAGACCGCGCCGCGCACCGCCTCGGCCGTTCCGGCATCGGCGTGGTCGGCGATGGTGCGGTAGAAGTCGCCGGCGATGCCGTCGCCGACGTAGATCTTGACCAGGCTCTCCAGCCAGTTCTGCGGCTCGGTACCGGCGTGCCAGGCGTCCAGCGGCTCCACGAACGGCTCCATGGCCGCCTCCGGGTCGGCGCCCAGCTCCTCCAGCCGCGCGTGCAGCATCCGGTAGTGCCGGTACTCGGTGGCGGCCACCCCCGCCAGCTCGCCCTTGGCGACCAGGTCCGGCGCCAGGCCCGCGACGTCGGCGAGGCGGAAGAAGGACACGAGTTCGGCGTAGGCCAGCAGGCCCAGCAGGTCGATGACGCCGCCGGGCGCGGGCGCGGAGGGAGCGGAGGGATTGGTCATGCAGGCAAGGTTAACCAGCCCGCGGACCCGTCCCGCCCGGCCGTCCCGCCCCGTCGGGAGCAGGGCGGTCCGGACGCCGGTGACCGCGCGGGGATTATTCCGGCCCCCGCGCGGCGTTCCACCACCGGGCCCTCAGGGGCGCCCGCACCCGATCCGCGCGGACCCGCCGGACGGTGCCGCGGCAAGCGGCATGTCCAGCGGCGGGGCGCCGCGATAGACTCGGCTCCGTGATCGGCGGCCGAGCGCCAAGGGCGCGGACGCTCCCCCCGGCTGCGGCCGGTTCCGCCGCCGCGCACCGGCCGCCCCGGCCGGGCGCGGGAGGCGCCCCGCAGCGGAGGAATCCGCGTGGTGCCGGGCACCGCGCACCAGGACAACAGAGAGCGGACGGACCGGCGCGCCCGAACGGCGGGCGCCCCGCGCGGCACCCGGCCGCGCCGGACGGACCCGGCCCGCGCCGAGGAGGGCGGCGGAACCCGCCCCAGGCGCCGCACCGGCGCACACGACCGCGCGGCCGCGGTGCCGCCGGGAAGGCCGACCGCACCGCCGCCGAGGCCGCCGCAGAGAGCGCGCGGCCCGCCCAGATGGAGGCATGAGCCCTGACGAACACAGAGACCACCAGCGAACCCCGACGGACGTTCCGCGATCTGGGTGTCAGCACCGAGATCGCCGACGCCCTCGAAGCCGAAGGGATCATCGAGCCCTTCCCGATCCAGTCCCTGGCGCTCCCCCTGGCCTTGAACGGCTCCGACATCATCGGACAGGCGCGCACCGGCACCGGCAAGACGCTCGCGTTCGGCCTGCCGCTGCTGCAGCTGGCCCAGGAGTCGCCCGGCGAGTCCAAGCGCCCGCGGGCCCTGGTCGTCGTCCCCACCCGCGAACTCGCGATCCAGGTGGCGGCCGACCTGACCACGGCCGGCAAGCGCACCAAGGCGCGGATCCTGACCGTCTACGGCGGGCGCGCCTACGAGCCCCAGATCGACGGGCTCAAGCAGGGGGTCGACGTCGTCGTCGGCACCCCGGGCCGCCTGCTGGACCTGGAGAAGCAGAAGCACCTCAGCCTGGCCGGGGTGCGCGCCGTCGTCCTCGACGAGGCCGACAAGATGCTCGACCTGGGCTTCCTGCCCGACATCGAGCGCATCCTCAACAAGATCCCCGACGAGCGCCAGTCGATGCTCTTCTCGGCGACCATGCCCAGCGAGATCGTGGCGCTGTCCCGGAACTACCTGACCCGGCCCACGCACGTGCGCGCCGGTGACGACGACGATCCGGACGCCACCACGACGAGCCACATCGAGCAGTTCGCCTACCGGACGCACCAGATGGACAAGGCCGAGATGCTGGCCCGTCTGCTGCAGGCCGAGGGCCGCGGACTGAGCATGGTCTTCTGCCAGACCAAGCGGGTGTGCGACAAGGTCGCCGGCGAGCTCAAGACGCGCGGCTTCGCCGCCGCAGCCGTCCACGGGGACCTGGGCCAGAGCCAGCGCGAGCGCGCGCTGCGGGCGTTCCGCAACGGCAAGATCGACGTGCTCGTGGCCACCGACGTGGCCGCGCGCGGGATCGACGTCGACGACGTCACCCACGTCGTCAACTACGAGTGCCCCGACGACGAGAAGACCTACACCCACCGGATCGGCCGCACCGGCCGCGCCGGGCGCTCGGGGACCGCGGTCACCTTCGTCGACTGGCAGGAGATGGCGCGCTGGAAGCTGATCAACAACGCGCTCGAACTCGACAACGCCGACCCGGAGGAGACCTACTCCACCTCCAAGCACTTCTTCGAGGACCTCCGCATCCCCGCAGGGACGAAGGGGCGCCTGGCCAAGGACCGCCAGGAGCGGGCCGGCCTGGAGGCCGAAGAGGTCGAGGACATCGGCGACACCGGCGGCCCGCGCCGCCACGAGAAGGGCGAGAAGGGCGAGCGCCCGTCGCGCTCGCGGAACCGCAACCGCAAGCGCACCCGCGGGGGGCGCGGCGCGTCCGCCCCTGCCGCAGAGGGCGGCGCCCAGGCCCCGGCCGCATCCGGTGACGAGGGGTCCGCTCCCACGCCCCGGCGGCGCAGGCGGCGCCGCACCCGCAGCGGTGTCGATGTGAAGGGCGCCCCGCAGGAGAAGGGCCAGGAGGGCTGATCCCCTCCGCCGCCGAATGACGAAGGAGGGGGCGGCCCACCGGGACCCCCTCCCCCCGGGGCGCGGTCCGCGCCCCGCCACCGATCGGCGTCCGCCCCGCCGCACCCTGCGGATTCTGGGCGGACGCGAGATCGTCTAGGGTGAACCGTCGTGAGCACTCCCCGGTTTCTGGAACTCCCGCCCGGCGTGCGGCGGACCGATGTGACGACCGCCGCGGGCACCTTCGCGGCCCTGCGCGCGATGCCCACCTCCGGCGGCTGCGAACACCGCCCGGCGGTCCTGGTACCGGGGCTCACCGGCAGTAAAGAGGACTTCATCGCCCTGCTGCAGACGCTGGCGCAGGCGGGGCGCACGGTGTTCGCCGTGGACCTGCCGGGCCAGTACGAGTCGCCCGGCCCCGCGGACTTCGACGGCTACGGGACGGCCTGGCTGGGCCGCTCGGTCGCGGAGCTGGCCGAAGAGGTCGGCGACGGCGGGCCGGTGCACCTGCTGGGCCACTCCTACGGCGGCCTGGTGACCCGCGAGACCGTGCTGGAGGACGAGGCCCCCCTGCTCTCGTTCACCCTGATGAGCTCGGGACCGGCCGCGGTGCCGTCCGTGGAGCGTGTGGCCGACGCCCAGAGGCTGATCGCCTACCTGGGGGCCGAACCGACGCCCGAGCGGCTGGCGGACCTGTGGGAACGGTTCCTGGACGGCCCGGCCCGGCAGAGCGGGCTCGCCGACGACATCCTGAACTTCCTGCGCCGGAGAATGCTGGCCAACAGCCCCCGGAGCCTGGTGCGCATGTGCGAGGAGATCCTCTCGGCCGGGGACCGCACCGCCGAACTCGCCGCGACCGCGCTGCCGAAGCTGGTGCTGTACGGCGAGAACGACGACGCCTGGCCCCCGGAGGTCCAGGCCGCGATGGCGGACGAGCTGTCCGCCCGCAAGGTCGTCGTCCCCGGCGCCGCGCACTCCCCCAACGTCGAGGCCCCGGAGACCACCGCGAGCGCCCTGACAGGCTTCTGGAACGCCGTGGAGACGCCGGAGAGAAGCGTATAGATTCCCCCTACTCCGACCATGTGGGCGGGATTCAGGTACGGAATCCCGCTTGCACGACGCCGGATGCTCGATCACCCGGTGGCCATCAGGCGTATTGCCCCCTACGTCAGGACGTGCCAGATTGGACACTGAAGGATCTTCAAGGGGGAGGACATGGGGCAGCGGGTGCTGAGCATCCAGGTCAACCTGGAGCTCGAAGACGACAACACCCGGTTCCGCCGACCCGAGCAGCGCTCTCACGAGATCGCCAGCGCAACGGCGGAAGCGGCAGAAAAGGCCTACAGGGAGTCGGACGCCACCCCCGCACTTTCAAGCATTTCCTGGAACTACACGGTCATGAAGCGCTGTGCGAGTGGCAAGGACATCAGGCACTACAACTCAAGCGACGAAGACGAGCTCTGACCTTGACTACCTGATCGACTTTGCCATTCGCTTACCGGACCCAGCGGAAAGCGCGGTGAGGGCGTAAGGCGTGCCCGTTCGCTCCGACACCGGAGACGGCGCCCCCGTGGAGGCGCCCGCTCCCCGGGAGCGGAGGGCCCGACCCTCTCTCCACCTCGAGGGCGGGCCCACTCGCTATCACCGTGGTGATCAGACCCAGGAGTCGAAGTTGCCCGACTCCTCTTCGACCGAGGTCTCGGGGCCCTGGTCGGGGAGGACACGGGTGTCCGGCGGAAGCGACAGCAGCACCTCGCCCACCGAGTGCAGCTGGCGGGTGTAGTCGATGTACCCGTCGCCCACCGTGCCCAGCTCGCCCGCACGCAGGGTGTCGCCGCTGAAGACCACGCCGAGCTGGGAGATGTAGTAGCCCACGGTGCCCGATGAGGTGCCGGGCAGGCCGAGCACGTCGATCTCCAGGTCGCCGGCGGAGAAGGACCCGCCCGCCTCGATCTCGATCTCCGGCTGGTGCTCGGCGCCGTGCACCTTGCGCCAGGGACGCAGCTCGCGCCGGTGCAGGGCGATCGGGGCCTCGTCGCGCTCGGCGACCTCGATCGCCGCGCCGATGTGGGTGTTGTAGCCGTTGGTGCAGGCCACCAGGTAGACCTCGCGGTCGCCGACCGCCTCCATGATCGCCTGGGCGTCGTGGGCGGGGTCGATGACGATGACGCCCTCGTCGTCGGCCTTGACCACCCAGGTGTTGCTGACGACCTTGTAGTCCTCGCCGTCGACCTGGAGCACCCCGGCCGTGCGAACGCGCTGGACGCCGTCGCCGTCGGGCTCGTCGATGCCCGGCTCCTCGGGCTCGATCTCCCGCTTCTTCTTGGCGACGGACTTGTCCTCGTCCCCGGCGCCGTCCTTGTCGGAGTCGCCGTCCTCATCGGAGTCGGACTCGTCGGCCGCGGCGGCGGTCTCCGCGTCCTCGCCGTCCTCGTCCTCGTCGGCGGCTTTACCGGCCCCGGCGCCCTTGGCGGCCTTCGTCGCCTTCGTCGCCTTCTCCGTCTTGGCGGACTTCTCGCCGTCCTTCTTCTCGGACTCCGAGGACTCCTCGTCCTTCGCGTCGTCGGAGGCGGTCTCAGAGGCGGTGTCCGTGTCCTCGTCCGACTCGTCGTCGGTGTCGGCGGCGTCGTCGTCGGAGTCGGTGTCGGCCTTCTCGGCCTTGGCGGCCTTCTTGCCGGCGTCGTCCCCGGCCTTCCCACCGGCGGTCTCCTCACCGGACTCCGCGTCGGCGGCCGTGTCCTCGGCGGGCTCCTTCTCCTCCTTCTCCTCCTGCGACTCGTCGGTCGCCACCGCGGCGGCCTCCTCGGCCTCGCCGGTCCCCTTCTTCTTGCCCTTCCGCTTCCAGAACACGGTGCCGACCCTTCGATTCGCGTCCGAACTTCCGATACGTAGCGGGACCATTGTGGCGGCCCCGGCAGGTGCGCCGGTACCCCGCGCACGCGGCCGGCCAGCCTGGCAGCCGGCCGCTAAGCCGTCCATAAGCGGCCGCACTCACCCCGAGGTGATCGGCCGCGCCCCGGTGGCCGGAGCGGTCAGGCGCTCGAACTCCTCCGGCGCCGTCGTCCTCGCCCCGATCCTGTGGCCGGTCAGTTCCCCATGGTCGTCGCTCGACCCGGTCACCGCCAGCCCCAGATCCCGGGCCACCCCCCTCCAGTGCCCGGCCTCGGCCTCGTCGTGGTCGGGATGGTCCGCCTCGACCGCCCCCAGCCCCGCGCGGGCCATCCGCTCCACCAGGTCCTCGGGGACCGCCCCGGTCAGCATCCCCTCCGCCCGCGCCGGGTGCGCCAGCGCGCACACCCCGCCCGCGGCGCGCACGGCCTCCACCGCCCGCACGGGGTCCAGGGCGTAGCGCGCCACGTACCCGGGCCCGCCGGAGCCGATCCACCGGTCGAAGGCGTCCTGCACGTCGGCGGCTCCCCCGGCCTCGACGATCGCCCGGGCGATGTGCGGGCGGCCGATGACCACCCCCGCCTCCCGCGCCCCGTCCCCGGCGCCGTCCGCGCCCCCGAAGGCGATCTCGCGCACCCGGTCCCAGGTGACCTCCAGCCCCGCCTCCCGGAGCCGGCGCACCATCTCGCGCGCCCGTTCGACCCGGTCGTCGCGGATCCGGCGCAGCTCTCCCGCCAGCTCCGGCGCCTCGGCGTCGAACAGGTAGGCGGCCAGGTGCACGCTGGCGCCCCGGTAGGCGCAGGACAGCTCCATGCCGGGGACGAGGGTGAGCCCCGGGGGAAGCGCCCCGGCGGCCTCGGCGATGCCCGCGACGGTGTCGTGGTCCGTGAGCGCGAGCACGTTCACCCCCGCCGCGTGTGCGTAGCCGATGACCTCGGCAGGGGCGTCGGTCCCGTCGGAGACCGAGCTGTGCGTGTGCAAGTCGATGCGTGTGCCCGTCACCGGACCGATTGTAGGGACCTACTCGTCCTCGACCGGCTGGAGTGCGGATTCCAGGAACGGCGACGGCGCCCCGAAGGGCGGCGGCAGGGACACCCCGTCGACCCGGTCGCGCAGGTCGCGCAGGCCGGACAGCTCGCACGTCAGGACGCCGGCGTCGGCGGGGCTGAGCACGAGCCACACCCAGCTGGCGTAGGCCTCGCCCGCATAGACGGCCGTGCGCTCGCCGCCGGTGTCCACGCTCCACATCGGGATGTCGTGCCCGTCGTGGCGCACGCGCAGCTCCGGGGGCCCCTTGTCGAACCCGGCCCCCGGGTCGGGGCCGAGCAGGCCCGCCAGCCGCGCGCCCAGCCCGATGCCGGGGTCCTCGGCGACGAGGACCATCTCCCCCACGCCGCCCAGCGGCGCGGGCCCCGACAGCGCGACCGCGATGCCCAGCGCACCGCTGCGCTCGTCGCCCGCGTGCGCGAATCCGGTGACCACCCATCCCACCGGCAGCGGCCACGGCAGCCACACCGGGACCTGGGCGGCGTCCAAGAGCAGGTCCAGCGGGGTCTCTCCCGGCTGCCGGATCGGCTGGAGCGGCGCGACCGGCCCGTGGGCGGCGCACTGCCAGGCGCTCGTCCACAGGCTCGGCGGCCGTACGCGGCGCCCGCACCGGGGACACGAGGGTTCTCGCAACATGGTCATCCCGAGGGATACCCCGCCGACCTGCACGGAAACTCCACCCGTGCAGGTCGGCGGCGGGCGGCGCGGTGGAGGCGCCGCACGGCTTCATCGGGCTCAGAGGCCGCCGTACGGCGGCGGGTCCCGGTAGGGGCCGGCGGTGTGCCCGCCCGGGTAGGGCCCCGGCGGAGGGGTCTGGAAGTGCGTTCCGTGCGGGGCCCCGTCGCCCAGGGCGGCCCGCGGGAGAACCCCGCCGACGGCACCGGAGGCACCGGGGGCACCGGGGGCACTCGCCGGTCCGGCGGGCGGGGGCTGCATCACCCAGTGCGGCAGACGGCGGCGCGCGGGCGGCTCCGGATGGTCGTCCGGGTCGCCGGGCACCGTGCGCCGGATGCCCATCCGGCGCGCCAGCAGGGCCACGACGAGGCTGTAGACCAGCACCTCGGCGGTGGTGCCGGCCACGCCCGCCCAGGACCCCGACCCGGTGGCGGCGTCGGCCAGTCCGCCCTCGTAGGCGGTGAGCACGAAGGCGACCAGGTTGTGCACCACGTGCAGCCCGATCGCCGCCTCCAGGCCGCCCGTGTACCAGGTCAGCCACGCCACCGCCACGCCGAAGACCGCAACGTCCAGCAGCGCCCAGTCGGTGTAGTCGTGCATCAGCGCGAACACGGTGCCGCTGACCAGGATGGCCGGGACCGGTGTGCGCAGGAGGCGGGAGAGCGCCGAGCCGCCGCGCGGGTGGTCGGCGGGGCGGCCGTAGGAGCCGACCGCCTGCATGAGGAAGCCGCGCAGCGCGACCTCCTCGGCCGAGGCCTGGAAGGGCACCAGGAGCAGGATCACCACGAGCGCGGGCAGGAACCGCTCCATGCCCGCGAACGCCCCGACGAACCCCTCGTCCCCTCCGGAGAAGAGCTGGAGGGTGTACAGCATCCCCAGATAGAGGGCCAGAACCGGCAGCGCCACCAGCGCGCACACGCCGAGCCACCGCCCGCGGAGCCGGCCCTCGACCGACATCAGGGAGCCGAACGGCCGCCACTGCACGGTGCGCGCCACCAGTAGGGCGATCGGCGTCATGGTGGCCAGCACGATCAGCATGAAGGCCAGGTCGGGGACCTCCGCGCCGAACGGGGACTCGCCGGTGGCCGGGCGCCCCTGCAGCACCATGTACACGGCGGCGGCCATGTACATCACGATCTGGGTGAGCAGCACCAGCAGCACCCCGACCAGCAGCGCCAGCGGCGGGATCCACCACCGGAAGCGCCAGGTGCGGGCGAGCCGGTGGTAGGGCGTGCCGGGCCGGGCCCGCGCGGGTCCGTTCGCGGGGCGGGGCGGCTCCGGAGGCGGCCACGCCCACACGGGGCGCCCGCCCTCCGCGGCGGCGCCGTCCGGCGGCCCGGCCCAGGCCTGGGGCCCTCGGTCCGGCGGCTCCCGGCCCTGCTCCCGGCCCGACGGTTCGGACGACCAGGACGCGTCCGACGGCGGTGGCGTATTTCTCATCGTTTGCCGAGATTACTATCCGGCCATGTATTGCCGCTGTTAAGAACCGCCCGCATCCGTTCCCAGGGTGTCCGACGCCTCCCCTTCTCCGCCTCGGGGCGCCCGTCCCGCGGCGGATGCGAACGCCCTGAGCTTGTCGGGATTGCGCTGGATGAGGAGGCTCGTGAAGCGCCCCTGGAAGACCTCGACCACGACCAGGCCCACGAGGGCGCCGTCCGGCATGGAGAGCAGCACCCCGGCCTCGCCGTTGACCGCGACCTCCTCGGCCCGGATCCCGGGGTACTTCGGCCCGAGCGCGGCCATGAAGCGCGCGCACTTCTCCGCTCCGTGGATCGGGTGGAGCGCCGCCCGCACCTTGCCGCCGCCGTCGGTCACCAGCTGCGCGTCCTCGGCGAGCATCTCCTTGAGCGCGCCGACGTCGCCGACCGCGCTCGCCTCGAGGAAGCGCCGGGTCAGCCGCCGCCGCTCGGCCTCGTCGGCGGTGAAGCGGGGCCGCCGCCGTCGGACGCGGTCCCGGGCGCGGTGGGCGATCTGCCGCACGGCGGCCTCCTCGCGCTCCACCGCCTCGCCGATCTCGGCGTAGGGCAGGCCGAACACCTCGCGCAGCACGAACACCGCCCGCTCCACGGGGCCCAGCGTCTCCAGCACCACCAGCATCGCGTAGGAGACCTCGTCGGCGCGCTCGACCTCCTGGGCGGCGTCGGGCGCGGTGTCGACCGGTTCGGGCAGCCAGGGGCCGACGTAGGCCTCCCTGCGGGCGCGGGCGGCGCGCAGCCGGTTGAGCGCCGTGTTGCTCACCGACCGCACCAGGTAGGCGCGCGGCTCGGCGACGTCCGAGCGGTCGCGGCGGTCCCAGGAGATCCAGGTCTCCTGGACGCAGTCCTCGGCGTCGTGGACGCTGCCGAGCATGTCGTAGGCGACGCCGAACAGCAGCCGCCGGTGCCGCTCGAACACCTCCTCCCGCTCGGCGCTCCCGGCGTCGGGCCCACGCGCCGTGTCCGGCGTCCCGGCCTCGCCCATGGCGGTCTCCTCCTCGGTCCCGGTGGCCGCTTCTCCCGGCGGCGGGCGCCGCCACAGCACAGGACACGTTACGGGGGCGATCCGTGACAGCCCGGGCGCCGAAAAGCCCCGAAAAAGCGGCGGGAGGCGGCGGGGACCCGCGCCGACCTGCACGCCCGTGCGGCCGCCGTGTGGGACACACCCGCCCGCGGACCGGGAATACCCTGCTGACCTGCGGATAAGGGTACCCTTACCAGGTATCCCCGGGTGTTCTCCGCACCGTCCGCCGTCACTACCATGGGGTACATGTCCTCCACTCCCACCACCGAGCAGGTGAACGCGGCCCTGGCGAACGTCCAGGACCCCGAGATCCACCGCCCCATCACCGACCTCGACATGGTCAAGAGCGTCGACATCGCCGACGGCGGCGTCGTGCACGTCGGCATCTACCTGACGGTGGCCGGCTGTCCGATGAAGGGCCGGATCGAGAAGGACGTCACCGAGGCCGTCTCCGGGGTCGAGGGCGTCACCCGGGTGACCGTCGAACTCGACGTGATGAGCGACGAGCAGCGCAAGGCCCTGCAGACCAAGCTGCGCGGCGGCCAGGCGGAGAAGGAGATCCCCTTCGCCAAGCCGAACTCCCTCACCAAGGTCTTCGCGGTCGCCTCCGGCAAGGGCGGCGTCGGCAAGTCCTCGGTGACCGTCAACCTCGCCGCCGCCATGGCCGCCCAGGGGCAGAAGGTCGGCGTGGTCGACGCCGACATCTACGGCCACTCGGTGCCCCGGATGCTGGGCGTGGAGATGCCGCCCACCAAGGTCGAGGACATGATCCTGCCGCCGTCGGCCCACGATGTGAAGGTCATCTCGGTCGGCATGTTCACCCAGGGCAACCAGCCCGTGGTGTGGCGCGGCCCGATGCTGCACCGCGCGCTGCAGCAGTTCCTCGCCGACGTCTACTGGGGCGACCTGGACGTGCTGCTGATGGACCTGCCGCCCGGCACCGGCGACATCGCGATCTCCGTGGCCCAGCTGCTGCCGAGCGCCGAGATCCTGGTGGTGACCACGCCGCAGCAGGCCGCCGCCGAGGTGGCCGAGCGGGCCGGCGCGATCTCCGCGCAGACCCACCAGCGGGTCGCCGGGGTCATCGAGAACATGTCGTACTACGTGGCGCCCGGCAGCGAGGAGCGCACCTACCTGTTCGGCGAGGGCGGCGGCCAGACGGTCGCCGACGGGCTGACCACGGCCCTGGGCGCCCAGGTGCCGATGCTGGGCCAGGTGCCGCTGGACGTGCGCCTGCGCGAGGGCGGCGACGAGGGCAAGCCGCTGGTGCTGTCCGACCCCGACTCCGATGCGGGGAGCGTGCTGACCGGCATCGCCGAGCAGCTCACCGGCAAGCCGCGCGGCCTCTCCGGCATGCAGCTGGGCATCAGCCCCACCCGCAAGTAGGACCGCGGTCGGGCGGACGGAGCGAGCAGAGGGAGGTCCGGGTGCCCGGCACCGAGGACGACAAGGCGTGGCTGGGCGTGGCCCTGGAGGAGGCCCGCGCGGGCCGCGCCGAGGGCGGCGTCCCGATCGGGGCGGCGCTGATCGGCCGCGGCGGCGAGGTGCTCGGCCGCGGCCGCAACCGCAGGGTGCAGGACGGCGACCCGTCCGCGCACGGGGAGACGGCCGCCTTCCGCAGCGCCGGACGGCAGCGCTCGTACGCGGGCACCACGATGGTGACCACGCTGGCGCCGTGCTGGTACTGCAGCGGGCTGGTGCGCCAGTTCGGCATCTCCCGCGTGGTGATCGGCGAGAAGCGCACCTTCTCCGGCGGCCAGGACTGGCTGGCCGAGAACGGTGTGGAGGTGGTGGTCCTCGACGACCCGGAGTGCGTGCGCCTGATGAACGGCTTCATCGCCGCCGAGCCCGCCCTGTGGAACGAGGACATCGGCGAGGACGGCGAATAGCCGCCCCGCGGACGGACATACGTGGGCCCCGGCCGGGAAGTCCCGGCCGGGGCCCACACGCATCCGGGGACCTGCGGCCGCCCGCTCGTCGGCCCGTTGCACGCCGCACCGCCCCGAACGGAGACGGGGGCGCCCGCGGCGCCCCCGTCGCGGGTTCGCGGCCCTTTCGGACGCTCCTCGTCAGTCGCCGGGGGTCTCCTCGTCCGCCCCGGCGCCCGAACCGGAGTCCGCGTCCTCGTCGTCGGCGCCGCCGGTCGGTCCGGCGCCGTCGATGATCTCCTGCACCACGGCCTCGACCTGTTCGGAGGGGATGGCGAAGCCCAGGCCGATGCTGCCGCTCTGCTCGCCCGGCGCCGCGCCCATGGTCGCGATGGCGGTGTTCACCCCGATCACCCGCCCCTCCAGGTCGACCAGCGGGCCGCCGGAGTTCCCCGGGTTGATCGCCGCGTCGGTCTGCAGGGCGTCGATGTCGGTGCGGGCCCCTTCCTCCCCCAGGGCCACCGAGCGGTCCTTGGCGCTGATGATCCCGGTGGTCACGGTGCCGGCCAGGCCCAGGGGCGCGCCGATGGCGATCACCTGGTCCCCCACCGTCACGTCCTCGGAGGGGCCGAACTCCAGCGGCTCCACCTGCTGGGGGCGCTCCACCTTGACCACCGCCAGGTCCGACTCGGGCCGGGTGCCCACGATCTCCGCGGGGCTGGAGCGCCCGTTGCCGTAGACGACCTCCATGCCGTCCTCCAGCGCGCCGGCCACGTGGAAGTTGGTCACCACGTGGTCGTCGGCGATGACGAAGCCCGACCCGTTGCCGCCCTGGCCGCGGTCGGTCGGCTGGATCGACACCACGCTGGGGCTGACCCGCTGGGCCACGCCCGCGATGGTGTCGGGGGCGCGGCTGGGGGCGTCGCTGGGCAGCGCGGTGTTCAGCTTCGGCCCGTCGGAGGTCGGCTCGGGCGCAGGGGCGCCGATGCCGCCCACGTACCCGCCGACCCCCGCCGAGACCAGCGAGACCACGAGCACCGTCGCCAGCACCGCCCACACCGGCATCCCGCGCCGGGGCCGCCTGGGGGGCGGCCCGGGCGGCGGCGCCGGATGGCCCTCCGGGCCGGGCGGGAACTGCGGCGGCCCGGCGCCCCCCGCGCCGGCGGCACCGGGCGCACCGGGCGCACCGGGCCCGGGCATGGGCGGCTGGGGTCCGGTGCCCCCGGGGTGCTGGGCGCCCGCGTGTGGGCCCCCTGCGTGCGGGCCGCAGGGGGGTGGGCCCCCCGGACGGGGGGCGCCGGCCGGATGCGGCCCCGGGGGCGGGCCGCCGGGCGCACCGGCCCCCGGGGCAGGCCGTCCCGCGGGACCGGGCGGCTGGGGGCCGGTCCCGGCCGCGCTCGGCCAGGGCCTGGACGGGTCGCCTCCCGGAGGCTGCGGCCGGTGCGGCGTCCCGCGGCCGTCCGGAGGAGGGGGTCCGGTCTCGTCGGTCATGAAGTCTCCGTTTGTCGCTGCCGCCCCCGATTGTGGGGGAGGTGGCGTAAACCGTCGGTATGGCGGTGGTCCGGCCGGTGCCCGCGGCGGCGCCCCGAACCTCCGGCGACGCACCTTACGCCTCCGAGAGGCGGTATACCCCATCCGCCCGGGGCCGTGCGTGCCGCCCCCTGCCCGCGGGTCACATCCCGAGCCACTCTCCGAAGCGGTCGAAGCCGCGCCGCACCCGGCCCCAGAACCCCGGCGCCTCCGGCGGCGGCAGGGCCTGGGCCGCGGCGGCGACCGAGTCCCGGGGCGCGTCGGCCAGGACGGTGTAGACGTGCTCGTCCGACTCCCACATCCTCAGCTGCCGGCCCGAATCACCCACATAGACGGTTCCACCCCGGTATTGGACCTCGCGCACCCCTTCGACGGTTCCCAGCGATTCGGCGTCGAGCCGACCCTCTTGGACGAAGACGGACACCACGGACAGCCCGTCGGAGTATCCCAGATGCAGCACCCGCCCGGTCGGCGCCCGGGCCGAGCGCGCCTCGACCAGGCGCATGTTCCAGCCGACCCGCTCCGGGAGGCTCCAGCCCCGCTCGCGCAGCCCGCGCAGCTCGTCGGCGCCGAGCAGCCTCCCCCACGGGTCCTCCGCCGCGGCGGCCGCCCCCTCCGGCGCCCCGCCGCCCGGTTCGTCCCCGTCCGCGCCGGGCTCGCCGATGCTGGTGAACTCCACCGAGTGCACCTGCCGCCCGGCCCCGTCGACGCTCTCCCGTCCCAGCGGAAGACCGCTCTCCCGGTCGATCCAGAACCGTCCGGCCGTGCTGCCGTCCGCGCGCCGCGCCTCCACCAGGCGTACCGGCCGCCCGGCGACGGAACCGCCCCCGGCCTCCTCGGTCACCCGGTAGTTGGCGGCCAGCGCGTCGAGCATGCCCTCGGCCAGGGCCGGGAAGGCCTGGGAGCGGCCGGGGGGCAGCGGGTGCTCGCCGCCCGGCGCGGCCACCTCGCCCACGCGCACGCCCGACCCGGGAACGTGCTCGACCTCGACCATCCGGTGCTCGGTCCCCGAGGGCCCGGTCGTGCTGATCGACTGCACCCCTGCGTACGGCAGCTCTTCGGCGGCCTGGGCGGCGCGCCGCAGCAGCCCCATGGCGTCGTCGGTGCCGGGCGCCGGCCGCTCGGCGGCCTGCGGAGCGGCCGAGGCCGCCGGGAGCACCGCCAGCAGCACCGCGCAGCACAGGGCCAGGACCAGCGCGGCGGCGCGGGGCCGCAGGGCCGCCGCACCGCCGGTCCGCCGTGCGTCCAGGGCTGGGTCCGGGGCGCTCACCACGCCCGCGGGGTGCCGGGCCGGACCTCCCAGGACCCGTCGCCGTGCCCGTCGACCGGGTCGCCGTGCCCGTAGGCCGGATCGTGCAGGGCGGGGAGGGCCTGGCGGCCCTCTTCGCGCCCGCCGTCGGGCGGCACCGCGGCCTCCCCGGCGGTCAGCGCGTGCTCCATCGCGTAGTCCGGCAGCGACGGCCGCACCACGGGCGCGGGCTCCTCGTCGCCGCCGGCGGCGAAGGCGCCGCCCACGGCCAGGGCGAGCAGCGAGGCGCCGGCGACCGCGTAGCGGGGGACGCGCCGGCGCGGCCGGGCGGGGCGGGGGCGGCCTTCGGCGGCTTCCAACTCCCTCCGGTCCTCCTGCGCGGAGGACCGGAGGGGCAAGAATGCCGCCGCGGCGCGCAGCGCGGAGGCCTGCGGGCGCCAGGGGCCCAGGGGCGGGCGTTCGCCCAGCCCCGGGCCGTCACCGAGCGCCGGACCCGATCCCAGGGGCGCCGACCCGCCGAAAGGGGGCGGCCCCCCGCCCGCGTCCGGGGGGCCGTGCGGCGGTTCCGCCGACGGGCTCCCCAGCGCTGACAGCCGGCCCAGCAGGTCGGCCGCGGGTTCGGGGCCGTCCAGGCCGTGCAGGCGCCGCTTGAGCCGGCGCAGCATGTCGGCCTCGAAGCGGCAGGAGTCGCACGAGGCCAGGTGGATCAGGGCCCTGTCCCGCTCGGCCGCCCCCAGTTCGCCGTCGACCAGGGCGGAGACGCGCTCGCCCAAGTGCTCCGTGCTCATTCCACCTCCCGGGTCCGAACGTGCGCCGCGGGACCGTCCTGCTCGGGCCCCGTCTCCGGGGCCGCGGACGAGCGCCGTGCGGCGAGCCTGCGGCGGTGCTCCAGGGCCTTGCGCAGCTGCGCCCGGCCCCGGTGGATCCTGCTGCGGACGGTGCCGAGCTTGACCCCCAGCGTCGCCGCGATCTCCTCGTAGGACAGCCCCTCGATGTCGCACAGCACCACCGGCGCGCGGAACTCCGCGGGCAGCGCGTCCAGCGCGGCCTGGATGTCGGCGTCGAAGTGGCGGTCGTCGTAGGACTGCGCGGGCGAGGGCTCGCGGCCCTGGAGCCGTTCGTCGGCGTTGTCGGCCAGGCCCTCGAAGCGGATGCGGGCCTTGCGGCGCGCCATGTCGAGGAAGAGGTTGGTGGTGATCCGGTGCAGCCACCCCTCGAAGGTCCCGGGGGTGTAGGTGGACAGCGACCGGAACACGCGGATGAAGACCTCTTGGGTCAGGTCCTCGGCGTCGTGCTTGTTGCCGGTGAGGCGGAAGGCGAGCCGATAGACCCTGGCGGAGTGGTTGGCGACCACGTCCTCCCAGCTCGGGGGCTCCCACTGCTCGAAGTCCACGGCAGCGTCGGGGTCGGCCACCGCTACTCCTTTCGGTTCGTCCCGCGCACCGGGCACGGTGCCGCGGGGACGGCCCGCGGTCTCCTCGCCGGTTCCGGGGAGGGCTCACGTCGCCCACCGGCTTCGGTCCCGTCGGTGCCTTCCTCCGTTGCAACGCCGGGCGGCCCCGAATAAGTTCCTGTCCGGCCATCGTGTTCGGCCAGGTTTCGTGCGCACGTTCCGGCCGGTCTTCGGGCTACGCTTGCCCTGACGAGACCGCCCGGAGGCTGGAGGAGGCCGCCATCACCGGCACAGAACACACCCCCGCGCGGGCCGGACGGTCGGGCGCCGCCGCCGCAGAGGCCGCGCTGGCGGGGGTGCGCTCGACGGCGCGCACCGCGCCGGTGCGCCCGGTGGGCGAGGAGTCGGGCTCGGCGCTGCGCTTCCTGGCCGCCGCCATCGGCGCGCGCGCCGTGGTGGAGATCGGCACCGGGTGCGGCGGCTCGGGCATCTGGCTGCTGCGCGGCATGGACCCCGAGGGCATCCTCACCACCGTCGACGTCGACCCGGTCTGCCAGGAGGCCGCGCGCGAGGCCTACCGCGCCGCCGGCTTCTCGGCCAACCGGACCCGGCTGATCCGCGGCGCCGCCCTGGAGGTGCTGCCGCGGCTGACCGACGGCGCCTACGACATGGTCTTCGCCGACGCGGTCAAGACCGAGTACCCCGAGTACCTGCGGGCCGCGCTGCGGCTGCTGCGCCCGGGCGGGGTGGTGCTCTTCCACGGCGCCGTCGACGCCGCCCCGGACGGCCCGCTCAGCGCCACGGACGCGGGCGCGGCCGCGGTGCGCGAGACGGCCCGCGCCGTGCACGAGGACGAGTCACTGGTGCCGCTGATGCTCCCGGTGGGCGGCGGCCTGCTGGCGGCGATCCGCGGCGGGGACGACGAGGCCTGACCGGCGCACCGCCCGCCCCTGTCGGCCACGCACCTCAGGCCCCGCACCTTTCGGCCGCGCACGCGCCGGAGGAGGGCGGAGACGGCCCGCACCGGCCGCACGGTCCGGCCGGGTAGACGGACGGGAACGGGCACCGGGCGCACCCCCGCCGCCGGGGGTGCGCCCGGTGCTCAGGCCTCCAGCCAGCGCAGCAGGGTGCGGGCGGCGAACCCGGTGCCGCCCTTGGTGAGCAGGCCCTGCTCGGACATGGAGCGGCCGGGACCGGCCACGTCCAGGTGCGCCCACGGCAGCCCCCCGGTGAACTCCCGGAGGAACAGCGCCGCCTCGGTGGCGCCGGGGTGCCCGTAGTCGCCGCTGGTGCCGATGTTGGCCAGGTCGGCCACGGGCGAGGAGACGGTGGGGGCGTACTCCTCGGTCAGCGGCATGCGCCACAGCGGCTCGCCGGAGCGGTCCCCGGCCTCCAGCAGAGCCCCCGCCAGCGCGTCGTCGGTGGCGAACAGGGCGCCCGTTCCGGTTCCCAGGGCCACCTTGGCCGCCCCGGTGAGCGTGGCGACGTCCACCAGGGCGTCCGGCTCCAGCTCGGCCACCGCGTAGTCGAGGGCGTCGGCCATCACCAGGCGGCCCTCGGCGTCGGTGTTGAGCACCTCGACCGTGCGGCCGCCGTAGGTGGTGAGCACGTCGCCGGGGCGCTGCGCCGAGCCCGACACCGCGTTCTCGGCCACCGCCAGCAGCCCCGTCACCCGGGTTCGGCAGCCCAGCTCGGCCAGGGCCGACATGGCGCCGATCACCACGGCGGCCCCGCTCATGTCGGTCTTCATGAGCTTCATGTTGTCGTTCGGCTTGAGGGAGAGCCCGCCGGTGTCGAAGGTGACGCCCTTGCCCACCAGGACCACGTGCGACTCGGCGCCCTCCGGGGCGTAGTCCAGGCGGACCAGGCGCGGCGGACGGGAGGACCCCTGGCCCACGGCCAGGATGGCGCCGAAGCCCTCGCGCTCCAGGTCGGCCTCGTCCCAGACCGTGGCCTGGAGTCCGGCCCGGGCCGCGACCTCGGTGGCCCGGCCGGCCAGCCAGGCCGGGTCCTTGCGGGCCGAGGGGGTGTTGATCAGGTCGCGGGCCAGCGCCGCCGCCCCGGCCAGGGCGGTCCCGCGCCGCACCGCCTCCACCGGCTTCGCCTCGCCGCCGCCGTCGCCGCAGGCCAGGACGATCTCGCCGACCGGCTCCGGGCCCTTGGGGTCACTGGCCAGGCTGAACCGGTAGGAGGCCAGCAGCGCACCCTCGGCGAACGCCGCGAGCGCCTCGCCTCCGTCGCCGCCGGTGCCGCCGTCGCCGCCGGGGCCCGGGAGCCCTGCGGGGACGGCCGCCCTGCTCCTGCCCTTGGCCAGGCGGGCCAGGGCGGCTCCGGCGGTGCGCAGGTCCGCCGCCGTGCCCTCTCCGACGCCCAGCAGGGCCACCCGCACCAGCCCGCCGCCGAGGTCGGCGGCGAACTGCGCCGTCTCCCCGGCGCGTCCGGTCAGCTCATAGTGGGCGATCAGCTCGGCCAGGGGGGCCGGCAGCCGTGCGTCCAGGCCGTCCGGGAGGGCGCCGGGCGGTCCGGCGACCGGCTCGGGGCCCTCGGCCCCGGCGCGCACGGCCACCACCGCCAGGTCGGCGCCGGCCTCGGCGACGGATCCGGCCACCGGGTGGATCTGGGTTGGGAAAGGCACGCTCGCTCGCAATCTAGGGGACGTGTCGGATGCGGCGTCGGCCGCCGGCGGCCTCAGCCGACGGCGCCGTCCAGGGCGTCCTTGAGCTCCTTGGCCTCGTCCGGCGTGAGCTCGACGACGAGGCGCCCACCGCCCTCCAGCGGGACCCGCATGATGATGCCGCGGCCCTCCTTGGTGACCTCCATCGGACCATCGCTGGTCCTCGGCTTCATCGCCGCCATGCCGTATCCCCTTTCATAAGGAAACTCTCGCGGAGGGAACTCCACCGGCACCGTGCCGTGCGCCCGGGGCGCACCCGGTCCCGAACCCGGGTCTCGTCCGCGCGACTCAGGGTTTCGATCCCCGTTCCGTCATTATCTCGGTTTTGCGACCGGAATGGGAACGATCGGACAGCCGCCGGGCCATCGGCTCCGAGGAATCCGAACAGTAAGGTTATAGCCGCAGCGCCGGAACGCGGGCGCCGGCACCGTTCACCCGAGCCGATCTGGAGTTCCACGTGGCCGACAACGACGCCGACACGAGCGCACCCGAGAGCCTCTCCTACGACCTGAGCGACGGGGTCGCGACCATCACGCTGGACCGCCCCGACGCGATGAACTCGCTGACCCGGGCCGCCAAGGAGGAGCTGCTGGCCGCGGTGGAGCGCGCCAAGTCCGACGCCGGCGCCCGCGCGGTGGTGCTCACCGGGTCGGGCCGGGCCTTCTGCGCCGGGCAGGACCTGCGCGAGCACGCCGAGAACCTGCGCGACGGCAAGGGGCTGGACGGCACGGTGCGCGGCCACTACAACCCGATCGTCACCGCACTGGCGAGCATGCCCAAGCCGGTCGTGGCGGCGGTGAACGGGGTGGCGGCCGGAGCGGGCGCGGCCCTGGCCTTCGCCTGCGACCTCCGGCTGGCCTCGGACAAGGCGAAGTTCTCGATGGCGTTCGCGGGCGTGGGCCTGGGCGCGGACTCGGGCGCCTCCTGGACGCTGCCCCGCCTGGTGGGGCACGCGCGCGCGGCGGAGATGCTGATGCTGGCCGAGCCGGTCGACGCCCACAGGGCTCTGGAGATCGGCCTGGTCAACCGCGTGGTGCCCGCCGACGACCTGGCCGCAGAGGCCCGCGAGCTGGCGGTGCGCCTCGCCCAGGGGCCGACGGTGGCCTACGCGGCGATCAAGGCGGAGCTGGCCTTCGGGTCGGGCCTGGACCTGGCGAGCGCCCTCGATATGGAGGCCAGCCTTCAGGACCAGTGCGCCCAGACCCGCGACCACAAGAACGCCACCCTGGCGTTCCTGGAAAAGGAGCGTCCGGAGTTCGAGGGCCAGTGACCGGCCTCCGGTAAGGCGCCCCTGGGCGGGGCGCCGGGGGCGCCCCGCAAAGGACACCTGCTCCGGTGAGTGCGCCCCGTTCTTGTCGGCCGGGCCCGGACTTGTCGGCCGAATCGAATCGGCCTCCCAGGTGTGCCGCCTCCACGGCGCAGGAGGGGCCCGCCCCTCGGCGTCCCAGCGGGGACGTGAGGGGAGGGCGGGGCCGTCCTGGACCGGGATACCGACGCGGCGGCCGGGCACCGCCAGGGGCCGCGTCGGTACCGGCCTGTGGAGCGCGGATAGGGCGGATAGGGCGGACGCGCGTTCCCGCCCACCACGGCAGAGCATGAATCCGCCCGGAGCATCCCGCACGGCTCGTGCGGGAGCGGGCGAAGGTGCCGGGCCTCAGGCCCGAACGGGGGTCAGGACAGCGTCCCGGTGGAGATCATCGTCGTCCCGTCGTGGGAGGTCGCCTCCCAGCGGGCGTCGAGGGTGCCGTCGGCGCCGCCGGTGGTCAGCACCAGCCGCGACTCGTCCACACAGCGGTCCTCGGCGTCGTAGGTCTCCACGTAGTCGAAGACCAGGCGGGACTCCCCGCGCTCCCGCAGGGTGAGGCTGCCGCGGCACTCCAGGGTGTACCACTCCGAGCTGCCCCGCTCCTCGCCGGTCTCCAGGCGCACGCGGGCGTCCCAGTCGGTGACGTGCTCACCGGCCTCGTCCTCCTGGATCATCTTGCCCTGCCAGGTGCCGGCGAAGGAGTCGGGCACGCTCGCGCTCTCGGCAGGGGTCTCCTGCGGGTCCGGGCGCAGCGCCAGGACCACCAGGACGCCGCCGACCAGCAGCGCGGCCGCGCCCGCGGCGACGGCGGCGATCATCCCGCCCCGGCGGCGGCGGGCGGTGTGCCGTGTGGAGCGCGGCGGCGGGTACAGCGACATCCCCCGCACCGGCGAGGAGGAGCCGCCCTCCTCCTCGCGGCGGGTCGACGAGCCGCTCACCGCGCACCCCCGGGGCGCGCGGCGGGGTCCGGCCTTCCGTGCATCGCTCTCACCCTTCCTCCCGCGAGCCGGGGTGGGGCCGGCTCGCCTGTCCAGCGACTGAGGATAAGCGACCCGGCGACCGGACCGGTGCTCAGTCCCCTCCCCGCAGGAAACAGCCGGCCAGGTGGTCGTCGACCACCCCGGTGGCCTGCATCGCGGCGTAGGCGGTGGTGGGGCCCACGAACCGGAACCCGGCCGCGCGCAGCCGCTTGGCCAGCGCGGCGCTCTCCGGCGTGGAGGCGGGGACCTCGGAGTCGCCCGCCGGCGCGGGCCGCCCCGGGGCCGGGGCGTGCTCCCAGACCGCCGCGGCCAGGCCCCCGGGGAGCTCCAGGGCGGCGCGCGCGTTGCCGATGACGGCCTCGATCTTGGCGCGGCTGCGGATGATGCGGGCGTCGGCGAGCATCCGCTCCACGTCGGGCCCGCCGAAGGCCGCAACCGCCGCGATATCGAAGCCGGCGAAGTGCTCGCGCAGGGCCTCCCGCTTGCGCAGCACGGTCAGCCAGGACAGCCCCGCCTGGAACGCCTCCAGGCTGACGCGCTCGAACATGCCCTGGTCGGTGCGGACGGGGCGGCCCCACTCGGTGTCGTGGTAGGCCGTCAGGTCCTCGGTGCCCAGCGCCCAAGTGCAGCGCGGGCGCCCGTCGGGGCCGGCGGGGGCGTGCGGGGCGGCGGTCTCGTGCGTCATGGGGGTCCTCCCGGCGGTGGTCGCTGTCGGGCGCCGGGAGGGGGCGGCGCTCAGCCCTGGGCGGCCCGGCCGGCGGGCGCGTCCTGCCGCGGGGCGGGCTCCTGGTCGGCGGGGGCGGGCGTCCGGAGCTCGGAGGGCCCGGCCTCCGGGGGCCGGATCGCGGTGGGCCCGGCGGTGCCGGGCTGCGGCCCGGGACGGGGGTAGAGCACCCGCGGCCCGGTGGCCGCGCCCGCCTCGGCCAGGCGCCGCTCCAGGTCGGCGATGCGCTCGTCCCGCTCGGCCAGCGCCGCCGAGAGCCTGCGCAGCACCTCGTCGACACCGCGCACATGGTAGCCCCACAGGGCCAGCGGCAGCGCGATGCGCCCCACGTCGGACGGGGTCACCGGCCGGTCCTCCGGCAGGTCCAGGGGCGGGTGGTCGGCCTCGAAGCGCGCCAGCTGGCCGCCCTTCCCCATGACCGCGTAGGCGACGCCGGCGAGCACGGCGACCGCTGACAGCGAGATGAGGATGAGGATCGTTGGATTCACGGTTCCGATCGTGCCACATCGCGGCGGACCGTGAACGGGCCCCGGCATGGCAGACTCGGCGGTATGCACACGTGCGGGCAGGCGGGACCGGACGAGGGGGCGGCCCAGGTGCTGGCCCCCGGGGCGCGGCCGGAGGGGGCCGCGGACGCCGGGCACCGGCCGCCGCCGGACCGGGTGCGCGCCCTGGCCGCCGACGGCGCCCCGGTCCTGGTGCGCTGTGAAGCCGACGACCCGGCCGAGAGCGCGGCCCTGGTGGCCGTCTACGCCTGGCTGGGGGCGCGGCTGTTCACCAGTGCGCACCCCCGCGCCGCCCGGCAGGCGCTGGACATGGTCCTGACGGTCCGCGGCGACCGTCGCCCCGCGGCGGTACGCCGCGGGCTGGCCTAGGTGTACTGACCACGGAGGCCAGGTACGGACCGGCAGCGGTGCGGCAGCAGGAGGGGGGCCTCCGACACAGGTGTGGCTCGTCGAGATCGACACCTGATGAAGGTCAGGAGGCCCTCCGCGGCCCAAACTGCCCACGCCGACGCCGAACCGGCCACCGACGGGCGCCTGGTCCCGGCCCGCTGCACCGTCGAGGACGGCCGGCCCCCGCGCCGGGCCGTACCGGTCCGGCTCCGTGCCGTCGGTGCGGTCCGACGGGGACGGCCCGGCACGGGCGGCGGCCGCGGGGCAGGCGGCGCGGCCGCCGACCGGGCCCCGGGCGGTGCCTACTCGCCCTGTTCCTCGGCGGCCTCGGCGACGGCGCGGGCCTCGACCTCGCGGCGGGCCGCCATGTCCGCGTGGGCCTTGGCGATGATGTCGACGACCTCGCCCGGGTCGTCGGTCAGGTACATCAGGTCCGGGTCGTCCGGGGAGATCACCGCCTCCGCGCGGAGCCGGTCGCGGATCCAGTCCACCAGGCCGCCCCAGAACTCGGTGCCCACCAGCACCACCGGGAAGCGGGTCACCTTCCCGGTCTGCACCAGGGTGATCGACTCGAACAGCTCGTCCAGGGTGCCGAAGCCCCCGGGCAGCACCACGAACGCCTGGGAGTACTTCACGAACATCGTCTTGCGGACGAAGAAGTACCGGAAGGTGACGCCCATGTCGACGTAGTCGTTGAGGGACTGCTCGAAGGGCAGCTCGATGCCCAGGCCGATGGACGGCCCGCCCGCCTTCTGCGCGCCCTTGTTGGCGGCCTCCATCAGGCCGGGTCCGCCGCCGGTGATGACCGTGTACCCGGCACGCGCCAGGTCGCCGCCGATGGTCTCGCCCAGCTCGTAGTAGGGCGACCCGGGCCGGATGCGCGCCGAGCCGAACACGCTCACCGAATGCCCGACCTCGGAGAGCAGTCCGAAGCCCTCGACGAACTCCGACTGGATCCGCAGCACCCGCCACGGATCGGTGTGCACCCAGTCGGCCGGACCGCGGCGGTCCAGCAGGCGCTGGTCGGTGGTGGTCTCCGGTATGGCGCTGCCCCGGTAGGTGAGGGGTCCCGCGCGGCGGATCTTCTCAGCATCGGTCATGGGGCCAAAATATCCCCAGGAGCAGGGTGCGCGCCCGCGCGGCGGGGCCGGGCCGCGCAGCGTTCAATCAGGCGCCGCCACCGGTCAGCCAGGCGGTCATCCGCCGCTCGGCCTCGTCCACCAGCGCCAGGTCGGCCCACTCGTCGCGGGTGTGCGCCAGGGTGGGCTCGCCCGGCCCGTAATTGACCGCCGGCACCCCCAGCTCCGACATCCGCGCCACGTCGGTCCAGCCCAGCTTGGCGCGGGCCTGCCCGCCGCCGACGGCGGAGACGAACTCGGCGGCCGCCGGGTCGTCCAGGCCGGGCCGGGCGGGCGGCGCGGCGTCGGTGACGCGCACGTCGAACCCGTCGAAGACCTCGCGCAGGTGGGTCTCGGCGTCCTTGACGCTCAGGTCGGGGGCGAAGCGGTAGTTGACGGTGACCACGCACTCGTCGGGGATGACGTTGCCCGCCACTCCCCCGGACACGAAGACCGCGTTGAGCCCCTCGTGGTAGCGCAGCCCGTCGACCTCGGGCTCGCGGGGGGTGTAGGCGCGCAGCACGTCCAGGATGCGCCCGGCGCCGTGGATGGCGTTGCTGCCCATCCACGAGCGCGCGCTGTGGGCGCGCTCCCCCCGGGCGATGACCTCGACCCGCATGGTGCCCTGGCAGCCGCCCTCGATGACGCCCCCGGTCGGCTCCATGAGCACCGCGAAGTCCCCGGCCAGCCACTCGGGGTGCTCCCGGGCCAGCCGGCGCAGCCCGTTGCGCTCGGCGTCGACCTCCTCGCAGTCGTAGAAGACGAAGGTGAGGTCGTGCACGGGCTCGGTGAGCGCGGCGGCCAGGCGCAGCTGCACCGCCACCCCGCTCTTCATGTCGGAGGAGCCGCAGCCGTAGAGGCGGTCCCCCTCGCGCCGCGAGGGCACGTTGCCCACGATCGGCACGGTGTCGATGTGCCCGGCGAGCACCACCCGCCTGGCCCGGCCCAGCTCGGTGCGGGCCACCACGGCGTCGCCGTGCCGGTCCACCCGCAGGTGCGGCAGGCCCGACAGCGCCTGCTCGATCATGTCGGCCAGGGGCCGCTCGCCTCCGCTGACCGACTCGGTGTCGACCAGGCGGGCGGTGAGCGTGCGGACGTCGTCGGCGAGGTTGAGCATGGCCGGAACCTTCGGGATCGGGGACGCGGACGAGGGGCGGGCGGGGGCGCCGGGGCGCTCGGGCGGGCCGCCCCGCGGCACGGGGCGGCCCGGACCCGCTCGCGCGGGGCGCGTCAGGCGTTGACGCCGTGCTCGCGGAGCATGTCGTTGAGCGCCAGCTTGTCGTGCTCCTGGCCCTCCTCCAGGCGCTTGAGCACCAGCAGCACCGGCATGCCGAAGTCGCCGCCGGGGAAGCTCTTGACCCGGTTGGCGGTGACGCACACCGACCAGGCGGGGGCCTCGCCGCGGGGCAGCTCCTCGCCGGTCTCGGCGTCGTAGACGCGGGTGGAGGAGGTCAGGATGGTGCCCGCGCCGAGCTTGGCGCCGCGGCGCACCCGGGCGCCCTCGACGACCATGCTGCGCGAGCCGAGGAAGGCGTCGTCCTCGATGACCACCGGCGAGGCCTGCGGCGGCTCCAGCACGCCGCCCACGCCCGCGCCGCCGGACAGGTGGACGTTCTCGCCGACCTGCGCGCAGGAGCCCACGGTGGCCCAGGTGTCGACCATGGTGCCCGAGCCGACCCAGGCGCCGAAGTTGGTGAAGGAGGGCATCAGCACGACGCCCGGGGCCAGGTGGGCGCCCCAGCGGGCGATGGCGCCGGGCACGACGCGCACCCCTTCGAAGCGCTTCTTCAGCGGGATGCGGTCGTGGTGGTAGAAGTCGCCGACCTGCGACTCCTCCATGCCCAGGACCCGGAAGCTCAGCAGGATCGAGCGCTTGGCCCGCTCGTCGACGACCACCTGGTCCGTGTCGCCGTCGACGAAGGCGACGCGCGCCTTGCCGGCGTCGAGTTCGTCGACCGCGCCGATGATGGTGTCGCGGGCGGCGGTGTCGTCAGGGGTCAGCTCGGAGCGGCGCTCCCAGAGCTCGTCGATCTCCTCGGGGAGCGGACTGGTGAACGAGGTGGTCATGTCCGGTGAGCCTAACGGTTCGCGGGCCCACCGACGAACCGGGCGCACCGCCGACCGGGGGCGTCGGCTGGCAGCCCCGCCACCGGGGACGGTACGCTCCGGCGCGGCGCCGCCTTCCACGGCGGCGCCCCCGGAGACCCTCTACCATTCGGGTAGCGAACACCCCGGTTCAACGGCGTGCGAGACCCTCGCTCATCCCCTGCGTCACGTCTGGGGCCGGTCCCTGTCCGTCGGGGCGCCGGACCGCGCGGCGCGCGGCCGCGCCCCATGAGTCCAACGGCCTGCCTGTGCACGAGAAGACCCGTCCGAAGCGGCGGAGGACCTCCGCCTTCGTCAAGATCCTCGCCGTCCTGACCGCCGTGTGCGGCGCCCTGGTGGCCGCCGGCTACTACGTCATCACCTCGATCGAGCCGGTGGAGATCGATCCCCCGGTGGCGGCCGGCTGCACCGTGACCGTCGACGGGACCGAGGACCCCCTGGACCCGGAGCAGGCGGCCAGCGCCGCCACCGTGGGCGGCGTGGCCTTCAGCCGCGACCTGCCCGAGCACGCGGTGGTGGTGGCCTATGCGACGGTGTGGCAGGAGACCAAGTTCTTCAACATCGACTACGGCGACCGCGACTCGCTGGGGCTGTTCCAGCAGCGCCCCTCCCAGGAGTGGGGCGAGCCGGACCAGATCATGGACCCGGTCTACGCCAGCAACGAGTTCTACGCCCACCTGGAGGAGGTGGACGGCTACGCCGACATCCCGGTCTACGAGGCGGCCCAGGCGGTGCAGCGCAGCGCCGACGGCTTCGCCTACGACCAGCACGAGAAGCGCTCGCGGCTGATGGCGCGGGCCTTCACTGGCGCCGAGGGCCCCGCGGTGACCTGCTGGCCCGAGGAGCCGGCCCGCACGCCCGGGGAGCCCGCGCCGGCCCCGTCGCCGTCGGCCCCGGCGGACGTGGACGCCGCGGCGGCGGAGATGGAGCGGGTGTTCGGCGCCGACCCGGGGGCGCTGCCCGCGCCGGGCGCGCAGCCGCAGACCGGCGACCTGGGGTGGGCCATGGCGCTGTGGGCGGTGGCCAACTCCGAGGAGTACGGGTTGACGTCGGTCGGCTACCAGGACCAGCGCTGGACCGCCGAGGACGGCCAGGAGGGCTGGCAGAGCGTTCCCGACCACGCCCCCGACGGCCAGGTGGTCCTGGGCTGACCCGCGCGCCCGGTCCCGGCCCCGGTGCAACGACCCGGGCGACCCGTTCGGGGCCGACTGAGGTCGCTGCCGGTTCCGTGGGGGCCATCGCCCTGCGCCCTGCGATCGACCCGCCGGGGAGCGGGCCGGTGGTCGGGAGTGTCGGGAGTGGGGGAATCACCGCTTCGGGCGGTGCGGGTTCTATCGGTCGTTGCACCACTCCGACCCCGAAGGGGTGCCATGGACCCCTTCGAGATCCGCGACGACCGCCGCCCCCAGGGGCCGCCGCCCCCGCAAGACCCTGGACCGGGACCCCGGCCGAGCGCCTGGAACGACTCCCCAACAACAGCAACCGGCCACCGGTGTTGCGACGACCACGAGAAACCACCCACGTCGAGTGGTGAATCCACCGCTCCCGATGCGCGCTGAGGAGCCGACGGCCTTGCGGGCGGCCCCGCACGGCTGCCGACCACCTCAGTGGCCCCGGGATCGACACGTGACCCTGCACTGGCGCCGCCGAGCGGCGGCGCCAGTGCAGGGTCACGGGATCCGGGGACCACGCCGCCGGGCGAGGGGCCCCTGCTCAGCCGGCCAGGGCCTCCAGGCGCTTGGCGGCCGCGGCGATGCGCTCGTCGGTGGCGGTGAAGGCCATGCGGACGTGGTTCGCCCCCTTGGGGCCGTAGAACGCGCCGGGCGCGACCAGAACGCCCTGCTCGGCCAGGGCCGCCACCGCGCCCCAGGCGTCCAGGCCGGGGCGGGAGGCCCACAGGTAGAGCCCGGCCTCGGAGTGGTCGATGGTCCATCCGGCGGCCTCCAGCGCCCCGCGCAGGGCCTCGCGCCGGGCGCCGTAGCGCGCCTTCTGCTCCTGGGCGTGGGCGTCGTCGTCGAGCGCCGCGCCCATGGCGGCCTGTACCGGCGCCGGGACGATCATCCCGGCGTGCTTGCGCACCGCCAGCAGTTCGGCGACCAGCTCGGGGTCGCCGGTCACGAACCCGGCCCGGTACCCGGCCAGGTTGGACCGCTTGGAGGTGGAGTGCACCGCCAGCAGGTTGGCGTGCGAGCCGCCGCACACGTCCGGGTGGAGCACCGACAGCGGCCGCTCGCCCTCCCAGTCCAGGTCCAGGTAGCACTCGTCGGAGGCCACGATGACCCCCTGCTCGCGGGCCCAGGCCACCACCTTGCGCAGGTGGTCGGCGCCCAGCACGCGGCCGGTGGGGTTGGCCGGGGAGTTGATCCACACCAGGCCCGGGCGCTCGGGGCCCAGGGCGGTGAGCCCGTCGGCGGGCAGCGGACGCGCCCCCGCCAGCCGGATCCCGGCGTCGTAGGTGGGGTAGGCCAGTTCGGGGTGGACGACGGTGTCGCCCTCGCCCAGGCCCAGCAGGGTGGGCAGCCAGGCCACCAGCTCCTTGGTGCCGATGGCCGGGAGCACCGCCTCGGGGTCGACGCGCACGCCGTGGCGGCGCTCCAGCCACCGGGCGGCCGAGGCGCGCAGCGCCGGGGTGCCGTGCGTGGCCGGATAGCCGGGGGCGTCGGCGGCCGCGGCCAGCGCCCGGCGCACCACCTCGGGCACCGGGTCGACCGGGGTGCCGATCGACAGGTCGACGATCCCGTCCGGGTGCGCCGCCGCGGTCGCCTTGTGCGGCGCCAGGCGGTCCCAGGGGAAGACCGGCATCCGGTCGGCGAGGCGTCGTCGTTCCGCCATCACTTCTGCTCCACACGGCTTGGGCCCGCCCCCGGGGGCCGGGGACGGGCGCTCGCGGGGCCGGGTCCGGTCCTGCCGGTGCCCGGTCCCCTCTTCCAGAACGGCCGTACCCGCGCCTCTGCGCCCCCATGCGGCGCACGGGGGCACAGGGCGGCGCGGGCCGGCGGCCGCCCCGGGATCGCCCGCGGTCCGGGCGCGGCCGCCGTACGGCTACTCGCCTTCCGCCTGCGGCGGAAGCTTGGCGATGATCGGGTGGTCGGTGTCGTACTTGCCGACCTTGGACGCACCTCCGGGAGAGCCGATCTCGTCGAAGAACTCGACATTGGCCTTGTAGTACTCGGACCACTGCTCGGGCAGGTCGTCCTCGTAGTAGATGGCCTCCACGGGGCACACCGGCTCGCAGGCGCCGCAGTCGACGCACTCGTCCGGGTGGATGTAGAGCATGCGCTCGCCCTCGTAGATGCAGTCGACAGGGCACTCTTCGATGCAGGCCTTGTCGAGCACATCGACGCACGGCTGCGCGATGACGTAGGTCACGTCGTTACTCCTCTTCGGTCTTCGCCACGTTGACCGCGTGCAAGGGTCTTCGCTGTCGTAGCCTGGGCGACGCCGGGCATCCGGCACGCGGACTCGCCGGGCTCACGTCAGACGATTCGCAGCTTCCAGTATTGCGCTCACCGGGCTCACGTGCCCAATTGGGGGTCGATCGAGTGGGAAACGGGGCGCGTATGGCCCTTGAGGCCTCCCCTGCCGACCTGGGACGGCGCGCCGTCCTGCGGGTGCGGCTGCCCGACGGACGCTTCCGGGATATCGTCGGTGTCCTGGAGCGGTGGAGCGGCGGAACGATCCGGGTGCGCAGGCGCGACGGGGAGCCGGCCGAAGTGGCCGAGGCCGATGTGGTCGGCAGCAGGCTGGTGCCGCAGCGGCCGCCCGAGCGCAGGCGGGCCGCGAACGACGCCGACAGGGGACGGTAGGAACGGACGACAGCGGAGCCGGACCGGCAACGGAGTGCCCGGCAGGGGGAGGTGCCCACCCACGCCATGCAGGAGACCGTCGCGTCCGCGCTCGCGCAGCTGGCCCGCCTGGACCCGCGCGCCGCGCGCCTGGCCGAGAACGCCCTGTCCTCGCTGACCGGGGGCGGGAACCTGGAGGACCTGACGCAGCGGTCGGTCCAGGAGTTCTGCTGGTACGTGCTGCCGGTGCGGTTCGCCGGGGAGACCGGGGAGCGCATGCTCACCGCCCGCTCCCTGGGCCGCCTGTTCTCCCTGCTGGACCTGGACCGCTACGCCGCGATCTGCTCATCGACCACCACCCGCACCGTGCTGGACGCCCACTCCGCCGGCCACGACAGCGGGCTGGCCGCCTACCGCCGGGCGATGCGCGCCTCGGGGGTGGAGCCGCCGGACCTGTCCGAGCTGACCTGGGGCACCGTCCTGGGCACCGCCGAGATCGCCGCGCACCAGGACACCTCGGCCGCCCTGGAGCTGGCCATCGCCGCCGGCGACGTGCGCCCCGGCGCGCGCGGCTGGCGCACCGCCCAGGAGCGGTTCGCCCGCGCCTTCCTCACCCAGCCCGACGCGCACGGCCGCAGCCGCCTGGACCGGGTGCGCGAGGAGCGGGTGCGCGGCTGGCTGGGCTCGCCCTCGCACGCGCACCGCCAGCGGCTGTGGCCGCTGCTGGGCCAGCTCATCGTGGGCGCCGAGCCGCCGCCGGACGCGGCGGCCGCGCTGGCGCCGGCGCGGCGCCTGCTCGACTTCGCCGACGAGGGCATCGGGCTCACCCAGATCGGCTACATCTCACCGACCGTGGTGCGCGAGCTGTGCTCGGAGTTCGGCTGGGCCACCTCGCCCTCGCCGCCGCGCAGCGAGACCGACGCCATGCAGCTGATCTCCCTGCACAAGCTGTTGCGCGGGATGCGCGCGGTGCGCAGATCGGGGCGCCGCATGGTGCTGACCCGGCGCGGGCGGCGGCTGCACGGCGACGACACCGAGCTCTGGCGCGCGGCCGCCGACTCGGTGCTGGACTCCGACGGGTTCGCCCAGGCCGCCACTGAGACGCTGCTGGGGCTGCTGCTCCAGCGCTCCCCGCGGGCCACCGGCAACCACGCCCGTACCGAGCGCACCGACGTGATGGAGGAGGCGCGCCAGGTGCTGGCCGAAGCCGGCTGGGGCGGCGAGGAGTCCGGCTCCTCCCCCGCCACCGCGCAGGTCCACGCGGTCCTGCTGCAGGTCACCTGGCTGCTGGAGACGCTGGGGTTCGCCCAGCGCAGCGAGCTGGTCGGCGGTGTGGGCGCCCCGGACCTGACCCGCACCGGGCAGGCGTTCGCACTCACCGCCATGCACCGCTCGGCCACCTCGCCCAGCACGTCGCTGTGAGGCACGGGGCCGCTCCGCGGGCCTCCGGAAGTGCCTCTGTGGGTCCGTGAGCGGCGCCCTGTGACCGACGCCGCTCCGTCCGGCACGCCCGCCCCGGCCCCCTCAGCGCCGCCCGCGCCAGGGGCCCCTTAGCCTGGGAGGCGTCGGCCCGGGCGCCTCCCCCGCCGCCCGTGCGGCCGGTGCATTCGTCAGCACTTTCGAGCATCCTGTGGGAGCAGCATGTCCACGCCCGATCCGTCCGGTACGGATTCCCAGACGCCCACCGAGCAGGGCGGCCCGGACCCGGACGGGCAGGAGCCGCAGGGCGCCGTCGCCGTCGGCGGGGACGCGGACGCGGCCTCAGGGGCGTCCGCCCCGGCAGAGCCTGCGGAACCCGCGGATTCGACGGAGTCTGAGGAGCGGGCGGAGTCTGAGGAGCCGTCCGCGCCCGACGGGCCGGCCGGTCGCGAGGACGACGGGGCCGAGCCGAAGGACGGCACGGACGGCGGGGAAGGCACGGACGGTGGGGAGCGCACGGACAGTGCCGTCAGTTCGGACAGCGCCGACGACGCCGACAGCACGCACAGGGAGAACAGCGGGGACGGCGGCGACCGGGGCGCGCAGGGCTCCCGCTCCTCGGTGTTCGACCTCCTTCCCAGCCCCGTCTTCCTGCTGATCCTGGGCATCACCGCATTCGCCGGCTGGTTCTCCTGGACCCGCTGGGAGGAGACCCAGGACCTCTACGAGTACGGCGGCACCCCCTACGCGCCCTTCGTCTTCATCCTGGGCGCCTGGATCGCCTGCGTCGCCGTCCACGAGTTCGCGCACGCGCTGGTCGCCTACCTGTCCGGCGACCGCGGCCTGCGGGGCAGCGGCTACCTGCGCCTCAACCCGTTCGCCTACCGGGAGCGCCGGGTCTCCGGCAAGGGCGAGACCGGAGGGGGCTTCTTCACGGGGCTGCTCATGCCCGCGGTCTTCGTCGTGCTCGGCGGCATCGGCCTGACCGGCCCCGCCTCCTACGTGGACCGGGACGCCCTCGGCGGCCGGGGCCGCCGCATCCTGGCCGCGCTCGCCGGGATCGTCGCCAGCCTGGTGCTGGCCGCCGGGTTCGCCGTCGCGGTCATGCTGCTGGTGCCCGCCGGCATGGTCACCGACAACTGGCTCATCGGCGGCCTGATGTTCCTGTGCTACCTCAACCTGACGGTGGCCCTGGTCAACCTGCTGCCCATCCCGGGACTGGACGGCTACACGGTCCTGGTGCCGCTGCTGGAGGCGGCCACCGCCAGCCCCCGCCGCTTCGAGGGGATGGAGCGCGCGGCGCGGTCCTTCGGGCTGTTCGGCACCATCGCGGTCTTCGGCGTGCTCTGGTTCAACGTGGTCAACCTGGCCTACATCAACGCCATGACCGGGCTCTTCCGGCAGATCGGCATGCCGCAGATGGACATCTTCTTCGGCGAGCTGCTGATGCGGTTCTGGATCAGCTGACCGGGTCCTCCCGGTCCCGGTCCGGCGGGGCCGGCGGGGTGAACACCACCGCCAGCGTCATCACGACCACCCCGCCGTACAGGTAGGTGTTGCTGATCCCGGCGGCGGCGAGGAGGAAGAACACGTCGCCCGACTCCCCGGCCAGCAGCAGCGCCACCTGGGCCAGCGTCCAGCCGACCGCGCACACGCCCGCCCCGATCCGGGACCGGGTCGCCCAGCCGGCGGCCCGCACGGCCAGGTACAGCAGGCACAGCACGACCAGCAGGGCCGCCCCGGCCACCACCTGGCCCACGGGGCCGCTCAGCCACAGCCAGGCCAGCCAGCCGGAGAGGACGCCGCCGACCACCCCGGCGACCACCGAGGCGCAGAACAGCGCGGGGTGGACGGCGAAATCGACGGCCGAGGCGAACGGGGCGGTGCGGGTGGGCCCGGTTCCGGTACCGGGCGCTGCAGGTTCGGACACGGGGGAAGCCTAAGCGAACAGGTCGGTCTCGAAGCCGTCCGCGACGGGCCGCGGCGTGGGACCGCGCAGCAGTGTGAAGTGCTCCACCGCGTCGATCTCCTGGGCGATCCCGTTGGACAGGGCGAACCGCTCCCCGTCGACGGAGATCTGCGTGGCGTGCGCCCGCATCGCCAGCGCCTTGGCGGCCCAGTGGGCCGAGGCGTCGACGCGGGTGGTCACCCGCGCGTCGGGGGTGCCCGGCGCGATGTCGGCGACCCCGGAGGGGGCGGTGAAGGGCCCGGGCTCCCGCTGCAGCCGCGCCACCTGCTCGGCCAGGCGGGACTCGGGCTGGGCGATCGCGTAGAGCTTGCGGGTCTGCCAGGGCTGGCCCGCGAGCGCGCGCTCCCCCGCCTTCTCGAACGCCCGCAGGGTCACCCGGTGGGCCTGGATGTGGTCGGGGTGCCCGTAGCCGCCGTTGTCGTCGTAGGTGACGACGACCTGCGGGCGCACCTCGCGGATCACCTCGGCCAGCGCGAGAGCGGCCTCCTCGGTGTCGGCACGCCAGAAGCAGGTCGGGTCGTCGTTGGTCGGCGCGCCCATCATCCCCGAGTCGCGGTAGCGCCCGGCGCCGCCCAGGAAGCGGTGGTCGCGCACCCCCAGCGCCAGACAGGCCTTGTCGAGCTCGCCGATGCGGTGCTCGCCCAGGCCGCCCTCGCGCTCCTCGGCCAGGTGCGCGAGGTCGGGCGGGATCACCTCGCCCCGCTCGCCGAGCGTGCAGGTGACCAGGGTGACCTCGGCCCCCTCGGCGGCGTACTTGGCCATGGTCGCGCCGGTGACGATGGTCTCGTCGTCGGGATGGGCGTGCACCAGCAGAAGTCGGCGGTCGGTCATGACTCCAGACGATACCGGGGCCGACCCGGCGATTCCCCCGGAACCGCGGACCCGCCGCCGCCCCGCGCGGCCTGCCCTCGCCATGGGCGACAATCGCGGCATGAGCTTTCCACGGCAAGAAGCGCGGACGCGGCGGTTCACGCTGGGCGTCCCCCGGTCATTCGCCCTCTCCCCCGACGGCCGGAAGGTCGCCTTCCTGCGGAGCAGGCACGGCACCGACGGCGCGGCCTGCCTGTGGCTGCTCGACCTGGACACCGGCACCGAGCGGCTGCTGGCCGACCCGCGGGCGATCGGCGGCGCCGAGGAGGACCTGCCGCCCGAGGAGCGGGCGCGGCGCGAGCGGCTGCGGGTGAGCAGCGGCGGCATCGTCGCCTACAGCACCGACGAGGCCTTCACCCGCGCGGTGTTCGCCCTGTCCGGGCGGCTGTACTGCGTGGACCTGGTCGGCGACGGCGCCGTCCCGTACGAGCTGCCCGCGGCGGCGCCCGCGGTGGACCCGCGCATCTGCCCGCGCGGGGACCGGGTCGCCTATGCCTGCCGGGGCGCCCTGCGGGTGGTGGACGTGCACAGCGGCGCCGACCGCGCCGTCGCCGAGCCCGACGGGCCCGGGGTGGCCTGGGGGCTGGCCGACTTCATCGCCGCCGAGGAGATGGGGCGCCACCGCGGCATGTGGTGGTCGCCGGACGCCTCGGCCCTGCTGGCCGCCCGGGTGGACGAGTCCATGGTCGCCCGGTGGCACCTGTCCGACCCGGGGGACCCCGCGGCCGCCGGACAGTCCATGGCCTACCCGGCGGCCGGGACCGCCAACGCCGAGGTGCGCCTGGCCGTGCTCGACCCGCGCGGCGGCGACCGGGGGCCCGCCGAGCCGCAGTGGCTGGAGTGGGACCGGGAGGCGCTGCCCTACCTGGCCACCGCCGGATGGACGACCGGCCCGGACGGCACCCCCACCGCGGTCTTCGGCGCGCAGAGCCGCGACCAGCGCACGCTCATCGTGCACAGCGCCGACCCCGCCACCGGGCTGACCGGCCCGGTGCGCACCGAGACCGACCCGGTGTGGGTGGAGATCATGCCGGGGGTTCCGGACTTCACCGCGAGCGGCGAGACGGTGTGGATCGGCCGCGAGGAGGGCGGTGAGCGGCGGCTGTTCGTCGGCGGCCGCCCGATGGGCCCGCCCGGGCTGTACGTGCGCGGCGTGGGCGACGTCGACGGCGACCGGATCCTGTGCTCGGTCTCGCCCGCCGACCGCCCGGACACGGTGGAGCTGTGGCTCGTGGACGCCTCCGACGGCTTCGCCGGCCCGGTGGAGGTGCCCGGCGGGGACGGCGCGGGGGTGGACGCCGGCCGGATGCGCGGCGGCACCCTGGTGGTCCAGCGCCGCTCGCCGGACCGGTTCGGGGTGCGCACTCTCGTGGTGGCCGACGCCTGGAGCCAGACGCCCGCCGTCGCGGCCGAGATCGCCTCGCACGCCGAGGAGCCCGAGCTGCCCGCGCCGCGGCCGCGGCTGTGGCGGGCCGGGGAGCGCCGCATCCCCTCGGCGCTGGTGCTGCCGTCCTGGTTCGACCCCGAGGGCGCGCACGCCGGGCGGCGGCTGCCGGTGCTGATGGACCCCTACGGCGGTCCGCACGCCCAGCGGGTCCTCCGGGCCCGCGGCGCCTACCTCACCTCGCAGTGGTTCGCCGACCAGGGGTTCGCGGTGCTGGTGGCGGACGGCCGCGGTACCCCCGGCATCGGGGTGGAGTGGGAGCAGGCGGTCCACACCGACCTGGCCGGCCCGGTGCTGGAGGACCAGGTGGACGCCCTGCGGGACGCCGCCGAGCGGTACGGCTGCCTGGACCTGGACCGGGTGGGGATCCGCGGCTGGTCCTTCGGCGGCTACCTGTCGGCGCTGGCGGTGCTGCGCCGGCCGGACGTCTTCCACGCGGCGGTCGCCGGCGCACCGGTGATCGACTGGCGGCTGTACGACACCCACTACACCGAGCGCTACCTGGGGCTGCCCCAGGACCGGGCCGAGGACTACCGGCGCAGCTCGCTGCTGGACGACGCGCCGGGGCTCAAGCGGCCGCTGATGCTGGTGCACGGGCTGGCCGACGACAACGTGGTGTTCGCGCACAGCCAGCGCCTGTCCTCGGCGCTGCTGGCGGCGGGGCGCCCGCACACGGTCCTGCCGCTGTCGGGGGTGACGCACATGCCCACCGACGAGACGGTGGCCGAGAACCTCCTGCTGCTGCAGGTGGACTTCCTGCGCTCCTCCCTCGGCATCACCGCCGAGGAGGGCGGCGCCTGAGAGGCGGACGGGTGGCGGGGCGGTGGCGCGGGGAAGGCCGGCGTGCCACCGCCCCGCCCGGGGGACTCCGCGGCGGGGCATCCGGTCCGAAGGTCGCCCGGTCCGGCCACTCGTGTCGAAGCCGCCCCCCGCCCCGGGGAGCTCCGGGGCGTGCCCCCGCCGCAGCCGGTCAGGGGAATCGGCTCCACTGCCGGGCGGGGGCGGCGCACGCGCTCGCCGCGCTGGGCCGCGGAGGGCCCCGCCCTTCGGTGCGCGCGGGAGGGCCGCCCGTCGTCTGGACAGCGGACGGCATGTGCGGCACCGGAGTTCGACATCCCGCTCACCCGACCCCCACCGCATTGATCAGTTCGACTGAACTCCGTACCGCACCGAGCCAACCGGAGCTCATCCTTCCGCTCGCCGAACTGTCCTGATCCGGCCAGACAGGGGCCCTTGATTTTCACCGCTGCACGTGTACATCGGATGATCGGATCATCGGTCATCCCCGGCTCCACGTCGCGCTTCCGCCGCACCCCGCCCGCCGAGGGCGGCCCGGCTTTCCCGACCAGCCGGTAACTTCCCTCCATTTCGGAAGGTCGGCCGCATCTGTCGCCACTCGGACACCATGACCTAAGGTTTCCCATCGTTCACCCAAAGCACTGGGTGAACGGAGTGCCGACGCCCGTCCCCGTTCCGGGCGGCCGGCACCGGGTCCGCCTTGAGCCCCCGCTCTTCAACGCGGACCCGTCCTTCACAACCCCCAACGATTCGAGAAGGGCGGATGGATGCGTAAATCCACCATCGTGCGCGCCGCAGGAGGCGGTGCGCTCGCTCTGGGTCTGGTCGGGGCCGGGGTCGCGGTCCTGTCCGACGGTTCCCCCCAGGAGGCCGCCACCGTGGCGGCCGACACCGGCGGCGCGGCCGCCGGCGGCGCGGCCGCCGGCGGCCCTGACTCCGAGCGCATCGAGGCGATGCAGCGCGACCTGGGCCTGAGCGAGGCCGAGGCGCTGGAGCTGGTCGACACCGAGGCACAGGCGCGCAGCACCGACGAGACCCTCCGCTCCGCGCTGGGCGAGGACTTCGGCGGCAGCTGGTTCGACATCGACTCGGGCACCCTGACCGTCGCGGTCACCGACGCCTCCGCGGCGCCGGAGGTGACCGCCGCCGGGGCCGAGGCCGAGGTGGTCGAGAACGGCCGGGACGGCCTGGACGCCATGATCGACGACCTGAACGCCGAGGGCGCCGGGCTGTCCGAGGGCGTCGCCGGGTGGTACCCCGACATCCGGCAGGACAGCGTGGTCATCACCGCCCTGGAGGGCGAGGAGGCCGCCGCCGGGGAGTTCGCCCGCGCCGCGGGCGTCCCCGAGGACGCCTACACCGTGGAGAGCACCCGGGACGAGCCGCGGCTGTACGCCGACATCGTCGGCGGCGACGCCTACTCCACCGGGGGCGGGCGCTGCTCCATCGGGTTCGCCACCGAGTCCGGGTTCGTGACCGCGGGCCACTGCGGGAGCACCGGGACGCAGGTGAGCTCGCAGGACGGCTCGGGCACCGGCACCGTGACCGACGCCGAGTTCCCCGGCGCCGACATGGCGGCGGTCCAGGCCGACGCCGGCTGGAACCCCACCCCCGCGGTCAACGACTACGCGGGCGGCACCGTGGCCGTCGCCGGCTCCGAGGAGGCGCCCGAGGGCGCGTCCGTCTGCCGGTCGGGTTCCACCACCGGTTGGCACTGCGGCACGATCCAGGCCAAGAACCAGTCGGTGTCCTACCCCCAGGGCACGGTCAACGGACTGACCCAGACCGATGTGTGCGCCGAGCCCGGCGACTCGGGCGGCTCGTGGGTCAGCGACGACCAGGCCCAGGGCGTCACCTCCGGCGGCTCGGGCGACTGCACGTCCGGCGGGACCACCTTCTTCCAGCCGGTCAACCCGATCCTCGACACCTACGGCGTCACCCTGTTGACGGGGTGACCCCGGGGCCCCGAACGGGGCCCTGACCCCACCCCGTCCACGCCGCGGCCCCCGCGGCACCCGGGCCGGCCGGCGCAGGTCCCCATCCCCCCTCGCCGGTCGGCCCTCCTTCATGCAGCACCGTCGTACGGCACTGCCATGCGGCACGCGTCCCACACGGCCCCGGGGTCCTCCCCGGGGCCGCCCCCGTATGGGGGACTGCCGGACCGGCCATAGCCTGGAAGCATGCGCTTCGTCCCCATCGCCGTCGCCGCCGTCCTGGACCTGCTCTGCGTCGGCGCCTTCGTCGCCGTCGGACGCGCCTCGCACGATGAGGCCGCCGGTATCGCCGGGTTCCTCGGGACCGCCTGGCCCTTCGCCGCCGGACTGGCCGCCGGGTGGCTCGTGGCGCGCGCCTGGCGCTCGCCCATGCGCGCGGTGTGGACCGGTGTGCTCGTGTGGGTCGTGACCGTGCCCCTCGGCCTCGCCCTGCGGGCCTTCCTGACGCAGGACGGCGCCCCGCTGTCGTTCGCGATCGTCACCACCGTCTTCCTGGGGGCCTCGATGGTGGGCTGGCGCGAACTCGCCCGCCCCTTCACCATGGGCCGCGGCAAGGGAGCCGACCGTGCCGACGGGCGGTCCGGCGGGAACGGCGAGGAGGCTCCGGCCTCCTAGCGTCCGAGCGATGCCCCTCCCCCGCGAAGCCAGTGGGACCTTTCCCCCTCCCGAGCGCAAGGTCCTGATCGTCGTGCGCAGCGTGCCCGCGGCCGGACGGCTCCTCGACGCCGTCGAGGTCTTCGGCGACGACGACCGCATCGCCGTCGAGTTCGCCCTGAACCCCGGATCGGTCTCTGAGGACGGGATCCGTGCGGTCCTCGCCTCCGCCGGGGTGGAGCAGGTCCTGTCCTGGGAGGAGGCGGTGGCGCGCCGCGGGGAGTTCGCGCTCGCCATGGCCGCCTCGCCGAAGGAGGGGCTGCACCGGCTGTCCACGGCGGGCGGGACGGCCGCGCCCAGTGGACCGCCCCTGCTGCTGATGCCGCACGGCGCCGGGCACAACCGCTTGGTGCAGGAGGCCGACGGCCCCCTGCGGACGGCCTCGGGCCTGGCGCCGGAGCAGCTCCTGCACGCCGGCGTCCCGGTCCCGACCGTGCTCGCCCTGTCCCATCCGGAGCAGCGGGGGAGGCTGAGGGGCCCGCTGGAGCGCATCCGCACCGAGGTGGTGGGCGACCCCTCGTTCGACCGGATGCGGGACAACGAGGGCCGCCGCGACCGCTTCCGCCGGGCGCTCGGCGTCCCCGAGGGCGGGCGGCTGGTGGTGCTCTCCTCCACCTGGAACCGCGACTCACTGGTCGGTTCGGTGCGCGAGGGGATCCGCCGGGTGCTGCGCCGGCTCCCGTGCGAGGAGTACCGCACCGCCCTGGTCGTGCACCCCAACGTCTGGCACCGGCACGGCCGGCGCAAGGGCCTCGAACTGCTGCTGCGGCGGGAGCGGGCCGCCGGGCTGGCGCTGGTGGACCCGCACGAGGGGTGGCGGGCGGCGCTCATCGCCGCCGACGCCGTGGTGGGCGACCACGGCAGCACCACCTACTACGCGGCCGCGCTCGGGCGGCCGGTGCTGCTGGCCGCCTTCGGGCGGGACGAGCTGGACCCGGCCTCCCCGCTGCACGCCTTCGGCGCCGCCTGCCCGGTCCTGGCCCCGGACGAGGACCCGCTGCGCCGGATCGAGGAGGTCGTGGACGCGCCCCGGCCCCGGACCCGCGGCCTACTGATCGACCGCGTCGGCCAAGCGGCGGAGCGGCTGCGGGCCCAGTGCTACGCACTGCTGGGGCTGGACCCCCCGGAGGGGCCGGTCGACCCCCCGCCGCTGCCCGACCCGCTCGTGCACGCCGCCGAGACCACGGCCTGGCGGGTGGCGGCCGAGGACGGCGGAAGCGACCTGGGGGCGCCGGTGCTGCGCCCGCGCCTGCGGCCGGCGGCGCTGTGCGGGCCGGAGTCCGGGGCGCTGCTGGTGAGCGTGGAGGACCCCTCGCCGGCGCGGGCCGCGGGCGCCGAAGGACTGGTGCGGCCGCACGCGGTCGGCGAGGCCGAGGCGGTGGCGTGGGCCCGCACGGCGCTGGAGCGCCGGCCGGGTGCCGCGGTCGCGGTGGCCGCGCTGCGCGGGGACGAGTTCCTGCTGGCGGAGGCGGGGGCGCCGTGGACCCGTGTGGCCGCTCAGGGGACGGGTTCCGGTCCGGACGCCGTCGCGGTCGCGGCGGCCGCGACCGCGTGGCTCCACAGGGGCCGCTCCCTCACCGAATGGCGGGAGAAGGGAGCGGTCGTCAGGGGTCTCCTGGAGGAGACGCGGTTGAGCGTACCCCCCCCCCGACTGATCTCGGGTGATCGGCGCCCTCACCGGAGGCGCGGTGAGGGGACCTCGGAGGCGTGTGGTTGAGTCGCCACGTCCCCTGCCCAAGCAGGGGATCCCCTTACCTCCCGGGGCTTGCCCACTGATCCGCCCCGGCCTCCGGATCGAAACCATCGAAGCCGGCGCCCACCCGGACGACGTACGCCGGGGCGGAGATGACCCGGGGCGGGTATGCGGGTCGGGCCAGGCCGTGAGCATGGAGCTTCCCCCGCTAGGCGGATCGGCGTCCCTGGTCCTGCTCCTCAGGGGTTCACCCCTGCCCGTCCTGGGCTTCCTCAATGGGACTCGGACGACTCCGGGTCAGCCGATCAGGTCGGCCAGCCCTCGTGCACTCTCGGTCTGGTGGTGCCTCCGGTAGAGCCGCGCCGCCGCCGTAGCGTATGCGCGGGCCTTGTCGGTACCGCCCAGGCACGCCTCGGCTCGCGCCATCAGGGCGAGGGCGTCGGCGCTCCACACCGCGCGCCCTTCCTCGCCCTCCTCTGCGAACAGTTCGAGCGCCGCCTTCCCCGTCCGGCTTGCGGCCTCCGGCTCATCAGCGCGGAGATAGACCTCTCCCAAGCGGACCTCGATCTTGGCGGCGAGCGTGCGCCAGTCATCGCTGCGGCCGTCCCCGCCCAGCTCCTCTGCGACGGCGGCCCTGGCGGCCTCCAGTTCCCGCCTTGCCTCGGTGGGGTCGCCGACGCGCAGGCGCAGGCCGCCGATCTGGTAACCGTCGATCACCTGGGCCCGCCGGTTGCCGAGTTCGATATCGATGCGTCGCCGTTCCTGGAAGTCGGCCTCCGCCGCGCCGTACTCCCCGCGCTCAGCGTGCGCCAGAGCGCGCGTCTCCAGCAGGACGGCGCGCTCTCGGGGCGCGGGCCGCTCTTCCCCGGACGCCTCGGGCGGCTCCAGCACCTCGTGGAGCACCGCGGCCGCCCGGTCGGCCTCGCCGCCCTCAACGAGCACCCGGGCCAGGTAGTTGTCCATCCTGTGGACGGCGACGGGGTTCTGCCCCAGGCGGGCGATCTCGCCCGCGTAGCGGAAGATCTCCGCCCCGACCGATCCGCGCCGGTGCTCATGGACGACGTACCAGCACGACTCGGCCATCACCAGTGCATCCTGGTCCCGTCCGGTCTCCACGGCGACGGCCATCAGGGCCGGGACCGCGTCCACGGCCTCGGCGACCCATTCCTGCGCCTCGGCGCCGGCCTTCTCGCCTCCGAAGGGCACCTGGGCCTCCCGGGCCGCGGCCCGGTCCCCGTGCTCCCGGGTCGCCCTGCTGCGCCCGCCGCCCATCTCGCGGTCCGCCCGGGCCAGGGCCGTGGTGAACCAGTCGACGGCGCGTTCGGCGGCCCGGCGGCGCTCCGCGTCGGGCCGCGCCTGGGCCCGCCCGTGCGCGTCGTGGCGGATCAGGGGCTCCCAGCGGTACCGGCCGCCGCCTTCGGCGGCCATGAGGCAGGCCCGGACCAGCTCTCCGAGCGCCTCGCGCGCCTGCCGGCGCGACCCCAGCAGCGCGGCGGCCAGCCCTTCGTGCACGCGGCGCCCGGGAACCTCCCCCAGGGCCGTGTAGAGCTGCCGGGCCGCCTCCGAGCGGAGGTCGCCGAAGCCGAGCGCGATCACCTCGTCCAAGCGCGGGTCCCCGTCCTCGGGCTCGACGAGCCGGTCCAGCTCCCCGGGCAGGCCGGCCCCGGCGGCGTCCAGGCGCTCGACCACCGATGCGGGGGTCTCCTCGGGCCTCATGGCCAGATGGGCGCCCGCGATCTGGAGCGCCTGCGGGAGGCCGCCGCAGCGGTCCACCAGCGCCTGCGCGCCGTCGGGGTCGGCCTCGACGAGCCGTTTGAGGTGCTCTTCGGGGCCGTCGAAGCCGCAGAGCAGGGCCAGCGCATGCTCGGTGCGCAGTGCGGGGAGGCGCAGTACCGGCACGCCGCGGCGCCGCAGCCCCGGAAGCTCCGTGCGGCCGGTGAGGATCACCATGCTCCCCGTGCCGACGGTGAAAAGGCCGGCCTCAGAGGCGGAGGCGATCCCTTCGACGATCACGATGCAGGGCTCACGCCCGGTGGCCTTGCGGAACTCCTCCGAGCGTTCGGCGAGGCCTGCGGGCATCCTCTCGGCGGGCACCCCCAGGTCCCCGAGGAGCGAGGCGAGTGCGTCGGCGAGGTGGGCGTGCTCCTCGGCGTCGCCGCCGGCCGCCGCGCGCTGCTCGTCGAGGTCGACGTACAGCCCCCAGACGCCGCGCGTGCGCTCCCCTCCGGCCTCGGTTTCCTGACCGGACGCGGAACCGGACACGGAGCCTGTGTAGAGGGAGCGGAGGTGGTACGCCGCCTCGACGCTGAAGGCCGACTTTCCCGCTCCCCTGGGGGCGACCACGAACAGGTTCCCGGGGCGCCCTTGCAGCGCCGTCTCCCGGTAGACGCGTCCCGTGTAGGCCAGCCCCTCGTCGTGGTTGACGAATCTGCCGCGCAGCACCCGGGAGACGTCCCATTGGGGTTCGACGGTCCGCGCGGCCTCTTCCAGCGCGCCTTGAACGACCACCGTGTCGATACGGCCCGCCTGTACGTGCGCGCCGCCCTGGTTGCCGTGCGACGTGTTGTCGGTTGCCGACACCGGCCTGAGCTCCTCAGCGGTCCGGGGGGTAGGGGGTCGGGCCCGATCCTACGCACGGTCCCCTGGCGCCCCCGTGCCCCCCTGCCGCCGGTGACCGGATACGGACAGTCCGTTCGCGTCCCTGGCTCCTCTCCCCTGTGCGAGGGTGAGAGGGTTGAGCCGGGGCCGACGGCGCCCCCTACCCCGCTGCCGACGAGTGGAGGAAGCCCCCATGGGCGACGAGGTGATGCTGGCCATGGCCGCGGCGGTCGCCGGAAAGGCCACCGAGATGCTCACCCAGGGCGCCAAGGACTCCGTCACGGCCCTGCGCAAGGCCCTGCGCAGGCGCTTCGCCGAGGGCACCCCCGAACGGGAGGCCCTGGACGAGGCCCGCGACGGCGACGGCGAGGACGAGGTACTCGTCGGCCGGCTCGCCGGGCACATCCGCGACGCCGCCGAGCAGGACGAGACGGTCCGCGGCCTCGTCGTCCAGGTCGCCCCGCACTTCACCGAGCAGGACGGCGACACCGTCGTCAACAACAACGCCTCGGGGACCGTCTCGGGCACCCTCGTCCAGGCGGGGACCATCGAGGGCGGCGTGAACATCGGCCGCTCCCGCGGCTGAGGCCCCGCCTCCGCCGCCGGGACCGCCCGCCCCGCGCGCCCCCTTAAGCTGGGGCGCGTGGACGATCATGGCCTGACCGGCGGCGGCACCGGGCACGACGGCGGCCCCGCGGTGGGCGTCGGCCCCTGGGAGGGCCCCTGGCCCCGGGACGGCCGGTACGACCCCGAGCTGCTGGCCGAGGGCGACCGCCGCAACGTCGTCGACCGCTACCGGTACTGGACCCGCGAGGCGATCGTCGCCGACCTGGACACCCGCCGCCACCCCTTCCACGTGGCCGTGGAGAACTGGGAGCACGACCTCAACATCGGCTCGGTGGTGCGCACCGCCAACGCCTTCGCCGCCGAGGCGGTGCACATCGTGGGCCGGCGGCGGTGGAACCGGCGCGGGGCCATGGTCACCGACCGCTACCAGCACGTCCACCACCACCCCGGCCCCGAGGCGCTGACCGCCTGGGCCGAGGAGCGCGGGCTGCCGCTGGTGGGGGTCGACAACCTGCCCGGAGCCGTCCCGCTGGAGACCCATCCGCTGCCGCGCGCGTGCGTCCTGGTGTTCGGCCAGGAGGGGCCCGGCCTGTCGGCGGAGGTGCGCAAGGTGTGCTCGGCGGTGCTGTCGATCTCCCAGTTCGGCTCCACACGCTCGATCAACGCGGGGGCCGCGGCCGCGATCGCCATGCACGCCTGGGTGCGCGCGCACGTGTTCGACCAGCCGGCGGAGGGACGGACGCCCTCCGCCTGACCGGTCGGCCGCCCTGCCGGGGCCGCCGGGGCCTCAGCGGCCCGGGGCCCGGGCCCTCATGTCGTCTCGTGCAGGACGCGGAAGCGCACCATGCAGGCGCCCTCGGCCGCGTGCATGATCTCGTCGTGCGTGGGCTGCCGGTCCGTGGGCAGGCGCAGCCCGTGCCCGCGCAGGGCGCGCGGCCCGCGCTCCTGCAGCAGTTCGCTCATCATGTCGGCGACCTCCTTGGCCTCCTCCACGGCGGTGCCCGAGACGCGGAACTCGCGGCCGCGGATGAGCAGGGTGGCCTCGTGGCCGCCGCGCATGTTCCGCGTCCACCCGCCCTGCTCGCTCAGCGCCCACACTTCGCCGCCCTCCCGGAGGTAGTAGGCGACGGGAATGGTGTAGGTGCGGCCGCTCTTGTGCCCCTCGTAGGTGAGGAGCATGAACAGGCCGCTGAGCACCGGGTGGGCGCGGGAGCGCAGCACGGCGCCCACGCCCCCGTTCATGGAGGTCCAGAACCTCTTCCTGAGCTGGTCCCGGCGGTCCGTCTCGTCCGTCATGGCAACCCCCTCGTGGGTTCGGGTCGTGTGCGGACCCTAACCCGGCGCGCCGCGCCATCGGATCGGCTCCCGGCCCCCTGCGCCCCGCCCGCCGACACCCCGCGTGGCCAGGGGCCTGAGCGCGTTCGCGCTGGTAGCTTCCAGGGCATCCGCAACCGCACGACCGGGGGGACGTCATGGGCACGGACGACGGGGCACGCCCGACACCGCAGAAGCGCCGGGGCTCGAAGGCCGAGGGGGCGAAGAAGAAGGGCGCTCAGAAGGGGGCGTCCCGAAAGACCGCCGAGCCGCAGGTCCGGGTGCGGCCCGCGGTGAAGGAGGACGTCGCCGCGATCGCCCGCACCATCGCGCGCGCCTTCTCCGACGACCCCTACACCGCCTGGCTCTTCCCCGACCCCGCGGACCGGCTGGAGCGGTCGGCGCGCCTGTTCGCCCTGGAGAGCGGGTTCGACTACGTCCCGCAGGGCCTGGCCGAGGTCGCCGTCGCCGACGGCAGGGTCGTGGGGGCCGCGACCTGGCGCGGCCCGGGGTCGCGGGGCACCTCCCCGCTCGCCCTGCTGCGCGGGGCCCCGCACTTCGCGGCGCTCTTCGGGCTCCGGCGCACCGCGGAGATCCTCGCCGCCTACCGGCGGATCGCGGCGCACGGCCCCACACGGCCCCACTGGTACCTCGCCGAACTCGCCGCCGATCCGGCCGCGCAGGGGACCGGCGCCGGGTCGGCGCTCCTGCGTTCGGGGCTGGCCCGCGCCGATGCCGACGCTGTGCCCGTGTTCCTGGAGTCCTCCAAGAAGGAGAACCTCCCCTTCTATGAGCGCTTCGGGTTCGAGGCGACCGGGGAGATCGATGTGCCGGGCGTTCCTCCCCTGTACGGGATGGTCCGCGAACCCGAGACCGGACCGGATCCGATGCGCGTGCCCGTCCCCCGCAGCAGCGCGACGGGCGAGTAGGACCGGCCGGGGGAAGGGCCCCGGCCGCATCCGGCCACTCTCTGTGAGGACCGGCCGACAGGAGGGCGGGGCGCCTATTCTGGTGCGATCCCGCGCCCGCACGGTCCGACGCGTCCCACGAGCCGATTCCATTCCAGGGAGCAAGGCGGAACCCATGAGCGAAAAGCCGGACTACACCCTCAGAACCGCCACCGAGGACGACGTGCCGGGCGTGGCGCGCGTGCTGAGCCGGGCCTTCTTCGACGACCCGCTGTTCACGTGGCTCTTCCCCGACCCGCACACCCGGATGGCCAGGTCGGCCCGGTGGTGGGCCGCCCAGGCCGGGTTCGCCTTCGTACCGGCCGGAGCCGTGACGGTGGCCGTGTCGGCCGGCCCGCGCCCCGTGGTGCGCGGCGCGGCGGTGTGGGCGCCCCCGGGCGTCTCCCTGCCCGGCGGGGCCGCGATGCTGCGCACGCTCCCGCACACGCTGGGGCTGCTCCCGCTCTCCCGGTTCCCGGAGCTGGCGGCGTTCATGTCCGACCTGCAGAAGGCGGCGCCCGAGCGGCCGTACTGGTACCTGCAGTCCCTGGCGGTCGACCCGGTCGCCCAGGGCACGGGCATCGGGTCGGCGCTGCTGCGCTCGGGGCTGGTGCGGGCCGACATCGACCGCGCACCGGTCTACCTGGAGACCACCGACCCGGCGGTCTGCGCCTTCTACGAGCGGTTCGGCTTCAAGGTGTGCGGCGAGGTCGAGGAGGCGGGCCGCCCGTCCTTCCAGAGCATGATCCGCGAACCCGGCGACTGAGGGCCCCGGCCGAGGGGCCCGGACACGGCGGCGGGGCCGCCCCCTGAGGGGACGGCCCCGCCCGTCGCACAGGGCCGTGCGCGCCGATCCGGCGTGCTCCTCCGCCTGCTACTCCGGCTTGCTGCTGGCCAGAGCGCCCAGCAGATCGCGGTTGAGCTGGGAGATCGTGTCCAGCGGGATGCCCTTGGGGCAGACCGCCGCGCACTCGCCGATGTTGGTGCAGCCGCCGAAGTCCTCGGCGTCGTGCTGGTTGATCATGTTGATCACCCGCGCCTCCCGCTCGGGCTGGCCCTGGGGCATGCTGCCCAGGTGGGTGATCTTGGCGGCCGTGAAGAGCATGCCCGAGGCGTTCGGGCAGGCCGCCACGCAGGCGCCGCAGCCGATGCAGGTGGCCGCGTCGAACGCCCGGTCGGCGTCGGCCTTGGGCACCGGGGTCGCGTGGGCGTCGGGCGCGGTCCCGGTCGGCGCGCTGATGTAGCCGCCGGCCTGGATCACGCGGTCGAACGACCCGCGGTCCACGACCAGGTCCTTGACGACCGGGAACGCCTTGGCCCGCCACGGCTCGATGGTGATCTCGTCGCCGTCCTTGAAGCTGCGCATGTGCAGCTGGCAGGTGGTGGTGTTCTCCGGGCCGTGGGCCACGCCGTTGATGACCACGCCGCAGGCGCCGCAGATGCCCTCGCGGCAGTCGTGGTCGAAGGCCACCGGGTCCTCGCCCGACAGGGTGAGCTTCTCATTGAGGACGTCGAGCATCTCAAGGAAGGACATGTCGGGGTTGACGTCCTCGACCTTGTAGGTGACCATCCGGCCCTCGTCGTCCCGGCCCTTCTGGCGCCAAACGCGCAGGGTGATGTTCACTTGTAGCTCCGCTGCTTCATCTCGACGTACTCGTACTCCAGTGCTTCCTTGTGCAGCACCGGCGGTTCACCGGTCCCGGTGAACTCCCAGGCCGCGACGTAGGCGAACTCGTCGTCGTGGCGGAGCGCCTCGCCGTCCTCGGTCTGGCTCTCGGCGCGGAAGTGCCCGCCGCAGGACTCGCGGCGGTGCAGCGCGTCGATGCACATGAGCTCACCGAGCTCCAGGAAGTCGGCGACGCGGCCGGCCTTCTCCAGGGCCTGGTTGAGCTCGTCGTTGGAGCCCAGGACCTTGACGTTGGTCCAGAACTCCTCGCGCAGCTCGCGGATGCGGTCGATGGCCTTGCGCAGGCCCTCCTCGCTGCGCTCCATGCCGCAGTACTCCCACATGATGTGGCCGAGTTCCTTGTGGATGGAGTCCACCGTCCGCTCGCCGTCGATGGAGAGCAGCTTGTCGATGCGCGCCCGCACCGAGTCCGCCGCCTCCTTGGCCTCGGGCGTGGTCTCGTCGAGCGCGTCGAAGGGCCCGTCGGCGAGGTAGTCGTTGATCGTGTTCGGCAGCACGAAGTACCCGTCGGCCAGGCCCTGCATCAGCGCGCTCGCGCCCAGGCGGTTGGCGCCGTGGTCGGAGAAGTTGGCCTCACCGGTGACGAACAGGCCCGGGATGGAGGACTGCAGGTCGTAGTCGACCCACAGGCCGCCCATCGTGTAGTGGACCGCCGGGTAGATGCGCATCGGGACCTCGTAGGGGTTCTCGCCCGTGATGCGCTGGTACATGTCGAACAGGTTGCCGTACTTGGCCTCGACCGCCGGGCGCCCCATGCGCTTGATGGCGTCGGCGAAGTCCAGGTAGACGCCCAGGCCGCCGGGGCCCACGCCGCGCCCCTCGTCGCAGACGTTCTTGGCCGCGCGCGAGGCGATGTCGCGGGGCACCAGGTTGCCGAAGGAGGGGTAGATGCGCTCCAGGTAGTAGTCGCGCTCGTCCTCGGGGATCTCCCGCGGGTCGCGCTGGTCCCCGGTCTCCTTGGGCACCCAGATGCGGCCGTCGTTGCGCAGCGACTCGCTCATCAGGGTGAGCTTGGACTGGTACTCGCCGCTGACCGGGATGCAGGTCGGGTGGATCTGCGTGTAGCACGGGTTGGCGAAGTGGGCGCCCTTGCGGTGCGCGCGCCAGGAGGCCGTGACGTTGCAGCCCATGGCGTTGGTGGAGAGGAAGAAGACGTTGCCGTAGCCGCCGCTGGCCAGCACCACCGCGTCGGCGAAGTGCGTCTCGATCTCGCCGGTGACCATGTCCCGGGCGACGATGCCGCGGGCGCGGCCGTCGACCACGATCAGCTCCAGCATCTCGTGGCGGGTGTTCATCTCCACCGTGCCCGCCGCGACCTGGCGCTCCAGGGCCTGGTAGGCGCCGATGAGCAGCTGCTGGCCGGTCTGGCCGCGGGCGTAGAAGGTGCGCGAGACCTGGACGCCGCCGAAGGAGCGGTTGTCCAGCAGGCCGCCGTACTCGCGGGCGAACGGCACGCCCTGGGCCACGCACTGGTCGATGATCTCGACGCTGACCTGGGAGAGGCGGTAGACGTTGGACTCGCGCGAGCGGAAGTCGCCGCCCTTGACGGTGTCGTAGAACAGCCGGTGGATGCTGTCGCCGTCGTTGCGGTAGTTCTTGGCCGCGTTGATGCCGCCCTGGGCCGCGATGCTGTGCGCGCGGCGGGGGCTGTCCTGGTAGCAGAACGACTTGACGTGGTAGCCGGCCTCGCCCATGGTCGCCGCGGCCGAGGCGCCGGCCAGGCCGGTGCCCACGATGATGACCGACAGCTTGCGGCGGTTGGCCGGGTTGACCAGGCGCGCGGAGAAGCGGCGCTTGTCCCAGCGCTCGTTGATGGGGCCTGCGGGCGCCTTCTCGTCGGCGATCGGGGCGCCCTCGGTGTAGAGCTCGGTCATTTATCCCACCAGCCCGAAGAGAACGGAGAACGGGGGCAGCAGGAAGCCCACCGTGATGACGGCCGCGACGATGATCGCGACGGTGTTGATGGTGCGGCGGCGCCCCTCGCGGTTGAGCCCGAGGGTGGCCGCGGCGCTCCAGATGCCGTGGCGCAGGTGCAGGCCGACCAGGAGCACCGCGAGGACGTAGATCGCGGTGACCCAGAAGTTCTCCGGCTGGAAGCCGCGCACCAGCCGCTCGTAGGGGCTGTCCGAGGCCCCGCCCGGAGCGATGGTGTTCGTGGTCAGGTGGAGGATGTGGAAGACCACGTACAGGGCGATGATGACACCGCCCCACCGCATGGTGCGCGAGGCGTAGGTCTGCTGCACCGGCTTCCTGGCCTGGTAGCGCACCGGGCGCGCCTTGTTGGCGCGCATGGTGAGCGCGACGGCCGACGCGATGTGGATCAGGACCGCCGCGAGGAGCACGATCCGCATGATCCACAGGAAGCCCCCGTAGGGGAGCATCGGCTCGCCGAGCACGCGCAGGTGGTGCGAGTATTCGTCGAACGTCTCCTGCCCGGCGAAGACGTTGAGGTTGCCGTACATGTGCGCGATCAGGAAGAGCACGAGGATCAGACCGGTGACCGCCATCGCGGACTTGAGGGCCACCGTCGACCGCCGCGCCTCCGAGCGCTGCTTGGTCAGGGTACTGTTCGCCACGACCTGTCACTTTAAGACTTGATAAAGAAAGTCGTCTAAGTCATGACGGCCCTGGTGTCGATAGCCGTAGGCTATAGGGCATGCAGTTTCAGCAGCTCGCGTACTTCTTGGCGGTCGCCGAGACGCGGCATTTCACCCGCGCAGCCGAGCTCTGCCAGGTCGCCCAGCCCAGTCTGAGCAAGCAGATCCGCACCCTGGAGAACGACCTCGGCGCCCCCCTGTTCAGCCGCGCCCGGGGAAATATCACACTCACCCCGGCCGGTGAGGCGCTGCTTCCGCTGGCCCAGCGCATCGTCGCGGACATGGAGACCGCCCGCCGGGAGGTGGCCGAGCTGGCCGGGATGCGCAAGGGGCGGGTGCGCCTGGGCGCCACCCCCTCGCTCTGCGGCGGCCTGGTCGCCGACGCGCTGGCCGGGTTCCACTCCCGCTTCCCCGGCATCGAGCTGGGTGTGGAGGAGAGCGGCTCGCGCGACCTGATCCGCGCGCTCGGCAAGGGCGAGCTGGACATGGCGCTGATCATCCTGCCGCTGCAGAGCAGCGACCCCGCCTTCGTCACCACCCCCATCCTGCGGGAGAACCTGGTGGTGGTCAGCGCGGCCTGCGACCCGCCGCCCACCACGCGGCCCGGCATGCGCATCGCCGAGCTGCGGGACCGGCCGCTGGTGATGTTCCGGCGCGGCTACGACCTGCGGGAGGCGACGCTGACGGCGTGCCGCGAGGCCGGGTTCGAGCCGCGCCTGGCGGTCGAGGGCGGGGAGATGGACGCGGTGCTGCGGTTCGTCGAGGCGGGCCTGGGGCTGGCGGTGGTGCCGAGCATGGTGCTCAAGAACCGCCCCGGGCTGCGGGGTACGCCGCTGGCCCGGCCGCGGCTGCTGCGCACCATCGCCCTGGCCCACCGCAAGGACGTCGAACCCTCCAACAGCGCCAAGGCCTTCCGCCGGCACCTGACGGCCTACCTGTCCCACCTGACCCGCGACGAGCTCGGCGAGGACCTCGAGGTGGTCTCGGCCGCGCCGGTCTGACCGCGGCGCCCCGAGCAGGCCCTGGACGGCGGCGCCCGGACCGCGCACGCCCGAACACCCGCCCCCTCCCCGAACGCCTTCCGCCCCCTTTTCCCAGTGCTGCGATAAATTCCCACAATGAAGGCTGGACTTACACGATCACGCGTCCGGCCGCCACACAGGGAACATGCGCCCCACGCGGCGACAAAACTCGCAAATACCCGGATAAACCGCAATACATCCTTTATCGATAAACCGCACTTCCCTCCACTCCGGGAGTGGGGTTTTTCACATCCATTGCGCTGTGATTTCTTGCTGAATTCGTGATCGCGTCGTCCTAGCGTGGCTCCACCGATCCTTAGGGAGATGTGCGGCCATGACATCGACTCTTCCCCCGCCGGAACAGCCCGGCCTCGAACGCGCGCGGATCAGCGAACGGACGCTGCGCACCGACCGCTGGTGGTCGGGCCCGGTCCTGACCGTGCTCGGGCTGACCACCTTTCTGGTCTACGGCCTGGCGCGGGCCCTTCAGCAGGACCACTACTGGGTGCAGGAGTACCACTACCTGACCCCGTTCTATTCGCCCTGCGTCGCGGGCCAGTGCGCGCCCGACGCGGCGGTGTTCGGGAGGCTCCCGTGGGACTTCCCGTGGTTCCTCCCGTTCGCGGTCCTCAGCCTCCCGCTGCTCCTGCTGTTCCGGTTCACCTGCTACTACTACAGGAAGGCCTATTACCGGTCGTTCTGGCAATCGCCCACCGCGTGCGCGGTCCGCGAACCGCACGGCAGGTACACCGGTGAGACGCGGTTCCCCCTCATCGGTCAGAACCTGCACCGCTACTTCTTCTATGCCGCGCTCCTCATCTCGCTCATCAACACCTACGACGCCACCGTCGCGCTCTTCCACGGGGCCGACGGCGGGTTCGGCATCGGCGTGGGCAACATCGTGCTGTTCACCAACGTCGTGCTGCTGTGGTGCTACACCCTCAGCTGCCACTCCTGCCGCCACGTGGTGGGCGGCCGGCTGCGCAGCTTCGGGTCCCGCCCCGTGCGGTACCGGATGTGGACCGCGGTCTCCAAGCTCAACACCCGGCACATGGAGTTCGCCTGGATCACCCTCGGAACGCTCGTGCTGACCGACCTGTACGTGGCCCTGGTGGCGAGCGGTGTCCTCACCGACCTGAGGATCGTCAATTGAGCGCCGCCCGCACCCGCGTGAGCCGCTCCCCTGCGAACCCGACCCCGGTGAGGAGGGCAGTCGCATGCCCGATCTGAGCGAGTTGACCCGGCACGACTACGACGTGGTGGTGATCGGCGCCGGCGGGGCCGGACTGCGCGCCGCCATCGAGGCGCGCGAGCGCGGCAAGAGGACCGCGATCATCTCCAAGTCCCTGTTCGGCAAGGCCCACACGGTCATGGCCGAAGGGGGCGCCGCGGCCGCGCTCGGCAACGTCAACGGCGCCGACTCCTGGCAGGTGCACTTCCGCGACACCATGCGCGGCGGCAAGTTCCTCAACGACCCCCGGATGGCCGAGCTGCACGCCCAGGAGGCGCCCGACCGCATCCTGGAGCTGGAGATGTGGGGGGCGCTGTTCGACCGCACCGGCGACGGGCGGATCAGCCAGCGCAACTTCGGCGGGCACGAGTACCCGCGCCTGGCGCACGTGGGCGACCGCACCGGCCTGGAGCTGATCCGCACCCTGCAGCAGCGGGTGGTGCAGCTGCAGCAGGCCGACGCCGCCGAGCACGGCGACCCCGACGCGATGCTCCGGGTGTTCGCCGAGACCACCGTCACCGAGCTGGTGAAGACCGACGAGGGCACGGTCTCCGGCGCGCTGGCCTACGACCGCGCCGCCGGGGCCCCGATGCTGTTCGCGGCGCCGGCGGTGGTGCTGGCCACCGGCGGGATCGGCAAGTCGTTCAAGACCACCTCCAACTCCTGGGAGTACACCGGCGACGGGCACGCGCTGGCGCTGCGCGCCGGGGCGGGGCTGCTCAACATGGAGTTCGTGCAGTTCCACCCCACCGGCATGGTCTGGCCGCCGTCGGTGCGGGGCATCCTCGTCACCGAGTCGGTGCGCGGGGACGGCGGTGTGCTGCGCAACTCCGAGGGCGAGCGGTTCATGTTCGGCTACATCCCGGAGGTCTTCGCCGCCCAGTACGCCCAGTCCGAGGAGGAGGCCGACGGCTGGTACACCGACCCCCGCAACCACCGGCGCCCGCCCGAGCTGCTGCCCCGCGACGAGGTGGCCCGGGCGATCAACGCCGAGGTCAAGGCGGGCCGCGGCTCGCCGCACGGCGGGGTGTTCCTGGACATCGCCAGCCGGATGCCCTCCGAGGAGATCATGCGGCGGCTGCCGTCCATGCACCACCAGTTCAAGGAGCTGGCCGACGTCGACATCACCGCCGAGCCCATGGAGGTCGGCCCCACCTGCCACTACGTCATGGGCGGGGTGGAGGTGGACGCCGACACGGGGGCCTCGGTGGTGCCGGGGCTGTTCGCCGCAGGCGAGGTGGCCGGGGGCATGCACGGCTCCAACCGGCTGGGCGGCAACTCCCTGTCGGACCTGCTGGTGTTCGGGCGGCGGGCCGGGCTCGGCGCCGCCGAGTACCTGGACGGCCTCGGCGACCGCCCCGCGCCCGCGGGCGAGGCGGTCGCCGAGGCGCTGGCCCGCCAGACGGCGCCGCTGGAGCGGGAGAGTGGGGAGAGCCCCTACGCCCTGCACCAGGAGGTCCAGCAGACCATGAACGACCTGGTCGGGATCATCCGGCGGGGCCCGGAGATGGAGCAGGCGCTGGAGTCGCTGGCCAAGCTGGCCGACCGGGCCGCCGCGGTGCGCGCCGAGGGCGGGCGGACCTACAACCCGGGGTGGCACCTGGCCCTGGACCTGCCCAACATGCTGCTGGTCTCCGAGGCGGTGGCGCGCGCGGCGCTGGAGCGCGAGGAGTCGCGCGGCGGGCACACCCGCGACGACTTCCCCGCGATGTCGCCGCAGTGGCGCAAGGTCAACCTGGTGGCGTCGATGACCGCGAGCGGCGGGATCCGGCTGCGCAGCCGCCCGGTCGACCCGCTGCGCCCGGACCTGATGGCGCTCTTCGACCGGGACGAGCTGGCCAAGTACCTGACCGAGGAGGAGCTTCCGGCCCCGGACACCGGGGCGTCCGAGCACAGCCCTGAGCAGCCGGAGCAGAGGCCTGAGCACAGCTCTGAGAAGGAGGACCGATGACCGCCAAGCGGACGTTCCGCGTGTGGCGCGGCGGCGGGGACGACGGGGAGCTCGCGTCCTACGAGGTCGAGGTGAACGAGGGCGAGGTGGTGCTGGACGTGTTGCACCGCCTCCAGGCCACGCAGACCCCGGACCTGGCCGTGCGGTGGAACTGCAAGGCCGGCAAGTGCGGGTCGTGCTCGATGGAGATCAACGGGCGCCCGCGGCTGTCGTGCATGGCGCGGATGAGCACCTTCGCCGACGACGAGACGATCACCGTGACGCCGATGCGGACCTTCCCGGTGATCCGGGACCTGGTGTGCGACGTGTCCTTCAACTACCAGAAGGCGCGGGAGATCCCTTCGTTCACCCCGCCCGAGGGGGCCGAGCCGGGGAGCTTCCGGATGCGGCAGGAGGACGTGGACCGGCCGCAGGAGTTCCGCAAGTGCATCGAGTGCTTCCTGTGCCAGAACGTGTGCCACGTGGTCCGCGACCACGAGGAGAACAAGGAGGCCTTCTCCGGGCCGCGCTACCTGATGCGCATCGCCGAGCTGCAGATGCACCCGGAGGACACGGCCGACCGCCGCAAGGCGGCGCAGGACGAGTTCGGGCTGGGCTACTGCAACATCACCAAGTGCTGCACCGACGTCTGCCCGGAGCACATCAAGATCACCGACAACGCGCTGATCCCGCTGAAGGAGCGCGTGGCCGACCGCAAGTACGACCCCCTCGTGTGGCTGGGCTCGACCATCGGCCTGCGCAAGGGGGCCGACACCCCCCGCGTCCCGAACACCCGCCCCGGCGACGGGCAGGAATAGCGCCCCTGGTCAGGGGCCCGAAGGGCCCCTGACCAGGCACCACGGTGGGCCCCGTCCGCCCCGGCGGGACCGGCTCTTCAGCGGGACACGACATACGGCCGGCCACCGGAAAGAGCGGCGACGGAGCGGCAGGCCCCCGCTCGTCGACTGCTCGCCGGGCGGCGGGTCGCCGGAGTGCCGGGAAGAGGGCGGCGACGAGGAAGCGGGGCGGTTCCCCGGTGTTGCCGGTCGGCCGCCGGGCCTCTCACGGTCCGGGTGATCAGCGGCAACGACGGCGCAGCCGGTGCCCCGCTCACTCGCCGCGGCCGGGTGCCGGCGCCCCGGCGGTACCGGCGATGAGCAGCAACGACGGTCGGCCGGTGCCCCGCTCCGGCCTGCTGGCCGGGCGGCGGGTCGCCGGAGTGCCAGGAGGAAGGCGGCGACGAAGCGGGGCGGTGGTTCCCCGGTGTTGCCGGTCGGCCGCCGGGTGGCCGGTGGTCCGGGGCGATGGCGGCGACGGCACGGCTGGTGCCCCGCTCACGCCTGTCGGCCGGGCGGCGGGGCCCTTCGGTGCCAGGGGAACGGGCGGCGACGAGGAAGCGGGGCGGTTTCCCAGGTCGTGTCCGTTGGAGTGGTGGAGCTTTCGGCCGCGTCCTTGTGAGCGGTGCGACCGCTGCGGCGCGATCGGCGGCCCCGCCCCCGGGTGCGCGCCGCCTTCCTTGTCGTTGATCTCGGGGAAGTCGGGGTAATACTCGCCGGTATTACCCCGACTCTCCCGAGATCAACGGGGGTGTCGGTGCGGGCGGCGGGCAGCGCCCCCGGGAGCGGCCGGGGCCCGCAGAGTCCCAATAGTTCCACCACGCCGGCGGACACGACCGTTCCTCGGGCTCGCCGGTCGACCGCCGGGCCTCTCGCCACCCGGGAACAGCGGCGGCCACGGCACGGCAGGTGCCCAGCTCAGGCTGCTGGCCGGGGCTGGCCGGGCGGCCTGCCGCCCCTGGAGGGGCCCTACATTTTCGCGTTCCGGGCATACCGGGCGCGTGAGGCGCTGCTCGGGCATCGAGAGTGGTGATATCGCCACCCAATGTGCAATTGGGTGGCGATATCACCACTCTCGATGGAGAACCGGCCCTCCTGGGCCGGTCTCCGGCGGATCAGGCCCGCCGGGCGTCCCGTTTGTCCGGATCGGAGGGGGTGCGGGCCTCGCGCGCGCCCGGAGCGGCCCCGCGGGCCGGGCGGGCGCGCGGTGGCGGCCAGACCAGAACGGGATTCGGTACCCGGCGCCCCTCCTGCCGGTACTCAGGACCCGTTTGCGGCGCTCTCGGTCACTCCGGGTGACCGGGGGCGGGCCGATGCCGGCGCGAGGCCCGGCGCGGGCGGGTGCCCTGCCCCTCCTGCGCCGCCCCGGCCTCCCCGATGCACGGACGAACAGGGGCGATACGGACACCGGGGAGCCGAACCCCGTTCTGGTCCGGCTGACATCGCACCCAGGGGCCGCCGTGGGGCGTCGATCAGCGCGCTTCCGCTCGCCCCGCCCCTGTGACGGCGCGTATTCGCCCAGGTCAGAGGGGGTCTTTGGTCGGAGGGGCGCCCGGCGCGGGCCGGGCGGGTGCGCCGCGGGCGCGGGCGGGCGGCGACCGGGCCCCATCGGGCCCCCGGCCCGGACCACGGGAGGCCCGGCGGCCGACCGGAGGCACCGGGGAACCGCCCTGCTTCGTCGTCGCCGCCGATCCCCCTGGCACCCCGGCGGCCCACCGCCCGGCCGACAGGCGTGAGCGGGGCACCGGCCGTTCCGTCGCTGCTGCTGTTCCCGGACCGCGAGAGGCCGGGCACTCGACTGCCAAGGCCGGGGAACCGCCCTGCTTCGTCGTCGCCGCCGATCTCCTCGCACTCCGGCGGCCCGCCGCCCGGCAAGCAGGCCGGAGCGGGGCACCGGCCGTTCCGTCGCCGCTAGCTCCCCGGACCACCGACCACCCGGCGGCCGACAGGCGGCACCAGGAAACCGCTTCCCCTTGTCGTCGCTGCTCATCTCCCTGCGCCGGAGGTCCCTGGCGCACGGCCGGGGCCCGCGAGCGGGGCACCTGCCGTCCCGTCGCCTCTCAGCGGCGGGCCGGGCGGGGATCTCCGGGTGGGCGCCAGTCGTCGACGGGGCGGGTGTAGCGGGCCAGCTGCCACGGGGCCACCTTGCCCACCAGGCCCGCAGCAGTGTCCCGCAGCCCGGTCAGCACCGGTGATTCGTTCTGCACCGCCTCCGCCAGCTGGGCCGAGCGCTGCACCAGGGCGGCCGTCCGGGACCGCCGCGAGGCGGTGTAGGACTGCACCGCCGTCGGCACGTACGCCATCGAACCGCTGGCGTGGTGGGCCAGCACCACCGCGTCCTCGATCGCCTGGCAGGCGCCCTGGGCCAGATTGGGCGTCATCGCGTGCGCGGTGTCCCCCAGCAGGGCCACCCGGCCCTTGTGGTAGGCGGGCAGCGGGGTGTCCACGTGCCAGACGTCGCTGCGCACCACCGCCTCGGGGCGGGCCGCGGCGAACAGGTCCGCCAGCGGCTCGTGCCAGTCCTCCAGCCGGGCCACCGCCTCGGCGCGCTCGTCTGTCGCCCGCCCGCCGGCGGGCACGTTCCCGGTGACGTAGCAGTACACCTCGTCGCCGCTGAGCGGGAGCACCCCGGCGGTCCCGCCCCGCCCCCACGTCTCGCCGAAGTCCAGCGGGTCCTCCGGGCGCCAGGGCACCACCGCGCGCCAGCAGGTGAAGCCGGCGTAGACCGCTCCCGGGTGCTCCAGGAAGAGCTCGCCGCGCAGCGCCGAGCGCGCCCCGTCGGCGAGCACCACCAGGTCGGCGGCGACGTCCCCGGTCTCGGTGGCCACCCGGGCCGGCTGGCGGGTGGTGCCCGGCTCGACCGCCGTCACCGCCGAGCCGGTGCGCAGGGTTCCGGCCGGGAGCCGCTGCAGCAGCGCGTCCACCAGGTCCGCATAGCGCAGCACCGAGACCGCGTCGCCGAAGCGCACCTGGGTCTCGTGCGGGCCGGTGCGCAGCAGCCACCGTCCGTCCCGGCGGCGGATCGCAGCGATCCCGTGCGGCGCGGACCGCTTGCGCACCTCCTCGCCCAGGTCCAGGGCGTCCAGGGCGCGCAGGGCGTTGGGCGCCAGCGCCAGGCCGGCGGCGACCGGGTCGAGCACCGGTGCCTTCTCGTACACGGTCACCGCGCACCCCGTTCGGGCGAGTGCGACGGCGGCGGCCAGGCCGCCGATGCCGCCCCCGACCACGACGGCGTGCGGTTGTGCCATGAACTGCTTCCTCCGGACCTGCTCGGCGGCCCGCGCGCGCCCGGCTGCACAGGGGCCCTGCCCCCTCAGGCTAGGGTCGGCGGCCGAGGAATGCCACGAGTTGCCGGGTATTCGTGGCCTCTGGCCCAACCTGGACTTCCGGGTCGAAGAATCCGGCCCGCGCATCGTCGGGCAGGGCGAGGCGGGAGAACTCCAGGACCTGCCCGGCCACGTCCTCGGGCATATCCTCGCTCTGCCCCGTCGCCCGGGCGATGTCCCAGCCGTGCACGAGCATGTCCGTGAGCGCCAGGGACAGTGCCACGTCGCCGGACGTCCCCGGGAAGGGGGCGTCGACGACCGCGTTCCAGGCGGCGGGGTCCGCGGCGGCCCGCCGGAGCCGCTCCGCGGCCTCGGCGAAGGCGTCGCCGGCGGGCCAGGGGGCGGACGGGGCGAGCGCGGGGTCGGTCTCCAGGCCGGCGACCTTCTCCCCGGACAGCCCGCGCGCGGTGCGGTCCACCACGGCCACCAGGTGGTCGACGAGGCTGCGCAGGGGCCAGTCGGCGCAGGGGGTGGGGGTGTCGGGCGGGGCGGCTCCGATGCCGTGGATCCGGGCCTGGGCGTAGGCGGCCCCGGCGTGGACGGAGGCGGTGTCGATCATGGCGGTCCCTCCTCGGAGGACGCGGGCGATCGGCCGGAAGGGGCCAGCCTACGCGGGCCCACCCCCACCGTCCGGTGTCGCGCAAACGCGCCGTCCGGCGCCGCGCGGGTCCCTTCCCCTGCCAGCAAGCGGGCGCTAGGTTGGATGCCGCGCACGCGCCCTGCCGAAGGGAGCCCGCCCGTGTCCCCATCGCCGCGCCGCCCCGGCGGCCCCGCGCCCCCGCCCCTCCTGTTGCTCCTGGCCCGCAGGGCCGCCGCCGCACCACTCTTCGCCCGTCTCGCCCCGCCCGTCCTGCCGCGCCTGGACCGCCTGCTGCACCGCCTCACCGGCGGCCGGGTCCAAGTCGCGCGCTGGGCGGTGCCGAGCCTGATGCTGACCACCACCGGCCGGCGCAGCGGTGAGCCCCGCAGCGCGCCCGTGGCCTGCCTGCCGGAACGGGAGCGGACCCCGCGCAGCTTCCTGGTGGTCGGCAGCAACTTCGGCCGCGAGAAGCACCCCGCTTGGACAGGGAACCTGCTGGCGGCCCCGGAGGCGGTGGCCAACTACAAGGGCACCGACTTCCCGGTCCGGGCGGTCCTGCTGACCGGCGCGGAGCGGGACGAGGCCTGGAAGCGGCTCAACGCGATGTGGCCCTACGAGTCCTACGCCGCCCGCTCCGGACGCGAGCCGCGGGTGTTCCGCCTGGTCCCGCGCGAGGCCTGACCCCGGGAGGCCCGACCCCGGGAGGCTCAACCGCGCAAGGCCCGACCCCGCAAGGCCCGCCCCCGCGAAGTCCGACCGCCGCGGGAACCGACCGCGCGCAGCCCGGTTCCCTCGGGCCCCGCCCGCGACTCCCGGCCCGGAGCAGGGGCGCCGCACACGGCGGCCCCGCGGGAGCCGTGCTCCTGCGGGGCCGCCGGGCGGGCGGGGTGGTGCTAGCCGCGCTTCTTGTGCGCCGCCATGCGCCCGCGCTCCTTGTGGTCGAGCACCACCTTGCGGATGCGCACGGCCTCGGGGGTGACCTCCACGCACTCGTCCTCGCGGCAGAACTCCAGCGCCTGCTCCAGGGACAGCTTCCGCGGCGGGACCAGGCGCACCAGCTCATCACCGGTGGCCGAGCGCATGTTGGTGAGCTTCTTCTCCTTGGTGATGTTGACGTCCATGTCGTCCATGCGCGAGTTCTCGCCGACGATCATGCCCTCGTACACCTCGGTGCCCGGCTCGACGAACAGCACGCCGCGCTCCTGCAGGTTGAACATCGCGAAGGCGACGGCCTGCCCTGCCCGGTCGGCCACCATCGACCCGTTGGCCCGGGTGCGCAGGTCGCCCGCCCAGGGCTCGAAGCCCTCGAACACGTGGTGGGCGATGCCGGTGCCGCGGGTCTCGGTGAGGAACTCGGTGCGGAAGCCGATGAGCGCGCGCGAGGGGACCAGCCAGTCCATGCGCACCCAGCCGGTGCCGTGGTTGGTCATCTGCTCCATGCGGCCCTTGCGCACGTTGAGCAGCTGGGTGATGGCGCCCATGTAGTCCTCGGGCGCGTCCACGGTCAGGCGCTCGACCGGCTCGTGCAGCTTGCCGTCGACCTCCCGGGTGACCACCTGCGGCTTGCCGACGGTGAGCTCGTAGCCCTCCCGGCGCATCTGCTCCACCAGGATCGCCAGCGCCAGCTCGCCGCGGCCCTGCACCTCCCAGGCGTCGGGGCGCTCGGTGGGCAGCACCCGCAGGCTGACGTTGCCGATCAGCTCGCGGTCGAGGCGCTCCTTGACCAGGCGCGCGGTGACCTTGGCGCCCTTGACCTTGCCGACCAGCGGCGAGGTGTTGGTGCCGATGGTCATCGAGATGGCCGGCTCGTCCACGGTGATCAGCGGCAGCGGCCGCGGGTCCTCGGGGTCGGCCAGCGTCTCGCCGATCATGATGTCGGGGATGCCGGCGATGGCGATGATGTCGCCGGGGCCCGCCTGGTCGGCCGGCTTGCGCTCCAGCGCCTCGGTCATCAGCAGCTCGGTGATCTTGACCTGCTGGACGGAGCCGTCGCCGCGGATCCAGGCCACCTGCTGGCCCTTGCGGATCTCGCCCTGGCGTACCCGGCACAGCGCCAGGCGGCCCAGGAACGGCGAGGCGTCCAGGTTGGTGACGTGCGCCTGCAGCGGGGCGCCGGGGCTGTACTCCGGCGCCGGGACGGTGTCCAGCAGGGTGCGGAAGAACGGGGTGAGGTCGTCGTTGTCGGGCACACCGCCGTTCTCGGGGCGCTCGAACGAGGCCTTGCCGTCGCGGGCGCAGGCGTAGACGATCGGGAACTCGATCTGGGACTCGTCGGCCCCCAGGTCCATGAAGAGCTCGTAGACGTCGTCGACGACCTCGGCGATGCGGCTGTCGGGCCGGTCCACCTTGTTGATGCACAGGATGACCGGGAGCTTGGCCTCCAGGGCCTTGCGCAGGACGAAGCGGGTCTGGGGCAGCGGCCCCTCGCTCGCGTCGACCAGCAGCACGACGCCGTCGACCATCGACAGTCCGCGCTCGACCTCGCCTCCGAAGTCGGCGTGGCCGGGCGTGTCGATGATGTTGATGACCACGTCCTCGCCTTCGGGCGAGGTGTAGTGCACGGCCGTGTTCTTCGCGAGGATGGTGATGCCCTTCTCGCGCTCCAGGTCGTTGGAGTCCATGACGCGCTCGTCGACGTCCTGGTTGGAGCGGAACGCCCCGGACTGCCAGAGCATGGCGTCGACCAGGGTGGTCTTGCCGTGGTCGACGTGGGCGACGATGGCGACGTTGCGGAGATCGGTGCGGCGTGCGGAGCCCTCAGCGGGAGTGGCGGTGGACATGCGAAAAGGTCTCGTTCTCATTCACTGGGTACAACCGCGACACCCGCGGCCACGACCAGTTTAGGCGCTTGCGCCGGTTACCACGGGAAACGACCAGGTCGACGGGGTGCTCTCCACCACCCCCACTGGACAACCCCCCACATTTCGGACTTAGGATAGGCGCGCCTAACCACTGCGGGCCGCACCCGGCCCGTCCCGTCCGCGGCGGCCCGCCCCCAGGGCCGCGCCCGAGAACCACCAGGGATCCTCCATGTCCGTCACCCTGTCCCGCCGCACCGGCCCGACCGCCCGGGCCGCCGCCCTGTGCGCGGCCGTCGCGCTCGCCGCCACCGCCTGCACCTCCGGCTCCGCCGAGCCCGATGCCGAGGGCGGCGGCGACTGGACCCCGGTCACCGTCGAGCACGCCCACGGCTCCACCGAGATCACCTCCGAGCCCGAGCGCATCGTCACCGTCGGCTGGTCCGACGAGGCCGCCCTGCTGGAGCTGGGCATCGTCCCGGTCGGCATGGCCGCCTCGACCTACGCCGGCGACGAGGAGGGCTACCTGCCCTGGGACCTGGAGAAGATCGAGGAGCTGGGCGGCGAGAAGCCCGAGCTGATCAACACCGACGACGGCCTGCCGGTCGAGGAGATCGCCGCCCTGGAGCCCGACCTCATCCTGGGCGTGCAGTCCGGGATGGAGGAGAACGAGTACGAGCAGCTCTCCGGGGTCGCCCCCACCATCGCCTACCTCGACCAGCCGTGGATGACGCCGTGGCAGGACGAGGTGCGCACCATCGGCGAGGCCGTCGGCCGGACGGACGAGGCCGAGAAGGCCGTCGCCGACACCGAGGAGTACCTGGACGGCCTGGTCGAGGAGCACCCCGAGTTCGCCGACGCCACCTTCGCCGCGGGCACGCTGATGCCCGAGAGCGGGGAGCTGGGCTTCTACATCAACGGCGACCCGCGCAACGCCCTGCTGGAGCAGATGGGCCTGACCCCGGCGCCGTTCCTGGAGGACGTCGAGGCCGAGGAGAACGCCTTCTACGGCACGATGAGCCAGGAGAACGCCGAGGACATCGACGCCGACGTGCTGGTCATGTGGTTCAACTCCGAGGAGGAGCAGAAGAGCCTGGAGGACAGCGCCGTCTTCGGCGAGGTGGAGGCCGTGAAGAACGGCGGCTTCATCGGATACACCGACCGGGCGGCCTCGATGGCCATCTCCTCGCCCAACCCCCTCAGCATCCCGTGGGTGATGGACGACGTCGCCGAGGACCTGTCCGCGGCCGTGGAGGGCGAGGCCTGAGGGCCGCGCGGCGACGGCGGGCGGCGCCGTCCCGGACCGCGGCCCCGCGAGGGGGTCAGCGGGTCGGGGCGGCGCCGTCCCTGTTGCCGCCCCTGTTGCCGCCCCTTTGGCCGTCGCTCTGCAGAAGCGGGCGGACGGCGTCCAGGAAGGGAACGTCGGCCGGCAGCCAGTCCACCTCGTCGAGCGCCTCGGGACCGAGCCAGCGCAGCGCCATGTGCTCCAGCGGGCGCGGTTCGCCCTCCACGACCCGGGCCGCCCACACCCGCAGCACCGCCCCCACCGCGCCCGGGCGCACCGGCATCGCCACATCGCCGCCCAGCCGCGCGCCGAGCGCGATCTCCACGCCGAGCTCCTCGCGGCACTCGCGGACCAGCGCCTCGGTGTCGGCCTCGCCGGGGTCCACTTTGCCGCCGGGCAGCTCCCAGCGGCCGCGCAGCTGCGGCGGGTCCGCGCGCTGGGCGGCGAGCAGCTCGCCGCCGCGGATGATCGCGGCGCCGACGACGATCTGGATCGCGGCGGGGCCGCCGCCCTGAGTCCGAGTCACGGTCGACAACGCTACTCCAGGCGCGGCGGCGCGCGGCGGCTCCGGACGACCGAAACGACCGACAGGGGCGACACGGACGGCATTGCCCGGAACCGGACGGGGTCGTGTGGGATCGCAGCGATCGGGGCACCTTGTTCGGCACGGACCCCGGTGCGACGGCGACGCGACGGAGGAGTGCGCATGTCGGCTCTCAACGCTCTCAAGGGGTGCTCGCTCGACGGGACCTGGGTGGACGTTCCCGGCCACAGCGTCACGCTCTCCCTGCGCTCGCCCGCGGGCACGATCCCCGCCGTCACCTACACCCTCGTCCTGGAGGGGGTCACCGACTTCAGCTTCTTCGACGAGGAGGCCGCCCCCTGGGGCGGGGCCGAGGTGGGCGACGTGCAGTCCGAGCACGACGAGGACTCCCTGCGGCTGGACTTCTCGTTCGGCGGCGAGGCCTCGGGGCTCGCGGTGACCTGCGGAAAGGTGCTCCTGCACCGGACCAGGGACCCCGAACCGGGGGCCGCGGGCGGCGGGCCCTGAGGCGTGGCCCTAAGCCCTCGGGCGCCGGCGCGTGCCGGCGCCCGAGGGGGCCGACGCTCTCCGGGGGGAGTGGAAAGAGCGTCAGCGTCCATTGGGGTCGGCGTTGCCTCGGCCCCTCGCCTGGGCGAGGAGGAGAGTCGGCGCTGCGGGCACGCCCCGAATGGCACGAGACCGCAACGCGGCCGGGATGCGCGCCAGAGGGGTCGTGCGCGCGTCCGCACCGCCGGTTTCGGCCTCATAAGGGGAGCCTATTCAGCCATGGGCCGCCTTGGGGGCGAAACGCGGAAAACGCGGGCGGGACCGCGCCCGGGAGGGGGTTCGGGCACGGCCCCGGGGTGGAGGAGTGCGACGGGTCGGGAGAGGGGATCCTGCCCGCCGGGCCACCGGCTCCACCGTAGGGAAAACTACCGCTCGGTTCTGCCGCCGACAAGGACGAAATTTCCCGGAATTTGCCGGGGCCCCGACATTCCGCGAACTTCAAACCGAACATCGATGCCATTATCCGGCAAATATGCCATTACCCGACGAAATTGCCACCCTGGAGCCGGTGGGCCAGTCCGGTGTACCGCCGTCCCGCCGCCGCCGAGCGCACCGCCCGGGCCACCGCGCGCCGCGACCCCACCAGCACCACCAGCCGCTTGGCCCGGGTGATGGCGGTGTAGAGCAGGTTGCGCTGGAGCATCATCCAGGCGCTGGTGGTCACCGGCACCACCACCGCCGGGTACTCGCTCCCCTGCGACCGGTGCACGGTCACCGCATAGGCGTGCGCCAGCTCGTCCAGCTCGGCGAAGTCGTAGCCGATGTCCTCGTCCTCGTCGGTGCGCACGGTCAGCCGCTGCTCGTCGGGGTCGATCCCGGCGACCACGCCCATCGTCCCGTTGAAGACCCCGTTGGCCCCTTTCTCGTAATTGTTGCGGACCTGGGTGACCTTGTCCCCCACCCGGAAGACCCGGCCGCCCAGCCGCCGCTCCGCGGCCCCCTCGCGCGGCGGGGTCAGCGCACGCTGCAGCAGCGTGTTGAGGTTGCCCGCGCCGGCCGGGCCGCGGTGCACCGGGGCGAGCACCTGCACGTCCCTGCGCGGGTCCAGCCCGAACCGGCGCGGGATCCTGTTGGCGACCACGTCCACGGTCAGCTCCGCGGTCTGCTCGGTGTCCTCGCAGGGGAACAGGAAGAAGTCGTCCATCCCCTGCAGCAGCGGCGGCTCGCCCGCGTTGACCCGGTGGGCGTTGGTCACCACGCCCGACTTCTGCGCCTGGCGGAACACCCGGTTCAGCCGCACGGCCGGTACCGGCGACCCCTCGTCGAGCAGGTCGCGCAGGACCTGCCCGGCGCCGACCGAGGGCAGCTGGTCGACGTCGCCCACCAGCAGCAGGTGCGCGCCGGGCGGCACCGCCTTGACCAGCTTGTTGGCCAGCAGCAGGTCGAGCATGGAGGCCTCGTCGACTACCAGCAGGTCGCAGTCGAGCGGGCGGTCGCGGTCGTAGGCGGCGTCCCCGCCGGGCTTGAGCTCCAGCAGCCGGTGCACCGTTGAGGCCTCGTGCCCGGTGAGCTCGGTCATCCGCTTGGCGGCCCGGCCGGTGGGGGCGGCCAGCACGATCTTCGCGCCCTTGGCCGCGGCCAGGGTGATCACCGAGGCGACCGTGAAGGACTTGCCGCACCCGGGGCCGCCGGTGAGCACGGCGGCCTTGCGGGTCAGCGCGAGGCGGACCGCCTCCTGCTGCTCGGGCGCCAGGTCGGCACCGGTGCGTCGGCGCAGCCACTCCAGGGCCCGGTCCCAGTCGACGCCGGCGAAGGCTGGCAGGCGGTCGGCCGGGTCCTCCAGCAGTGCCCGCATCCGCGCCGCGAGCGAGGCCTCGGCCCGCTGGAAGGGCACCAGGTAGACGGCGGTGACGGTCGCGCCGTCGGGGCCGGGCAGCTTCTCGGTGGCCACGCCCTCCTCCTCGGCGAGCGCGGCCAGGGCCTCGATCACCAGCCCGGAGTCGACCTGGAGGATCGTGACCGCGTCGGCGATCAGCCGCTCCTCGGGCAGGTAGCAGTGGCCCTCCGACGTGGACTCCGACAGGGTGAACTGGATCCCGGCCTTGATCCGCTCGGGGCTGTCGTGCGGGATGCCCACCGCCCGCGCGATGGTGTCGGCGGTCTTGAAACCGATTCCCCACACGTCGGTGGCCAGCCGGTAGGGCTCGCCGCGCACCACGCCGATGGAGGCGTCGCCGTACTTCTTGTAGATGCGCACCGCCAGGGAGGTGGAGATCTCGATGCCCTGCAGGAAGACCATCACCTCCTTGATGGCCTTCTGCTCCTCCCAGGCCTCGGTGATGCGCCGGGTGCGCTTGGGGCCCAGCTTGGGCACCTCGATCAGCCGCTCGGGGGCCTCCTCGATGACGTCGAGGGCGCCGGCCCCGAAATGGTCGACGATCTTCTCGGCCAGGCGGGGGCCGATCCCCTTGATCAGCCCCGACCCCAGGTAGCGCCGCACGCCCTGGACGGTGGCGGGCAGCACGGTGGTGTAGTCCTCCACGGTGAACTGCCGCCCGTACTGGGGATGGGAGCCCCAGCGGCCGCGCATCCGAAGCGACTCGCCCACCTGGGCGCCGAGCAGCGCTCCCACCACCGTGGTCAGGTCGTCGGACCCGCGCCCGGTGTCGACCTTGGCGACGGTGTAGCCGGTCTCCTCGTTGGCGTAGGTGATGCGTTCGAGGACCCCTTCGAGCTCGGCGTACCGGAAGCCCTGGCCGCCCTGCGCCCGGTCCGCACCGCCCACGGTTCACCCTCCTCGCACTCGCCTCCCGCCCCCATCATGCCGTCCCGGTGCGACGGGCGGGGCGGCGGCCGTGCGCCGTCCACAGGCGGCGGACGGCTACCCTCGTCCCCCGTGACCGACAACGCTTCTGACAGGGGCCGCGGGGGCGCCGGACCCGACGGCGTCCACGTGGGCAACGCGGGCGCGGACGCGCCCATGGACCGCGGCTGGCTCCTCGGGCACTTCAAGCCCGAGGACGACCCGCGGCACAGCACCGACGTGGAGATCAAGTGGGGGACCCACCCTCCTGGCGACGAGCGGGCCGAGTGGGCCGTCGGTGAGAAGCGCACCGCTCTGCTGGTCCTGATCAGCGGCCGCTTCAGGCTGAAGTTCCCCACGGGGGACGTGGTCCTGCACGAGCAGGGCGACTACGTCCTGTGGGGCCCGGGGACCGACCACTCGTGGGTGGCCGAGGAGGAGTCGGTGGTCATGACGGTGCGCTGGCCCTCCATCCCGGGGTACGCGGTCGAGCACTAGGCGGAACCCCCTCCGTGACAGGATCCAAGGCATGACGGAGAGAACGACGGGGAGAACCCGGCTCGCCCCGGACCGCACCGCCGTGCTGGCCCTCCACTGGCAGGTGAACGTCATCAAGCCCGAGGGCTTCTTCGGCGGGATGCTCGCCGAACCGGTCCGCGTCTCCGGAGTCGTCGAGCGCGCGGTGCGGTTCCACGACGACGCGCGCGCGGCCGGCGTCCCCATCATCTTCACCCGCTTCACCGTTCCCGAGGGCGAAGGCGCCCTGGTGCGCAACACCGACTTCATGAACGCCGTCGCCGACGCCCAGAAGTCGTTCCGCCCGGACTCTCCCGGGGCCGCGCTGATTCCGGAGATGTCCGTGCTCGGCGACCACGACGAGCTCTCGGACAACCAGCGGCTGTCCGGCCTGGCCGCCACCGACCTGCCCGACCGCCTGCGCGCGCGGGACATCGACACCCTGCTGATCACCGGGGTGGCGACCAACCTGACGGTCGAGCAGACCGCGCGCGGCGCCGCCGACCTCGGTTTCACGGTGCACGTGGTGGCCGACTGCGTCGCCGCCGACGACCCGGCCGTGCACGAGGTGTCCCTGGCCAACCTGGACATGACCACCGCCGGGCGGCTCACCGCCGCCGAGGCCGTGGAGCTCCTCTCCTCCTGAGCCTCAGCGGCCCGGAGTGCGAAGATGCTCCCCATGATGCTGCTGGACGGCCGGCCGGTCACTGCGGATGAGCTGGAAGCCCTCGCGCTCTACGGCTACGGGCACTTCACCACGATGCGGGTGCACGGGGGCCGGGTCCGCGGACTCGCCCTGCACCTCGACCGCCTGCGGACGGACTGCGCGGCGATGATGGGCGCCTCCCTCGACCCGGAGGAGGTCCGCTCCCGGGTCCGCCAGGCGGCCGCGGACGCGGACGGTCCCGTCGTCGTGCGCGTGACCGTGTTCGACCCGGGGCTGGAGCTCGGCCTGCCGGCGCGCCCGGCCCGGCCGCGGCTGCTGGTGTCCACGCGGCCGGCCCCGCCGGTCCCGGCACCGCCGCTGTCACTGGAGGTCCGCGAGCACGAGCGCGACCCGGCCGCGGTGAAGACCACCTCGCTGGCCGGCGTCCTCCGCCAGCGCCGCGCGGCCCAGCTCGGCGGCTTCGACGACGTGCTCTTCGCCGACCGGAACGGCCGTGTCACCGAGGGGGCGACGTGGAACATCGGCTTCGTCCGGGACGGCGAGGTGCTGTGGCCGCAGGGCGAGGTCCTGGAGGGGACGACGATGCGCCTGCTCGCCCGGGCCGAGGAGGCGGCGCACCCCCACCGCACCGCCCCCGTCCCGGTGGCATCGGTCCCGGCGATGGAGGGCGCCTTCATCACCAATGCCGCCGTCGGCGTACGCCCGGTGTCGAGGATCGGCGACCGCACATTCCCCGAGCCCACGGCCCTCCTCGCCCGCCTCCGCGAGGCCTATGCGTCGGTCCCCCAGGACGAGGTCTGAGCGGAGGCCGCTCAGACGCCATTCAGACGCGATCAGGCGTACTCGGCGTCCATCGCCGCCGTCAGCCCCGCATGTGGGGTTCGGCCTCGCCCCGTACGGCCGCATGCTCGGCCCTGAGGGGAGTCCGGGCTGCACCTCGACACTCCGGGCCAGGTCGGGGGACGAGCTCGCCGCGCGCTTCGACAGGGGTGAACGGCCCCGGGGGTCAGAGGAGGTCCCGGCCGCGTTGCACGCGTCGTTCCTGGCCGGGGCGCTGGTGGGGACCATCGCCCACGTCACCGCCGACCCGGGGACGGCACCGGCGCCGGAGGCGGCCGCCGACGCCGTGTGGCGCCTCATTCAGGTTCGTCCTGCGCGTCCACCAGCGCCCGGACGGTGAACTCCTCGCCCAGGGAGAGGGAATCGAGCCGGGCCCGGACCGCGCCCTCCACCGCCCGGCGCCGGGACTCCTTCCTCACCGAGGAGACGGCGACGCGCACCACCACGCTCCTGGCGCCGAAGCGCACCCGGACCCCGTCCACGCCGGACACCGTCACGGCCGACTCCTCGATGGCCTTGCGCACCCCCGGGAGCGGATCGCCTCCGTCGCCCGCGTGCAGGCGCGTCCGCGCGTCCGTCCCGCCGCGCAGCGCCCAGGCCCCGGCGGCCACGACGGTCCCGCCGCCGATCAGCAGCAGCACCGCCGATGCGGCGCGCAGGCCGGGATCGTCCCACCGGGCGCCCCCGTGGTCGGCCATCCCGTAGACCGGGATGAAGACGTGGACGTCGGCCAGGACGGTGATGACCTCGGCCGCCGACACGAGCGCGGCCGCACCGGCCGCCACCGCCGCGGCGGCCGCGAGCGGCACCGCCGCCCGCGCCGGGACCCGCGCCCTGCGCAGGCCTTCGGAGGACCTGCGCCGCCAGCCCGATCCCGTGCGGCCGGGGGCCGCCGCCCCTCCCTGCAACGCGGTCATATGGTCCCCTCTCGGTGCGAGCGCCTCAGGACGGGCGCCGAGGCGGCGGGCCCAGGCCGACCAGGCCCCCCTCACCGGTCAGCGGGCCGCACGCTCGCCCGCGGCGCCCGTCACATCTGAGACACCTCTCCTCCGGTTCCGCTCACGCTCCCCAGTATGTGACGTGTCCCACATTCGACACAACCGCACATTCCCAGGTCATAAGGGGTAACGTTGCGTCACCACTCCCCTCTGCAACGTGGCCCCGGCACCGCGCCGGGGAGCGGAACCGGAAGGGGGCGGAGCGTGGCGGGTCGTCCGGGCCCACCCGACGGGGTGCTGGCCGAACGCGCCCAGGACGGCGATACGGCCGCATTCGAGGCCCTCGTCCTGCGCCACAAGGACGCCGTCTTCCGCATCGCCCTGCGCACGCTCGCCGACCACGACGAGGCGGCCGACGCCGCCCAAGAGGCGCTCGTGACCGCATGGCGCCGGCTCCCCGACCTCGAGGACGCCGACCGCTTCCGCCCCTGGCTCTACCGGATCGCCGCCCGGCGCGCGCTCAACACCGTGCGCGCCCGCGCCGCGAGCGGGCCGCTGCCCGAGGAGGCGGACGTCCCGGACCGCTCCCCCGGACCGGCCGGACACGCCATCGGGAGCGGGCTGCGCCAAGCGCTCGACCAGGCCCTGGCGGGGCTGCCGCCTCCCCAGCGCATCTGCTGGATCCTCAGGGAGATGGAAGGATTGGGATACGAGGAGATAGCCGAGGTGGTCGACGCGACCCCGACAGCCGTGCGCGGGCGCATCCACCGCGCGCGCACCCGTCTCGTGGAGGCGCTCGAACCATGGCGGTGAACGACCCGGACGACCCGGACCTCCTGCCGTGCGGGGAGTCCGTCGACACCCTCCTGCGCCGCCTCCGCGCCGGACGGCCGAGCGGGCACGAGCGCACGTGCCCGCACTGCCGTGCCGCGGCCGAGGAGTTCCGGGTGCTCTCGGCCGCGCAGGACGAGGCGGCCCAGGAGACCGTGGCGGCCCCGCCGGACCTCGTCGACCAGGTGATGCGCACCGTGCGCGCGGAGGTCCGCTCCGGCGGGTTCGTCACCTTGGACGCCGGGGGGCGCGGGTGGACGCGGATGCGCAGGGAGGCGGTGGCCGCCCTCCTCAGGGCCGCATGCGACACGGTCCCGGGCGCCGCCGTGGGCCGCTGCCGGTTCACCACCGGTCCCGACGGGGTCGCCGTGGACCTGACCGCCCGCTTCACCGGAGAGGTGCCCGCGCCGCGCCTCGCCGACGAACTGCGGCGGGCGGTCCGCGAATCCGCCCTGCGCCACCTGGGCTGGCGGGTCACCCGCGTGGACGTGCGCTTCCAGTGACACCCCGACGCCGCCCGGACGTGGCACCATCGCACACGGGCCCGGTGCGCGCCGGGACCTCCAGGACCCTCCGGACAGGCAGGTTCCCATGGTGCACAGCTGCGTGATCGTCGCGCTGGCCGAGGGGCCCCGCGGCGACGGCGCCGCCGGGTGCGACTATCCGGCGCTCAAGGAGGCCATGGCCCCCTTCGACCAGGAGCTGGAGGTCGCCCCGTACCCGGACTACACCGAGTTCCAGTCGCGGCCCGCGGACTTCTGGGCGGTCAAGTACCTGCGCGCGCGCTTCGGCTTCGCGGTCCCTGACGAAGATCTCACCTGGCAGGACGTGGCCGAGGCCTACAACCGGGACCTCGCGCCGGCCGACGGGGAGCCGCCGATCCTGTTCGACGGGGTGGGGCGGCCCTACTTCGCCTCGACGTTCAACCCCCGAGGCGAATGGGACCGCTGGGAGACCGGGGGACGCTGGAAGGGGTACTTCCACGTCCTTCCGGGAATCGAGAGGGGCTCGGGCCTGCTGCAGCCGCACACCTCCGAGAAGGGGGCGCGGGCCGACGGCGGGCGCAAAGGCCTGCTCGCCCTGGGATCGATGCGGGAGAGCGCGGCACGCGAGGCCGAACTGGAGTGGGACATCTTCCAGGAGCGGGCTGCGTCGCTCCCGCCGGCCCTGGGCTGGTCCTCCTTCGCCCGCCTGGTCTCGCCCGACTACGGCAGACAGCGGGCCGAGGCCGACTACAAGAGCCAGCCCCTCGTGGAGGCCCTGGCCAGGACCGGCCTGGACCGAGTCATGGACTACGCACTGGACGCACCGGGCGCCTCCAAGGAGGGCTATATCGAAGACCGCAGGTCCCGCGCCGTGACGGGCGCGTCGCTGCTGACGCTCGACGGCGAGTGGATCGACGAGCCCTTCGGCGGCTGGATCGGAAGCACCCCGGACGTCCGCTCAGCGGCCGCCGGCTACCGTGCCATGGCCAACGCCTACATCGACGAACTGACCGACGACACCTGGCTGGTAGCGGTCGACGCCCACAGCTGAGCCCCGGCCGCCCCCTGGGCGCCCTGGGCCCCGCTCAGCGAACGGCCGCCACGGACTCCCCGTTCGCCCGGCCGACGAAGCCCGCCGCCTTCTCGTCCCGCCTGAAGTGCGGTCCAAGGTGGTCGTCGCGGTTCCCCGAGAGCCGGCGGACGAAGTCGTACACGAGGTGCGAGGTGCACTGCGACGTCGTGCGCATCTCAGCCCGGGCCCACCGTGGGCGCGGGCCGCCCCTCGCCCTCCAAAGCGCCCAGCAGCGCCAGGAGCCTGCCCCGTTCCTCAGGGGGACGGCGTCGGCTGGTGTGGGGGACTCCGGCGCCCCGCCGCCCCAGGCCGAACCCAGGGCGACACTTCTCGGGGAACGGCTCGCGGGCATCGGCCGCGGGTCCGACAGGGTCCTTAGAGCACTCCCTTGCCTTACCCTGCCCCGCGCCTAGCCGCCGACCGTTCCGTCGATGCGCTCGCGGAGGAGGTCGGCATGGCCGTTGTGCCGTGCGTACTCCTCGATCATGTGCACCAGGACCCACCGGAGGGACACCTCTCCCCGCTCCGGGTCCGTTCCCGTCACGCCGAGGCCGGATGCGTCCTCGACGAAGCGTTCCGCGAAGGCGACCTCCTCGCGCCAGTGGTTCCAGGCGTCCCGGACGACCGCTTCGGCCGCCTGCGCTCCGTTGAAATCGCCGTCCGGGTCCTCCTCCGTCCAGTAGTACGGAGGGGCCCCGGTGCCTGCCATGACGACGCGGAACCAGTCGCGCTCGACGTCGGCCATGTGCCGAAGGAGACCGAGCAGGGACAGCGTCGAAGGGTCGACCGCTCTGCGTGCCAGGTCCTCGGGGGCGAGCCCGGAGCACTTCAGCTCCAGGGTCTGCCGCTGGTGGCGGAGGTACCCGGCGAGGACCTGCCCCTCCCCGCCGAGCCGGGGAAGGGCGACCCGGGGGTCCTTGTCGGTGCTGTCGAACATCTGAGGCATTCGGGGATTCTTCACCATCCGGCCGCGGGACGGTCAATGGGTTTTCCCGCCACCTTTCCCGCCACGGGGCCGATGGGTCCTGCTCTGCTGCTCTCCTACCTCCTGCGGACCCGGCTCCACCGTCCCCTGGCACGGCGGAGCCGCCCGCCGGGGGCGCGCCGCGCCGGACGGGCGAGCCGACGGGCCACGGCGCCGGCGGCCGCGGCGGCTCCGACGGCCGCCCCCGTCCCGAACGCCGCGACGAGGGGCAGGGAGCGCCGGCGCCCGTCCCCGGCACCGGCGACGGGTGCGCCGGTGCCCTCGGACGGGCGTGCCTGGTGCACGACCGGGGTCGCCGCCAGGTACGCCTCTTCGAGGACCTCGTTGAAGCGCCGGTCCGCCCGGCGCGCAGGCGCGGAGAGCCGCCGCCCGCGTGCCCGCGCCCAGTAGGCGCGACCGACCGGACCGCGGAACATCTCCTCGGCCGCGGCCCGCAGCCGCGCCTCGGGCATCGCCCCGGCCCGGAACGCCGTGCCCCACTGGGTGACGATCATGTTGGTGTAGAGCTGCTGCCTGCGCTCCGTGCGGTCCTCGCCCTCGGGCACGGGCCCCCAGCACGCGTCCAGATCGGGGTCGTCCATGGCCATCCGCAGCAGCTCGGCCATCGCCTGGCGCCGCCCCTCCTCGACGGCCCGCCGGGTCTCGCGCGCCTGGAAGACCAGCGTCACGGCCACCCCCACCAGGGCGAGGACCGCGATCAGCGCGGACACCGCCCCGTAGGTCTGGCCGATGAGGCTCAGCCGCTCCCACTCCCCGTCACCGCCGCCGAACCCCCTCAACGCGAGAGGTGAGGCCAGCACCAGGGCCAATGCGGCGAGCGAGAGGATCACCACTGCGAGCGGGAAGGCCTTCACGGCCCCACGGTCGCCCCGCACCCTCAGCGGCGATCTCGCGCCGGTAGAAGTCCATGAACGGCTCGGCCCGCTCGTAGAGCCCGGCGATCGCCGCGGCGACCCGGACGGCCAGGGCGGCGTCGTCGATCCGCTTGGCACCGGCCGGTGCCCACTCCCGGTCGTAGAGCACCTGGTAGACCACCCGGCCTCCGTAGACCATGGTCTCGGGCAGGGGCCGCCCGCGTTCCCAGGAGCGGATCTGTTCGGCGTCCAATACGGCGATGTCATAGCCGCTCTCGACGAATACCCGGTGACTGTGCATCTCCCATCGCAGGTAGGGGCTCGGAGGCGCCTCCGCCACCCGCAGCCTGCGCATCCGCAGGCCCAGGGCGCGATAGCGCGCGACCTGTTCCCGGAGCCGCTCCCGCTCGCCCTCGAATATAGCGATGGCGCGCCCCATGTCCCCGGCGAGGTAGGCCTCCCAGGCCTCGTCCCCCGATTCGTCGAAGCGCTGCGACCGTTCGAGCTTCCATACGTCGCCGGTGAGCTCCGGTGATTCCCGCAGCGCCTTGGCGTCGGCGTGGTAGGCCGCGCGGTCGAGGAGCCTGCCGTCGGATGCGCGCACCTCGTCAAAGACCTGCGGGTCGGCCGTCAGAGATTCAGGCATTGGGGATGTCCGGCTTCGCCGCTCGCAGCATGATCCCCGGAATGACGACCAGCCGCTCGTCCGGGCCGACGGTGACCCCGCTGGGAAGCCGGTCCGCATAGCGATCGGTGGCGTCCCTGCCGACCACCGCGATGTCGCCGTTGTCGAGTTCCCAGATCTCCGGGCAGTCGTCGTCCAGGCGGCTCTTGTCCAGCTCCGCGGCGGTCTTTCCCAGCCTTCGGCGGAACCCTGCGGACGGGTCGGCATCCCAGAGGCGTTCCATGGGGGGATCCTCTCGCATCGAGGGGACGGGCCAGTGGTCTTTCCCCGGAGATGCGGAAAATCACGGCGCGGCCGAATCGAAAAGTGGCGCTATGCGGCCATCCGCGCGATAGGTCCCCCGGATTCCCCTTGTGGAATCACCCCGTCGAATGCACCCCGGCGCGAACCGGGCCGGGAACGGCCCCGCCGTCTCCGCCCGTCCCCCGGCCCCGGGGCCTGCTGTACCTTTGTCCCCCGCCGCCCGGGGACCGACCCGATGGCGGCCGCCCGCCCCGGTCCATCCGCCCCGGCCCACTGGAGGAACGTTGTCCATGGCGCTATCGACGGCCCCGCCGGTCACCGCCGCCCTGCTGGCGGTCGCCGGCCTGGTCCTTCTGGGCAGGATCAGCCCGCACCGGCGCGGCATGGCCGTCACCGGGATGGTGCTGCTCCTCGTTCACGCCGTCTGGACACTCCTGCACACGTTCGTCCTGTACAAGGAGTTCATCGCCGGTCCGATGTGGATGGCGACCGCCGGCTCGGTCCTCAACGCACTGCTCGGCCACGGCACATGGGCGCTGGGGATCCTGCTGCTGGTGCTGGCCGCCACCCGCGCACCGCGCGCCCGGGCGTCCGCGCCCACGGGCCCGGTGCCGCCCGGGCCTCCGGTGCCGCCCGGGCCTCCGGGATCGCCCGGCGGGCCGCACTATGGTCCGCCCGCCGGCTACGGTCCCCCGCCGCCCCCTGCCGGACCTCCCCCCGCCGTACCGCCCCCGCCGGCCGCGCGCTGACGATCGGAGAGGCCGATGATGCTCCAATCCGTCCTGTACTTCCTCCTCGACGCCCTCACGGCCGTGGTCGGGGTGATCGCCCTCGCGCGCGGCGGCAAGGCGCCGTCCGGAACCGGGCCGGTCCGCACGGCGGGGGCCCTGCTGATCGTGGCGGCCCTGGTCTTCGCCGGGTGGCGGGTCTACACCATGGTCTTCCTGTACGACACACTGCTCCTGCCGGAGTCGGTCGAAGCGGCGGCCGCCGTCCAGACGGTCACCTCACTGCTCCTGTGGGCCGCCGCGGTCGTCCTGATCCTGGTCTCGCTCGCCGGAAGCGGAAGGGCCGAGGGGCAGTCTCCCCCCTCTCCTGCAGCGGGTCCGATGCCTCCTGGCCCTGCTGGGCCGCCCGGTCCCCCGAACGCTCCGTACCCCCCGCGGCCGCCACAGCAGCCGCCCGTTCCGCCAGGGCAGCCAGGGCACCCCATGCCGCCGGGGCCGCACGGGCATTCAGGTCCGCCACGGCCGCCAGGCCCGGCCGGACCGCCGACCGCCCCTCACTCCTGAACGACGGGGCGGCCGCAATTGCGGCCGCCCCATAACCGTGCCCCTGTCCTCATTCGGCCGGTGTCACTTCCGAATACCGCATCCCTAAGAAGCCGCTCTCCGCCTCTCCCATAACAGACGAAGTCGGCCTCCGAACGACCCTCCCCCTCCGCCTCTCCCATAATTGCCAAGAAACCCGGAACAGGGAGCGGCATGACCGACGTCGCAGGAAAGACGATCTTCATCACCGGCGGCGCACAAGGGATCGGTCTGGGAATGGCCCGCGCCTTCGCACTGGCAGGGGCCGATCTCGCCTTAGCCGACATCGACGCCGACGCTTTAGACGCCGCCCGCCACGAGCTCTCCGCCACCGCCCGTACCGAGACCTTCCCGCTCGACGTACGCGACCGCGACGCCTTCGCCCAGGCCGCCGACGACGCCGAGGCGCGTCTGGGCCCCGTCACCGTGCTCTGCAACAACGCCGGGGTCCTGGGCACCGCGTCCGTCACCGACCCCAGCCCGGCGGTGTGGGACCACATCCTCGGCACCGACCTGGGCGGGGTCTTCAACGGGGTGAGCGTGTTCCTGCCCCGGATGATCGCCCGCGGCAGCCCCGGGCACGTGGTGAACACCGCCTCGACCGCCGGGGTCCGCGGCGGCCGCCTCTTCGAGTACAGCGCCGCCAAGGCCGCCGTGATCGCCCTGTCGGAGTCGCTGCACGCCGACCCCGACCTGGCCCGGCTGGACGTGCGGACGACCGTGCTGTGCCCCGGCGGCGTACGCACGCGCATCATCGACCACGGCATCGCCGGCATGCCGGGCGGGACCTCCGAGCGGCAGCGCACCCGGATCGACGACGAGCGCATGCGGACCGTCGTCGAACAGTGCGGCCTGGCCCCCGAGGACGTCGGGGAACTCGTGCTCACCGCCGTCCGGGAGGACCGCTTCTACGTCTTCACCGACCGGTCCGCGCAAGCGGACCTGCAGGAGCGCGCCTCGGCGATGCTGGCCGCCCTGCCCGAGGAGTCCGAGCACGACCGCAGGCTCGCCGAGGCGCGCCGGCGCCTGGGCCCCGCTCAGGACGCGTAGTACCTCCGTGCGTCCGCCCCGGTGATCAGGGCGATCTTCACGATGCACAGCACCAGCGGGACCAGCGCGAGCAGGTTCAAAAGCAGCAGCTGGAGTGCCCACCCCAGCGCGAGCAGCGCCTGGAACGCCACGATCGACCAGAGCCACAGCCGGGACCGGCGACCGGCCACCGCCGACAGGAACAGCGAGATCAGCCCGGTGACCAGCGGGACGCCGATGGCCAGCCCCAGGACGACCGCCATGGCCGCCGGGTCGATCCCCTCCTCGCTCAGCACCTGCAGCACCGTCTCCTGGGCCTCGGAGAGGTCCTCGACCTGCCTGGGGTCCACGCCCAGCAGGGCGCCGAAGAGCACCGCCACGCCCACGCCGGCCAGCACGCCCAGGCCGCCTCCCAGGAACATCAGCACGCGCACGGCGGTGACCGTGCCGGGCAGCGGCGGCGGCTCCTGGGGCGGTGCCGGATAGGCGTACTGGTGGTGTCCGGGGTACTGCGGGTACATTCGACCGTCCTCTCTCGCCCGAGTGCGGCGGCCACGCCGGCCGCCGTTTCGGGCCCGTTCCCTCCGACGGCCGCCGGACCGCTCCGGTTCGCCCCCGGCCGCCCCGGAGGCGAAGTCGGGACGAACCCGACCGGTCCCCCATCCGCGACACTGCGTAAAATGCCGTCGGACAGGGCCCGTTCACCAGTCGATCCCTAGGAAGTCCAGCGGTGTCAGTTCGATCCCCCCAACCCGAGCCGGCGGCCGACGGCGAGGACTCCGGCGCGTCCGCCTCCGTGCCGTACTCCGAGCTCAGTGCGGACACGCTGATCCGCCGGGAGCGCCCCGCCCCCAAGGGCGGCTGGCGCCGCGCGCTGTACACCGTCACCGGCGGCAGGATCAATCCGGGGGACTCCAAGACCGAACAGCGGCGCCAAGAGCTCGAAGCCGCCGTCGGCCGCGCCCCCCTGCCCGACGAGCACCAGTCCATCGTGGTCCTGGGTACCGGCGCGGAGGTGGGTACGACCACGGTCGCGCTGGGGCTCGGCTCGGTGCTGGCCGCCCACCGCGGCGACCGGGTGATCGCCGTCGACGGAGACCCTGAGCGCGCGCCGATCACCGAGCGCATGGCGCTCAAGTGGCACGCCGAGCTCCCGATGCAAGAGCTGATCGCCTCACCAGACGCGGCCGTGCGCTACTCGGAGATGAACCGCTTCACCGCGCAGACCACCTATGGCCTGGACGTGCTGGCCTCCGCCCCCGACGACACCGCCTCGCGCCCCTTGGGCATGGAGAGCCTGCGCCGCATCTCCGACGCCGTCGAACGGCACTACCCGCTGCAGCTGGTCGACGCCGGCAGCGGCCTGCAGCGCCCGGGCGTCCCGGTGCTCCTGGGGCGCTGCACCCGCCTGGTCCTGGTCACCCCCGCCACCCGCGACGGCGCGATCGCGGCCGCCAACGTCCTGGAGGAGGTGAAGGGGACCGCCCCGGGGACGCTGGCGGAGTCGGCCGTCGTGGTGCTCGCAAAGGGCCCCTCCGGCGGGCCGGGCTCCTCGCCCGAGACCGACGACCTGGAACGGCAGATGGGCGAGCGCTGTGCCCGCGCGCTCCAGCTCCCCGAGGACCAGCACCTGGGCTCGGGCCGCCCGATCGACCTGGCGGACCTGCGCGCGCCCTCCGCCCTGGCACTGCTGGAGCTGGCCGTCGAGATCACCGAGGGGTTCGCCCGGCCGGAGCGATCGAAGCGGCCGGACCCGCGGGACCGGTAACGACTGGGCCACGACCGGTGGCCGGGCCGGGCCCACGGGTAGGAACCGTGAATGGTAGTCGCTGCCCTCGGCGTCCTCCTGCTCCTCCTCATCCTGTCCGCCCTCGCCGCCCGCACCTCCCGCCACTCCTGCTGCATGGGCTGTCTCGTCTTCTACGTCCTCCTCGGCGCCGTCTTCGCCGCCGCCCTGCTGGGCGCCCAGATCGGGCTGTGGGCCGCGCCTCCCTGGCCGTAGGATGCCGCTGACGCCGTCCCCGGACATTGGGAGTTGGTCGCATGCCCCCGGCGGTCCGCCGATGAAGGCCCGCGGGCCGCGGAGGCTGGGCCGCCTACTGCCCGACGACCCCGGGCGCATCGGCGCCTACACCGTGGTGGGCCGCATCGGCTCCGGCGGGATGGGCACCGTCTACGCCGCCACCGGAGAAGGGCTGCGCGGCTATCTGGCCGTCAAGGTCGTCCACCGGCGCCACGCCGAGGACGCCCGGTTCCGGGAACGCTTCGCCGCTGAAGCACGGCTGCTGGCCCGGGTGAACAGTCCCTGCGTCGCGCGCTTCGTCGGCGCCGACGTACTGGCCGAGCTCCCCTGGCTGGCGACCGAGTACGTCCCCGGGCCGACCCTGCGCCACCACGTCGACCGCCACGGGCGTCTGCGCGCGGCGATGGTGCGCGCGCTGGCGGTGGGGACCGCCGACGCCCTCAGGGCCGTGCACGGCACCGGGGTGGTCCACCGGGACCTCCAGCCGAGCAACGTGGTGCTGTCCGCCTCCGGCCCCAAGCTCCTCGACTTCGGCATCGCGCACCTGGGGCTGCGCGAGGAGGCCACCCGCTGGATCCGGGTCCGCCGCTACCGGCGGGCCGTGCGCGACATCGGGCTGCCCGAGCCGGCCGGACCGCAACCGCCCGAGGAGCTGCCCGGCCCCCGCGACCGGCTCGGGACGCCCGGATGGACCAGCCCCGAGCAGTACCGGGGCCGCCCCGTCACCGCCGCCTCCGACGTGTTCCTGTGGGGCGCGCTGGTCGCGTTCGCCGCCGCGGGGCGCGATCCCTTCGGCGTCGCCGGCCCGGCGGAGCTGGCCCGCCGGACCGTCCGCGAGGCCCCCGACCTGGACCACCTGCCGCCGGAGCTGGAGGGCCTCGTCGAGGCGGCGATGGCCAAGGACCCGCGATCGCGGCCGACGGCGCCCGAGGCGCTGGACCGCGCGCTGGGGGAGGACCTGCGGCGGCACCCGAACCGTCCCGCGGCGGTGCGGGCGGTGCTCGCCCGGGACTGGACCGACGTCGCGGTCCACCCGCCCAAGCCGCCCCGCCGCCTGTTCTGACGCACGGCTCCGACTCACGGCGCCGGCCCACGGCTCCGGCTCACGACCCGGTGCCGCCGGGCACCGGGGGCAGGTCCTCGCCCAGGGCGGCCGTGAGCCGGTCGCGGTCGGCCCGGCGCATCCCGGCCACGACGCGCTCATAGGAGTGCCGCAGCATCTCCGCCAGCTCCTCGTCGGGGACGACGCCGTCGACGGGCACCGTGTTCCAGTGGCGCTTGTTCAGGTGGTAGCCGGGGACCACGGCGGGGAACTGCGCGCGCAGCTCCAGGGCGAGCCCCGGCTCGCACTTGAGGGACACGCGCGCGGGATGGTCCCCCGACTCGGGCATGAGCAGCGCGAACACCTTCTCGCGCACCTTGTACACGAGGACCCCCGGCCCGAAGGGCTCGGTCTCCCGTGTCTCGGGGAACCACAGCGCCGCATCGATGAACTGCCCCGGTGTCACCGGATCTTCTCCTCCCGATACCTTCCCCCGCCGATACCGCCAGCTTAGAATTCCGGACCGACAGTGCGTATGTAATCGTTTTCCATCGAGAGTGAGCGCATGTCCGACCATCCCCTGCGCCGCGCCGCCGCCCCCGTGGCGCTGCTCACCGCGGCCGCCCTCACGGCCGGTGCCTCCCCCGCGGCCGCGGACCCGGGCCGCGGCCCTGGCGGCCACAAGGCCGACTACACCCTGACCGTGCTGCACGCCAACGACCTCGAATCCGCCCTGCTCGGCGCACCCGCCGACCCCGACTACGGCGGCGCCGCCCGCTTCACCTCGCTGGTCGAGGACCTGCGGGCGGAGGAGTCCTCCCCCAGGGCCGCCCGCCCCGGCGAGTCCAAGCGCCGCGGCGTGGTCACCCTCTCGTCCGGGGACATGTACCTGGCCGGCCCCGAGCTCTCCGCGGCCCGCCAGGAAGGGGCGCCCTTCTACGACGCCGTGGCCGCGGCCCACACGGACTGGGACGCCATCGCCTTCGGCAACCACGAGTTCGACTTCGGCCCCGACTTCTACGCCGACTACATCGAGGCCTACCGCGACGCCGGGGGCGAGGCGCCCTTCCTGTCGGCCAACGCCGACGTGTCCGGTGAGGAGCGCCTGGCGGAGCTGGCCGGCGAAGGCGCCATCGTCCCCAGCACCATCCTCAGGGAGCGCGGCGAGGAGATCGGCGTCGTCGGGGCGATCACCCCTGAGCTGCCGTCCATCTCCAGCCCCAGGGACGTCACCATCGACCCCGACCTGCGCGCCTCCGTCCAGGGCGCGGTCGACGACCTCACCGACGACGGCGTCGACAAGGTCATCCTCCTCTCGCACCTGCAGGGAATCGGCAACGAGCGCGCGCTGGTGCGCGAACTCCGCGACGTCGACATCGTCATCGCGGGAGGCGGCGGCGAGGTCCAGGCCGGCCCGGACACCCCGCTGGTCCCCGGGGACACCGTGACCGAGGACCCCGAGACCGGCGAGCCCATGGGCTACCCCCTCTGGGTGGACGACTCCGGCGGCGTGCAGGTGCCGGTCGTCCAGGCCAACTCCGACTACAAGTACGTCGGGCGGCTGGTCGCCGACTTCGACTCGGACGGGGAACTGATCGGCGTCGCCGACCGCTCGGGGCCGGTGCGCGTCTCGGGCACCGGCGGCGACGCGGTCGAACCGCACCCGGCCGTCCAGAAGGAGGTGCACGAACCCGTCCAGGCCTACGTGGACGACCTGGCCGAGCAGGTGGCCGCCGACTCCGAGGTCCCGCTGGACGGGGTCCGCGATCCGGGCGTGCGCACCCGGGAGACCAACCTGGGGAACCTGGTCGCCGACGCCGTGCTGGCCGCCGGACGCGCCAAGGCCGGGGAGTACGGGGTCCCCGAACCGCAGATCGCCCTGCAGAACGGCGGCGGCATCCGGAACAACTCGGTCATCCCCTCCGGTCCGGTGAGCGAGCTGGACACGTTCTCCATCGTCCCGTTCACCAACCAGGTCGCGGTCGTCCCCGAGATCCCGCGGGCGCAGGTCAAGGAGCTGCTGGAGAACGGGGTCTCCCGCATGCCCGCGGCCGACGGCAGGTTCGCCCAGGTCGCCGGGGTCTCCTTCGACTACGACGCCTCCCGCACCGCCCAGGAGCTCGACGACGAGGGGAACGTGCTCACCGAGGGCGAGAGGGTGCGCGAGGCCGAGCTGGCCGACGGAACGCCGATCGTCCGCGACGGGGAGATGGTCGACGGCCCGCCGATCACCGTGGCCACCGTCGACTTCTCGGCCGCGGGCGGCGACCAGTACCCGTTCCGCGGCGCCGACTACACCGTGGTGGGCACGGTGCACCAGCAGGCGCTCTCGGAGTACCTGCGCGAGGACCTGGACGGCACCGTCACCGCCGAGGACTATCCCGAGGGCGGCGCAGGGCGCATCACCCGACTGGACTGACCGCACGCGCACTCACGCGCACTGAGGGGTCGGAAGACGGGCCCCAGGCGATGAGGACGGCGGGGCGCGGAATCCTCCGCGCCCCGCCGGCGGATGCACCCCTGCAGGATCAGGACGTGAGCCTGTCCCTGAGGTAGCGCAGGGCCGCGGTCCATTCACCGCAGGCCTCGGCGTCACCCCCGCAGGCCGTGATGAACGCTCCTACCAGGGCAACGGTGGGCATCGCCCTTCCGGCGAGCGTGGAGCGGAAGCGCTGGGCGGTGCACACCCCGCCCGAGCGGTGCTCCATCTCTTCGAACGTGGGGTCGCCCGCACGTGCCCGGTAGTCGCGCATGGCCTGGAGGAATTCCGCCGTCGTGGTGGCCGCGTACGGGTTGATGTACTCAGCGGCGCCGGTGTTCCGAACGCCTGTGGGGGAACCGAAATGGGGGTCGAGGGGCACCATCGCACCTCCGGGAGGATGAAGAGTGCGGCTATCAGCGGAATCGTTCTCGGCTCAACGCCCGGAAAACACGATCAGTTCCCCCGCGGTGCGTACATGATGACCGCGACGCCGAGAAGACAGATCACTGCTCCCGCAATGTCCCAGCGGTCCGGCCGGAACCCGTCCACGACCATTCCCCACGCCAGTGAACCGGCGACGAAGACGCCCCCATAGGCGGCCAGGATGCGTCCGAAGTGGGCATCGGGCTGCAGAGTCGCCGCGAACCCGTACAGCCCCAGGGCGATCACCCCCGCCCCGACCCACAGCAGCCCCTTGTGCTCCCTGACCCCCTGCCATACGAGCCAGGCCCCGCCGATCTCGAAGAGCGCGGCGACGGCGAAGAGGGCGACGGATTTCAGGACGGTCATGGGTTCCTTCCCAGGGCGGCGGGGCGACCATGGTAGGACCGGCGACGCCCGGCCGCCTCCAGGCGCGCACTGATGCGCTCTCAGGTGCGCTCAGGCGCCGGGCAGCGCGGACGCGCGCTCACCCGTGCAGCAGGGCGATGCCCACCAGGACGGGCAGGGTGGCGATGGTCGACAGCAGGACGGCCTCGCGCACCATCGTGGTGGCCGCCCCGTACCGCGAGGCGTAGGTGAACACGTTCTGAGCCGTCGGCAGTGCGGCCAGGACGACGACGGCGAACAGCATCTCCCCGTCCAGCTGGAACAGCCACGTCCCGATCGCCCAGGCGGCCGCGGGCTGCAGGAGCGTCTTGAGCACGACTGCCAGGACCACGGGCCCGCGCTCCGGGCCGCGCCCGGGCAACGGGCTGCCGTGCAGGGAGATGCCCAGCGCCAGCAGCACGGCGGGCACCGACATCGACCCCACGAGCTCGAACGGCTGCATGAGCGGGTCGGGGACGGTCAGCCCTGAGAGCGCGACCGCCACGCCCGCCAGGGACGCCACGGCGATCGGATTGCGCAGCGGAGTGGTCAGGACCGTCAGCACGCCGACGCGCTCCCCGGGGCTCCGCGACCCCGCGTCCAGCAGGGTGACCGCGATCGGAGTGACCACGAGCTGCTGCAGGAGCAGCACGGGCGCGACCAGGGCCGCGTCCCCCAGGACGTAGGAGGCGATGGGGATGCCCAGGTTGCCCGCGTTCACGTACGCCGAGCACAGGGCCCCCATCCCGGCCGTCCTCGCGCCCCAGCGGCGGACCACCGCGACGGCGACGAAGAGGGCCGCGGCCGCCGCCATGCTCAGGGCGGTGACCGCCAGCGGGGCGGAGAAGAGCGCGGAGGGGTCGGCCCCGGACAGGATGGTGAACAGCAGCGCCGGGGTGGCCACGGAGAAGGCGACCCTGGTCAGCACCTCCCGCCCGTTGGCCCCGAGCGCATCGCTGCGGCCGAGCACGTACCCGGCGGCGATGATGCTCGCGATGACCCCGAAGCCCGTGATGACACCGCCCATGCCGCCTCCACGGTCCCGACGCTCCCCGAACGCGGTCGACGGTATCCAACAGGGCGCGGCCCCGAAGCCGCGGCCCTGCGTGGCCCCGGTCACGTGTGCCCGTGGTCACCACGCCGAACCCCGGGGGCCGAACACGCCCGCGCGCGAGGCGATCTATGCTCGGAGGCGACAGCGCCGGGGCGGCAAGCGCGGGACACGGCCCGCTCCCCGGCCGCAGGTCAGAACAACGGAGGACAACACCTATGGTCGGTACCGTCGCCGCCGTGCTGATGTTCGTCAGCCTTCCGCTGATGCTCATCGCCGGGATCCTCGGCACCTTCTTCACCAAGACCTACGACGGCCCCAAGACCGACCGCTGAGCCACCGGGGCGCCCGCCTCGTCGACCGAGGCGCCCCCGGCGGACGACGGCGGCGGCCGCCTCGCTCCGCTCGGCCCGCCGGACGCTGTCCGGCGGGCCTTGACGTGCCCCCTCTCCTCCCCACACTCCCCAATTGCGGTCCTTCCAACGACGGGAGCGGCATGCGCAAGATCCTCATCGTCGGCGCCGGGCAGTCCGGCCTCCAACTGGCGCTCGGCCTGCGCGACGATGGCTACGACGTCACCCTGCTCACCCTGCAGTCCCCCGCCGACCTGCGCTCGGGGCGGGTGATGTCCACCCAGTGCCTGTTCGGGGACGCCCTGAGGCGCGAGCGCCGCCGGCGCCTGGCGTTCTGGGGGCCCACGGCACCGGCGATCACCGGCGTGGCGATGAGCGTCGCCGACACGCACGGCGCTCTGGACACCCAGTGGACGGGGGCCCTGCGCGAGCCCGCCCAGTCGGTCGACCAGCGCGTGAAGATGGCCGCCTGGCTGGAGGAGTTCGAGCGCCGCGGGGGCCGCACCGTCCTGCACGGGGCCACGCTCTCGGACCTGCAGTGGTTCAGCTCCTCCTACGACCTCGTGGTGCTGGCCACGGGCAAGAGCGAGCTGGCGGGGCTCTTCCCCGTCGACACCGAGCGCACCCGCTTCGACGCCCCTCAGCGCACCCTGGCCCTGGCCTACGTGCGCGGCATGGAGGACCACCCGTCCGGGAAGGTGCTGCACCGCACCTGTGTGCCGGGGGTCGGCGAGGTGCTCGCGGTCCCCTCCCTCACCCTGACCGGGCCCTGCCACGCCCTGCTGGTGGAGGCCGTGCCCGGCGGCCCTATGGACCTGCCCGTGCCGAGCTGGCGCCGCACCGGCGACGTGCTGGAGGGGGTGCTCTCGGTCATGCGCGACCACGCCCCGTGGATGTACGAGCGCTGCCTCGACGTGGAGCTGACCGACGCGATGGCCGAAGCGCGCGGCGGCTACACCCCGCACGTGCGCAAGCCTGTGGGGCACCTGCCCGGCGGAGGGGCCGTGCTGGGCATGGGGGATGCGATCGTGGCCAACGACCCGATCACCTCTCAGGGGGCCAACGCCGCCTCGGCCTGCGCGGAGACCTACCGGCGCGCCATCGTCGACCACGGCATGCGCCCGTTCGACGAGGACTTCATGAACGCCGCGTTCGCCTCCTACTGGAGGCACGCCCGCCATGTGGCGGCGTGGAGCGAGGTCATGCTGGAGGGTCCCCCGCACGTGTGGGAGGTCCTCCGAGCGGCCGGGAGCGACCAGGGGCTGGCCGACAGGTTCGCCGAGGCCTTCGAGGACCCTGCCGACCTGATCACCTGGTTCCTCCACCCCGAACGGGCCTACGCCTACGTGGACGCCCTGAGCCGCTCCGGGAGCCCGTGACGGAGCAGGCCGTGGGAAACGGTCGACACCGTCACAGAGAATTGCGTTGCTCTCGGGGAAGTCGGCCTTGTACCGGCCGGTATAACCCCGACCTCCCTGAAGAGCGTCGACGCGGGTACTGAGTAGCTCTACTCAGGGCGCCTGAGCTTCGGCGACGATGCCGCGGAAGCCCCCTTCGGGTGAGTCTGTCGGCATGGACGGACTCTACGCACTCAAGCCCTGGTTCGCCGACCGTCTGGCCTCGGTCCGCCGGGCGCTGGTCGCCCGGGGCGTGTCCCCCTCGGTGCTCACCTGGGGCGGGGTCGCGTTCGGCGGCGCCGCCGGGGCGGTGGTCGCCGCGGTGCCGCCCGGCCCGCTGTGCGCCGGCGCCGTAGCCGCGCTGCTGGTCGCCCGGCTCGCCTGCGCCAACCTGGACGGGGGCGTCGCCCGGGAGAGCGGGCGCAGCACCCGTGCCGGCGCCGTCGACAACGAGGTGGGCGACCGCGCGGCCGAGTTCGCGGTGCTGGCCGGGTGCCTGGCCGCCTACCCGGCCGCGCCGGTGCTGGGCGCCGCGCTCGCGGCGACCCTGCCCTCCTGGGTGTCCCTGGCGGGCGCCGCCGCCGGAGCGCCGCGCCTGCAGGGCGGCCCCTCGGGCAAGACCGAGCGCTGCGCCCAGTTCGTGCTACTGGCCCTGACCGGGTTCACGGCCCTGGTCTTCCCGTTGATGATCGCGGGGTCGCTGGTCACGGCCGCCGTCCGGCTGGTCCGCGTCCGACGGGCGCTGCGGGCCCTGGACACGGCGGACCCGGCGGACGCCGCGACGGCCGGGGGCCGGCGGTGATCGGCGCGGTGGAGGCGGCCCCCTATGTGGCCGGGGCCCTGGGGGTGAGCGGCGCGGGGGTGTGGCTCTCGCGCCGGCGCGAGCTGGTCCGGCGCTGGGCCAGCTGGGCGGTGATCGCCCCGGTGGCCGGCGGCGCGTTCGCCCTCGGCGCCCCGGCGACCGCCGTGCTCGCCGCGGCCATCGCCGCCGTCGCCATGGCCGAGTACGGGCGCATGGCCGGCCTGCGCGCCCCCGAGACCGCCGTGGCCGCCGCGACCGTGGCGGCACTGCCCCTGGTCGCCTGGCTGGCGCCGGAGCAGCTGTGGCGTGCGGCCGCCGCCGGGGCGCTCGCCGCCGCGCTGGTCCCGGTGGCGGCCGGGGACACCGCGACCGGGGCGCACCGCTCCTGCCGCGCCGTGTTCGGCGTGGTGTGGCTGTCGGCCCCCGCCGGCCTGGTGCTGCTCGGCCCGGCCGCGTTCGCGCTGTGCGCGGCGGTCGCCGCCGCCGACGTCGGCGGCTGGTTCGGCGGGCGCCTCCTCGGCGGCCCGCCGCTGTCCCCGCTCTCCCCCAACAAGCGCTGGGGCGGCGTCATCGCCGGCGCCGCCGCCGGTATCGCCGTGCTGGCGCTGCTCGGTGCGCTCACGCCCGGCCTGGCGGTGGCGGTCGCCGTCGCCGCTCCCCTCGGCGACCTCCTCGAATCCCTGGTCAAGCGGGACGCGGGGGTCAAGGACGCCGGCGGCTGGCTGCCCGGCATGGGCGGCCTGCTGGACCGCGTCGACTCGCTCCTGCTCGCCCTTCCCGTCGGATTGGTGCTGTCTTGAACGGAACACCCGCCTCTCCTCTCTCCGCCGGCGCCGTCGGCCGCGCCGTCCTCTGGCGGCTGGCCCTGTCGGCCACCGGGGGCTTCCGCACAGTCGGCCGGCCCCCAAAGGGCCCCTGCGTCCTGGTGGCCAACCACTCCTCGCACGCGGACACGGCCGCGCTGATCGCCGCCCTGCCCGCCCGGACGAACCCCGCCGTCGCGGCGGCAGGCGACTACTGGTTCGCCCACGGCCCGCGCTCCTGGGCCGCCAAGGCACTCACCGGGGCGTTCCCCGTCCGGCGGAACGGCGGCGGGTGTGCGGACCTCCTGGCCGCGCGTGCGGTGCTGGATGCAGGGCGCCCGGTGATCGTCTACCCGGAGGGGACGCGTTCGGTCGACGATGACCTGGGCCGCTTCCACTCCGGGGCGGCCCGGCTCGCCGCCCATGCGGGGGTCCCCCTCGTGCCGGTGGCGATCGATGGCACGCGCGCGCTGCTTCCCAAGGGCGGCGGCATCACCCGCACCCGTGTGACGGTGCGGTTCGGCACGCCTGCCGAGGGGACCGGAGCCGCGAGGGAACAGATCAGTCGGATGCTCGCCGGGATCCGGGGGCGGACCGAAGAGAAGTGTACGGGAGGGGACCGGACCCATGCGTGAGCCGCGTGCAGCCGAACCGCTGAAGGCCGAACCGCTGAAGAAGGGCGCCCGTGCGGCCGACGACTCCGCGCTCCGCGTGCGGGCGGCGCGGCTGGCCAGTTCGCCGTATGGAACCGCCCTGGCGGCGGGGTGGGGCTTCGCCGAAGCCCTGTCGTGGCCGGTGCTCCCCGAGGTGGCCCTGGCGGCGCTGTGCGTGGCCGACCCCCGGTCGGGGCCGCGGCTGGCGGCGTCCGCCGCCGCGGGAAGCGTCGCCGGGGGCGCCGTGGCCTACAGCCTCGCGCGCGCGGGCGTGGACGTCCCCGCGCCGCTGACCACCGACAGGATGCGCACGGCCGTTGCGGAACAGATGGCGGCCGAAGGCCCGCACGGGGTACGCCACCAGCCGCTGGCGGGCATCCCCTACAAGCTGTACGCGGCCCGGGCCGGGCGCGACGGCCTCGGAGCGGCCGAATTCGCCAAGGCGAGCGCCCGGGCCCGGGGCACCAGGATCCTCACCGCCGGCCTGGCCCTGGCGGCCTTCGGCGCCGCAGCCCGCGGCCGGCGGCGCCACTACCCAGCCTACCTGGCGGCCGTGGGCGCGGGGTTTACCGGAGCGCTGGCCCTGATCGTCCGCGGATGGCGCTGAGGCGGTGCCGGGAGCGGCCCCAAAGGGCCGGGCCGCCCCCGGATACCGCCGGTCAGTACCGGGATCCGACGGGCGCGGGGACGGCGTCCAGCTCGCGCAGGTCCTCCTCGGTGAGGTCGACGCCGGCGGCGCCGATGTTGTCCTTCAGGTAGCGCATCTTCTTGGTGCCCGGGATCGGGATGACGTGCTCCCCTTGGGCCAGGGTCCACGCGATCGCGATCTGCGCCGGCGTCGCGCCCTTGCGCCCGGCCACGCGCTTGACCACGTCGACGATGCGCATGTTCTGCTTCATGGCCTCTTCCTGGAAGCGCGGTTGCGCTGACCGGAAGTCCCCGTCCTCGATGGAGGAGGTGCTGACGGCACCGGTGAGGAACCCGCGCCCCAACGGGGAGAAGGGGACGAAGGCGGCCCCGTTCTCGGCGCACCAGCCGACCACGTCTCCGGGCCCGTCGCTCCCGGCGCGGCCGCCCCCGCCACCGGCCGTGCCGCCTTCGGCTCCCTGGGCGTCGCGCGTCCACAGCGACAGCTCCGACTGGACGGCCGCGACGGGGTGGATCCCCTGCGCCTCCGCCGCCTGGGCCCGGGTGACCTCCGAGAGCCCCAGGTAGCGCACCTTGCCCTCGTCCACCAGCTCGGCCATCGCTCCCCAGGTCTCGGCCAGCGGGACCTCGGGGTCGATCCGGTGCAGGTAGTACAGGTCGATGGTGTCGGTCCCCAGGCGCCGCAGGCTCTCCTCCGCGGAGCGCTTGACGTGCTCGGGCCGCCCGTCGCGCTTGAGCGTGTAGCTCGCGGCGTCCTCGACGACCAGGCCGGTCTTGGTCGCCAGGACGACCTGCTCGCGGATCCCCTTCAGCGCCCGGCCGAGCAGGTCCTCATTGTGGCCGGAGCCGTAGACCTGGGCCGTGTCGATGAAGGAGACCCCCATGCCGACGGCGTTGCGGATGAGCTCCACAGACGCCGCGTCATCCCGCTCCGAGGCCGAGTAGCCCCAGCTCATCCCCATCAGGCCGAGGCCGACCGCCCCGACGTCGTGCCCTTGGAATCCTCGCGTGCGCATTGCGGACGTGTCGTTCATGGGTTCAGCATGGCGCGGCCCCCGTGTGCCAGGTAGCCCCTGGCGGTCCTGACACTGGCAGTGTCAGGCTCGGTCGGGCTCGGTCGGGTTCGGTCAGGCCCGCCCCGCCGTGGCAAGGCGCCCGGATGCCGCGAGGCGTTCCAGCGCCTCCTCCGTGCCCGTCCCGGGGCGGGGGTTGTACAGCACCAGGAAATGCCCCGGAAGCTCGGGTACACCGAGCATCGTCGCCTCGAACACCAGGTCGCCGACGTCGGGGTGGACCAGCGCCTTGACGGCGCGGGTCGCGGCGGCGACCTCGTGGCGCTCCCACAGCTCGGCGAACTCCGCGCTCACCGACATCAGGTCCGCGGCGATCCTGGAGAACTCCGGGTCGTCCGGGTGGCGCGCGGCGTCCGCGCGGAAGCGGGCCACGACCCGGGGCGCCGCGGCGGACCACTGGCGGGCCAGCGCCCGGTAGCGGGCGCTGGTGAAGAAGGTGACCAGGCAGTTGTGGTCGCCGTCGCCGTACCCCAGGACCTCGGCGGTGGCGTCGTTGATCGCCGCCAGGTTCCAGTACCGGTCGCGGATGTAGGCGGGCCGGGGCGACCAGGACTCCAGCACCCGGACGAGCTCGTCGGGGACGCGGGCGCCCGGCTCGGCCGCGGCCTGCGGCGGGTTGAGCCCGGACAGCAGGTAGAGGTGCTCGCGTTCGGCCGCGTCCATGCGCAGCGTCCGCGCGAGGGCGTCCAGGACCCCGCCGGAGACGTTGATGTCGCGCCCCTGCTCCAGGCGGGTGTACCAGGACACCCCCACCCCGGACAGCACGGCCACCTCCTCGCGGCGGAGCCCGGGGGTGCGGCGCCGGCCCGCCGCCGGCATCCCCACGTCCTCGGGGGTGAGGCGGGCGCGGCGGGAGCGCAGGAACCCCCGCAGTTCATCGCGGCGGCGGAGGACGGGGTCGGCGGGCGGCGGCGCGGCGCTCATGCCTCCACGATAGTCCGCCGCGCCGGACCCGCCCCCGGGGCGGCGCCGTCCCGCTCGGGGCCGCCCGGGGAGGCGGCGCGGAACGTCCGCCGGTAGGCCAGCGGCGCGACGCCGATGGCGGCGTGCAGGTGCCGCCGCAGGGAGGCGGCGGTGGCGAAGCCGACATCGGCGGCGATCCGGTCCACCGGCAGGTCGGTGCCCTCCAGCAGGTCCCGGGCGCGGGCGACGCGCTGGGCGGTGAGCCACCGCCCCGGACTGGTCCCGGTCTCCTGCCGGAAGCGGCGGGCGAAGGTGCGCTCGCTCATCCGCGCGTGCCGGGCCAGTTCGGCCGCGGAGAGCGGCCGGTCCAGGCGCCGCAGCGCCCACTCGCGGGTCGCCGAGGTGCCGGCCTCGCCGTCCTCGGGGACGGGGCGCTCGATGTACTGGGCCTGCCCTCCGTCGCGCCAGGGCGGGACCACGCAGGCCCGCGCCGCCCGGTTGGCGGCCTCGGCGCCGTGGTCCCGGCGCAGGAGGTGGAGGCAGGCGTCGACCCCCGAGGCCGCCCCGGCTGAGGTGAGCACGCGCCCCTCGTCCACGAAGAGCACGTCGGGGTCGACCTCCACACGCGGGTAGAGGCGGCGCATGAGGTCGGCCTGGTGCCAGTGGGTGGCCGCGCGCCTCCCGTCGAGCAGCCCCATCGAGGCCAGCAGGAAGGAGGCCGTGCAGATCGACACCAGCCGCGCCCCGGGGCGCATCCTGTCCAGCGCCTCGACCGCCCCGGCCGGGGGCTCGCCGGTCTGCAGCAGGGACGACAGGTCGAAGGGCGGGATGATGACGGTGTCGGCCTCCGCGACCGCTTCAGGGCCGTGTTCCAGGGCGATCGCGAAGTCCTCGCGGGTGGGGACGCTCCCGGCGCCCGTGCCGCACGTGACGACCTCGTACAGGCGGCCCAAGGCGCCGAAGACCCGCGCGGGGATCCCCAGCTCGAAGGGGTAGACGCCGGGGAGCGCGAGAACGGCCACGTGGTGCATGGCAGGATCGTATCGGATGTTGGCGTTTCCGCCATTCCCTTCTCCCGCGTCCTGCGCCACTCTGGTGTCCATGAGCAACGAAACGACGACGAGGCCGGAGATCCCGGCGACCATGCGGGCGGTCTCCCAGGACGTTCACGGCGACCCGGAAGTACTGCACCTTGTGGAGAAGGAGGTCCCCTCCCCTGGACTGGGCCAGGTCCTCGTGAAGGTGCGCGCTGCCGGCATGAACCCGACCGACTACAAGCACCGCAGCGGCCGGCGGTTCCTCGGCGATCCGCCGTACGTCCTGGGCTGGGACGTGTCCGGCGTCGTGGTGGCGGTCGGTATCGGGGTGACCCTGTACCGGCCGGGCGACGAGGTGTTCGGCATGCTGCCCTACGCCTACGGCGCGGGCTCGCACGCCGAGTACGCGGTGGGGCCGGCCCGGGCCTTCGCCCCTAAGCCGTCCTCGCTGGACCACGTGCACGCCGCGGCGGTGCCGCTGGCCGCGCTCACCGCCTGGCAGGCCCTGGTCGACACCGCCGACCTGACGGCCGGGCAGAAGGTGCTGGTGCACGCCGCCGCCGGAGGGGTGGGACACTTCGCGGTCCAGATCGCCAAGGCGCGCGGCGCCTACGTCGTCGGGACCGCCAGCGCGCCCAAGCACGACTTCGTCAAGAGCCTGGGCGCCGACGAGGTCATCGACTACCGGGAGCAGGACTTCGCCGAGGCCGTGAGCGGGGCCGATGTCGTCCTGGACACGGTGGGCGCGGACACTGCGCCGCGGTCGCTGGAGGTCCTCAGGCCGGGCGGGATCGTGGTCAGCATCCTGCCCACCGGAACCGACCGTCTGGCCTCCGAGGCCCGCGAGCGCGGCGTGCGGGGCACGGAGATGGTGGTCGAGCACGACCAGGCGGGGATGCGCGCCATCGGCGCCCTTGCGGACTCCGGCGCCCTGCGCCCGGAGATCGCCGGCGTCTTCCCGCTGGAGAAGGCCGCCGACGCCCACCGCGAGGGCGATACCGGCCGCGTCCAGGGCAAGCTGGTGCTGTCGGTGTCCGACCGCTGATCCGACGGCCGCCCTGCGGCTGATCCGGCCGCCGGCCCGGTGACCGCCTTGGTGACCGGCCCGGCGGCCGGTCCGGGGTGACCGGTCCGGCGGCCACGGGCCCGACGACGGGGCGTCCGCGGCGGCCCCGGTCAGGTGATGGCGCCGGCCAGGGCCGTCGCGAGCACGGCGGCCCCGGCCGCCGCGCACATCAGCCAGCGGATGCGCGCACGCTCGTGCAGGGACACCAGGACGCTGCTGACCAGGAGGATCAGGCATCCCGCCCACAGTCCGTGGGCGAACCAGGGCAGGGTCTCGATGTAGTCCGGGAGCACGGACGTGACCAGGGGCGCGCCGGGGGCGGAGTGGCCCCGCAGGTAGGCGGCGGCGAGCACCGCGGCGGGAAGGCCCGCACCGCACACCGCCAGCGGCACCCGCCAGGGCCGCCCGCGCACCCCGCCCCCGGCCGGGGGACCGGATCCGTGCTGCTCGGGGCCGTGCCGCTCAGGGCCGCACCTCTGGGGACCTCGGCGAAGACTCGACGCCCGCACCTCTTCCGCCTGCTCTCTGTGAGTGGTCGTGCTGGGGACGGAACGCCACCTTATCGCCGCCCGAGCGTGTACGGACCCCCCTCGGCGGCGGTGTCCGAAGTCGCCCCCGCACCGGGCGCGACGTCCTCGGGGAGCAGGTTCTGCAGCTCTTCGAGTGTGGGCTCCCGTCCGTCCGAGGCCTGCTGCTCGATCCGGTGCGAGTGGCGGGCGACGCCGTCCTCGAAGAGCTTGCGGATCTCGCGTGCGTTGCCGGTGGAGAACCGCTCCCGCCCCGCCCGCACGACCGCGGCGACCGCCTCGCGCGTGGCGTCGGGCACCAGGAAGTCCGCGGCGGCCGCCGTGGCGGCGAAGATCTCCACCAGCTCGGCGGGCGTGAACGGGGCGAAGTCCACCGTCCGCGAGAAGCGCGAGGCCAGCCCCGGGTTGGCCGCCAGGAAGTCCCGCATCCGGTCGGTGTAGCCGGCCGCGATCACCACGACCTCGTCGCGGTAGTCCTCCATCAGCTTCAGCAGCGTCTCCACGGCCTCGTGCCCGAAGTCGTTCCCGCCGCCGCGGCCCGCCAGGGCGTAGGCCTCGTCGATGAACAGCACCCCGCCGCGGGCCTTCTCGAACACCTCGCGGGTCTGCTGCGCGGTGTGCCCCACGTAGCGGCCCACCAGGTCGGCGCGGGCGGCCTCCACCACCTGCCCCTGGGCGAGCACGCCCAAAGCGGCCAGCAGCTCACCGTAGATGCGCGCCACCGTGGTCTTGCCGGTGCCGGGCGGGCCCGCGAAGACCAGGTGGCGCGAGGGCAGCGGGGCCTCCAGGCCGGCGGCCTGGCGGCGCCGCCCGGCCGAGATCAGGCTGGTCACCTCGGCGACCTCGCGCTTGACGCCCTCCAGGCCCACCATGGCCTCCAGGCGTCCCATCAGGGCCTGGGCCTGCCGCTCGTCGCGCGGGGCCCCCACCCGGGCGGTCAGCCCCGGGTCGACGGCGCCCTCCAGGTCCCCCGGCACGATCCGGGTGAGGTCGGCGGCCGACGTGGTGCCGTCGGCGACCAGCCGGCTCGCCTGGCGCTGCACCACGTGCTCGAACATGCGCCGCGCCTCGCGCCCGTTGCCGAAGCTCGCGTCCCGCGTGAGCCCCTGGAAGTGCCGGACCACCAGGTCCCGCACCCCCCGGCCCAGGACGTAGCCCTTGCCCTCGGCCGCGGCCGTGAAGATGGTGGCCAGCTGTTCGGGCGTGTAGTTCTCGAACTCGACCGTGCGCGAGACCCGCGACTTGAGCCCCGGGTTGGCGGCGAGGAACCCGCGCATCTCGTCGGAGTAGCCGGCGAAGACCACGACGACCTCGTCGCGCGCGTCCTCCATCAGCTTGATCATGGCGTCGATGGCCTCCTGGCCGAAGTCGGCGCCGCTGCCGAAAGTGCGGGAGAGCGCGTAGGCCTCGTCGATGAACAGCACGCCGCCGCGGGCGCGCTGGAACAGCTCGGTGGTCTTGCGCGTGGTCTCGCCCAGGTGCTCGCCGACGAGGTCGGCCCGGGAGGCCTCGATAAACCCGCCCTTGTCCAGCACCCCGAGGGACCGCAGGACCTGGCCGTAGATGCGGGCGACGGTCGTCTTCCCGGTGCCGGGCGGGCCGGAGAAGACCAGGTGCCTGCTGAAGTCGAGGCTCGGCAGACCGGCCTCGGCGCGCTTGGCGTTCACCCGGTGCAGGTCCACCAGCGCGCGCACCTCCTTCTTCACCCCCTCCAGCCCGACCATCGCGTCCAGCTCGGCGATGACGTCCTCAAGCGGGCGCACGCCGCCCTCGGCGGGCGGCGCGGCCTGCGCGGGGGGCGCGTTCCGCGCCGGGTCGGCCGCGGCCCGCACCGGCCGCTCGGGCGGGCCCTTCTCGTACTCGGTGTCATCGACCTGGAGGACGGCGCCGGAGTCGGCGTACAGGTCCCGCTCGCCGTTGCGGCGCAGGGTGCAGCGGAGGAGCCTCAGGCGGCCGCCGCCCTGGACGCCGGCGCCGACCCGGTTCGCACCGGTGATGGTGGTGTCCTCGACGGTGGCCGTGCCGCCGTCCATGACCGCGAGGCCGTTCTCGCCCCCGGCGACGATCGAGTCCTTGACGTTTGCGCGTCCCCCCTCGCCCACGGTGACCCCGTTGGTCCCTCCGCCCAGGACCCTCAGGTCGGCTCCGGAGACCTCGCAGTAGCCTCCCGCTTCGACCATCAGCGCACTCCGGTGGCAGCGGGAGACGGTCAGCTCTTCGGCCTTGAGCGTGGCGTCCTCCAGCACCCGCACCCCGGCCAGTACCCCGGTGATCTCCACCGACCGCAGTGCAGCGCTGCCGTCGCGGGCGATCACCCCGACGTTCGCGCCGGTCCCCGTGACGGTGGCCCGCTCGATGTCCGCGCGCGCTCCGGCCAGACGGATGGCGGGGCTGGGCTCCTGCCCCGCCGGCGCAGGGGCACAGCGCATATCGAAGTCCCGCACCTCGGCACGGGCGTTGTAGAGGTTGAGCCCGACGCCGGACACCTCTCGGAGCCGTGCGCCCTCGACGGTGAGGCGCCCTCCGGCCACCTGGACCGCGTCCCCCGCGGCGCCCTCCACCTCCAGGCCGGACACGCGCGCCTCGCCGGAGTCGACGTGCAGGACGGTGCTCTTGGCGGCCTTGACCCGGCAGTCCCGGAAGGAGGCCTTGGAGTCCTCGGCGACGCGCAGGACCTCCGACTCGGGGGCGCCCCCGGTGATCCGCAGTCCGGCGAAGGCCGCCGACGACTTCTGCCCCACCCAGACCGCCCGCCCTTGGAGGTCCTCGAACGAGCAGTCGGACACGGACGGGGAGGATCCTCCGACCGCGGCCAGGGCCGGGGCCTCCTCTCCTCCTGCCGAAACGAAGGAGCACTCCGTGATGTCCGGTGCGGCGCGGTCGGCGGCGGCGAGGGCGGGGCCGGGCGCCGCACCGGTGAAGCGGAGGCGGTGCAGCTCGGCGCGGGCCTCCCCTGCCACCTCCAGGGAGGCCTTGTCCAGTTCGGTGCCGACCACGCGGCCGCCCCCGCCGCGCAGCAGTACCGTGCCGCCCGTGATCCGGCAGTTCTCGATGTCGACGGGGGCGGCGTCCGCCATGACCCCGACCGCCAGGTCCAGGGTGCAGTCCATGGCCTTGAACGAGGTCCCGGGATACAGCTCGATCCCGGGCCGCCCCGGCGCGGGGCCAGCGACGTCGACCCCGTACAGCTCCAGGCGCCCGCTGCGCACCTCGAACACCGAGTCGTCGGCCACTGAGACCGACACCGTCCCCGGGCCCTGGGTCGGCACCACGATCACATGCCGGTCGATGAGGTGCGCGCCGTCGGCCGTGTAGTGCCCCGGGTCCACGTGGAGGTAGAGGTCCATGCCCGCACACGAGGGGTGCCGCAGGATCTCGTCGAGTCCGGAGGCCGCCCCCCGGGCGGACCTCGATACGTGGACCGTGAACATGCATGAACTCCCGAGGGAACAGGTTCGCTTCACCGCCACCGGGGACCGGCACGCCCGCAACGGTATGTTCCGTACGGTATCGCCCCCTCAAGCGCCGTGTTCGGACGATGAGAGACCGTGTCCGGGCCGGGGATGCGGCGTCGGACACGGGTTCGGCCCCGCACGGCGTGCTGCGTAGAATGCCCGCGACTGCGGGCGAGCGGACGCGCCGCTCTCGAAGATCTGGGTTGGAGATCCCGTTGAGTTACCCCCCTTCCACCGGTTCCTCCGGCCAGGGCGGCCGTTCCTACCCCGCGCCGCCTCCCCCTCCGGGATCCGCACCGCCGAAGGGCACGAGCGGCGGGAGCGGCGGCAACAAGGCGCTCGTGGTGGCGGTCGTCTTCCTCGGCTTCGCCGTGCTCGTCGCCGCTGCAGTGGTGTTCGTCGTGGCGGGGCGGGGCGCGGATGAAGGGTCCGCCTCCCAGGACGCCGGCGCCGGCGCGCAGGGAGGCGGGGACGGCGCGGGCGGCGCGGGCGGCGCGGGCGGCGCGGAGGACGCCGCGGCCGGAGAAGGAGAGGCCGAGGGCTCGGCCGAGGAGCCCCAGGAGGACACCGTGGTGTTCGGCCCCGATGAGGAGCTGAGCATCGAGGTCGTCAGCCCCCAGACCTACGTGGACCTGGACGGCGATCCGCCCCTCGTGGTCGAGGACAGGGTCGACGGGTACGACTTCGTCCTGCGCCCGAACATCAACGGTGTGGCGTTCGAGAACTCCGGCGGCGGCATCGCTCCGCTCCCCGAGGGCGGGGAGGCTCCGGACCGAGCGGCCTGCCTGGACGCCGTCGAGACCAACGGGAGCACCGGTACCGGTTTCTCGAACGGTTCCCGCTTCTGCGTCCAGACCGACCAGGGACGCGTGGCCTACATCGAGGCCGTGTCATCGCCGGGCGGAACCGGAACGGCGACCGTGCAGGCCACCGTCTGGGAGTGAGCGCCGGTGAGCGATCCCTACGCGCCGCAGGGGCGGCAGGCGTCGGACATGTGGCAGACCGGCTGGGAGAGCGGCGTCGACCTGCGTGAGGCCCTGCTGTCCGGAATGGAGCTGCCGGAGCTGCCGTTCGTCCCGGTCCGCCTGGAGCCCGGGGAGGTGCCCCACGCCGAGGTGGTGGCCGACTACTCGCGCTTCTACGCCATGGACGTGACCTATCAGCAGTCCAACGGCCTCTACTTCGGCTCGCCGCTGTTCGTCGCCGCCGGGCTCACGGCGCAGGCCATCGGGAACGCCTCGGCGCGCTCCCGCGCCCAGGCCATGGCCGCGCCCCAGTGGCGGGAGTTCCAGCGCGTCACCGTCTATGTGACCAGTCGGCGCCTGCTGGCCCTCATCGACGGCACCCGGTGGCTCTCCTGGTGGCACGCGGGGAACATGCAGGTCAACCCGGTGCTCGACCAATGGGCCCTGGTGCAGCTGTTCAACGACACCGAGCCGCTGCGCTGGCAGGGCCCGGCCGTGCCGTGGCTGTCGGTGGCCGTGTCCTACCTGGCCCACGGTCCGGGCCACCTGCTCCACCACCCGGAGTTGGCGCGCCTGGCCGTGATCGAGGGCTGAACCGGCGGGGCCGTGCGGGCCGACGGGGCCGTCCGGACCGTCGGGGCCGTCGGGCGCTGCGCCGCCGGTACTGCGTCCCCCGGTGCTGCGCCGTCGAGGGCCCGGTGCCCGACGCGCCGCCCCGGTCCGTGGCCGTGGCCGCGGACCCGCGGGCGGGATAGGGTCGCGGTGCATGAGGCTCACGGTTCTGGGCGGGTGCGGTGCCTGGCCGACGGCCGCCCAGGCCTGCAGCGGGTACCTGCTCGTGCACGCCGGGTTCCGCCTGCTCATCGACCCCGGGTTCGCGGTCCTTCCGCGGCTGCTGGGGCACGTCCCGCCCGGCGGCGTCGACGCCGTCCTGGTCAGCCACGGCCACCCCGACCACTGCGCCGACCTCGCCCCGCTGCTGCGGGCCCGTGCCTACGCCGACCCGCCCGCGCCGCCGCTGGCCGTGCACGCCCCGCACGGCGCGGTCGACGCCGTCCTCGCGCTGGACCGCGGAACCGCCGTGGACACCGCCTACGACCTGCGCGCGTTCGAGCCCGGGGAGCACTTCACCGTCGGCCCCTTCCTGGCCGAGACCCGGCGGCTGCCGCACCACGTCCCCAACGCCGGGATGCGGCTGACCGCCTCGGGGACGGTCCTGGCCTACACCGGCGATACCGGGCCGAGCCCGCACATCGGCGAGCTCGCCGCAGGGGCCGACCTCCTGCTGTGCGAGGCGACCTTCATCGACCGCGTACCGGTCCTCGAAGCGCCCTACCTGCTGTCCGCGGAGCTCGCCGGCCGGTACGCGGCCCAGGCCGGCGCGGCCCGCCTCATCCTCACCCATCTGTGGCCGGGGACGCCCGCGATCGAGGCGGAGAGGGCCGCGGCGAAGGGGTTCCAGGGCCCGACGACCGTCGCCCGCCCCGGGCTGACGGTGCCGCTCCCGTGACCGTGCGGCGCTCAGGCGGCACGCGCCCCGCCCTGTGACGCCGGCGCCCAGAATACCGGCGAGGGGGCGGCCCTCCTGGGGCGCACCCGCCCGTCGCCGGTGTAGGCGGCGAAGAGCGCGCCCCTCGCCCCCTCGGGCAGGCCGGCCACCATGAGGACCGCCGGGACGCGGTTGCGTCCGAGCCATCCCAGGACCGGTGGGACGCCCCAGGGCACCGACCGCGGTCCGCGGGGCACGGCGGTCGCGTCGATGATCACCGCCCGGGTCACCAGGGTCAGCTGGCGGAGCATCGCGCGGGGGTCGCCGGTGTCGGCCTGGTCCAGCCTGAGCTGGTCGAGGGTGCCCACCCCCTTCAGACTCCCCGGGTGCTCCCTTAAAGCGCGATCGACCGCGGCTTCCAGGGCCGTGCGGGTGGGCAGGGCATAGAAGAAGCCGTCGAGTCCGAACTTCGCCGCCATGACCTCTGCGGCCGCGAAGGCCGCATCGATGCCCTCGGACACCTCAGAGCCCGCGAGGGCGTCCGAAGGCACGGAGGCCTTGGCGGTCTTGGCGGTCTTAGAGGCCGTTGCGGCGCCCTCGTCCGCGGGCAGGTCGACCACCATCAAGAACGGGGACTCGGCCTCGAACGCGGCCTCCAGGGCCGCGGCCCGGACCGGGGACCGATCCGCGCGGGCGTCCGGACGCGGCGTGTACGACGGGGGACCCGGGGAGGCGCCGAATACTGTGGGCGGCTCCTCCTGAGCGGCGAGCCGGTCGGCGAGGATGACGGCCCCGGAACAGGCGAGCTGCACGCCGACAGGAGGAACGTGTCGGGCGAGCATTTCCAGCGGGACCCCCGCCGCACTGGTCATGCTCTGAAAGAGCTCCCATTGGACGGAGCGCCATCCTTCACCGCCCAATTCGGCCCGCGAATCCACCCCGGGGTCAGAGGCGTACTCAGAGGCGTGCTCAGAGGCGTGCTCAGAGGCGTACGCGGAATCGGCTTTCCACCCTCCGGCGGCATATCCGGCCCACTCCGCCGCTTCACTCGTCCACCCTTCCTGTCTGAGGAACCAGGCCGTCAGGAGCGACGTTGCGCGGTCGTGCCGGGCGAGGCGGGGGCCGATGGGCACCGGTGCGGCGCCGCCCCCGGAGAAGCGGGCGCCGCACAGGGCCTGGTAGCCGGGCGTGCAGCGCCCCAGGCCGGACAGGGCCGCCAGCCAGCGGAACAGCGCCCGGGCGGCGTCGTGGCCGCCCGCGCCGCCGGCCGCCGCGCCGATGCCCTCGGCGAGTCCGTCGCGAAAGGCCGGGGAGAGGCGGCCGTCCCAGAGCGCGTCGGCCGCGTCCATCGCCGCGACCATGTGCGCGGCGAGGGGCCGCCCGGATTCGGACAGGCGGTTTTCCGGAATTGCATCCGCACCTTTTTCCCCGTTCGGGGGCGCATGCCACAAATGCACCACCTCCTCGCAGGGGAAGCCAACCACGGCCGGGTGACCGGTTCGCGCCGATCGCGCACCGGGACGGGCGTCCGCGCCCCGGAAACGGCCCCGACGCCGCGTTCCGGACCGTGGCCGGATCCGGCCACGGGGCCGGGCGGGTCAGCCGCGGCGCACCGCCCGGCCCGCGAGGACGCCGGTGCGGACGCCGTCCCGCACCACGAACGCGCCGTCGATCAGCACGTGCGGGATCCCCTCGGGCAGGGCCCGGGGCCGCTCGAAGGTGGACCCGGCCGCCACGGTCCGCGGGTCGAACAGGACCAGGTCGGCCCGGTACCCCTCGCGCACCAGCCCCCGGTCGGCCAGGCCGAGCCGGGCCGCCGGGCGCGAGGTCAGGTGGGCGACGCACTCCTCCAGCGACAGCACCCCCTCATCGCGCGCGTAGTGCCCGAGGTAGCGCGGGAAAGTGCCGTAGGCGCGCGGGTGCGGCTTGTCGCCCTGGAGGATCCCGTCGCTGCCCCCGGTGTGCACCCGGTGGCCCATGACCGCCCGCACGTTCTCCTCGTGCCCGACGTGCTGGAGGATCGTGGACCCGAGCCGGTCCTCCACCAGCAGCCGGTGCGCGGTGGTGAAGGGCTCCTCCCCGCGCTCGGCCGCCGATTCGGCGATCGTCCTGCCCACGTAGGGGGCCAGCGCCGGGTCGGACACCCCGGAGATCTCGATGGTGTCCCACTCGATCGGCACGCCGTGGCAGCCGTCGGAGCCGTCCACCTCCATCACGTGGCGGATGCGCGCCGTCCGGTCCGGGTCGGCCAGGCGCGCCAGGACCGCCTCCGGTCCGCCCTCACTCGCCCAGCTGGGCAGCATCGCCGCCAGGGTCGTGCTCCCGGGCGTGTAGGGATAGGTGTCCAGGGTGATGTCGGCGCCGTCCCGGAGCGCGCGGTCGAGCAGGTCCAGCAGCTCCTGAGCGCGCCCCTTGTTGGGCGCGAAGTTCATGGTGGCGTGGGCCAGGTGCAGGGCGCACCCGGCCTCCCGGGACAGGCCGACCATCTCGTCGTAGGCCTCCAGCGCTCCGGCTCCGTAGGAGCGGTGGTGGGGGCAGTAGTAGCCGCCGTACTCGGCGACGACCTTGCACAGCTCGGTGAGCTCGCCCCGCGATGCGTACATGCCGGGTGTGTAGGTCAGTCCGGACGACATGCCGACGGCGCCCTGGTCCATCCCCTCGGCGACCAGGCGGCGCATCCGGTCGAGCTCCTGCGGTGTCGGCTCGCGGTCCTCCCACCCCATGACGAGCATGCGGACGTTCCCCTGCGGCACCAGGTAGGCGGCGTTGACCGCGATGCCCTGCCGGTCGAGGCGGTCCAGGTACCCGCCCACGGACCGCCAGTCGAAGTCGATGTCGGATCCGTCGCCGTTCCAGCCCGTGATCGCGCTGCGCACCTGCCGCAGGGTGCGCTCGTCCACAGGGGCGTAGCTCAGTCCGTCCTGCCCGAGGACCTCCAGCGTGACCCCTTGGGCCGCCTTGGCCGAGTGGTCGGGATCGCGCAGCAGGGCCAGGTCGGAGTGGGCATGCATGTCGATGAAGCCGGGCGCCAGCACGAGACCGTCGGCGTCCAGTGCGCGCGCGCCGCTGAGGGGGGCGTCGCCGCTCCGGCGGCGGATCTCGGCGATCCGCCCCTCGCTGATGCCCACGTCGGCGGTGAAGGAGGCGGCGCCGCTGCCGTCGGCGACCCGAGCGCCTCTGATGACCAGGTCCATGGCGGCCCCCTAGAAGAACGTGCGGATCAGGTCGGTGACGGTCCCGTCCTCGCGGACCATGGGCACCATCGGCCACTTGTCGAAGATGGTGCAGGGGTGGGACAGGCCCATCCCCACCCAGTCGCCGACCTCCAGCTCCACGCCCTCGGCCACGCTCACCCAGGCGTGCTGGTCGGACAGGGAGGTCACCTCGATCCCCTCGGCCGCGCGCACCGGTCCGCCGTCGGACGGGCGCACCAGGCGGGGCCGGGGCAGGTGCTGGTCGTAGGCGGCGTCGCGGCGCCCGGCATTGAGGAAGGCCTGGCCGGGCTCGGGACGGGAGACCACCTGCGCCCACAGGGTGAAGGCCGCCTCCAGCGCGCCCTCCTCGGGGATCCGGTTGAAGGGGGTGCGCTCACGGTAGAGGCCGTCGTCGTGGGAGACGTAGGCGCCCGAGCGCAGCAGCTTGAGCACCGGCCGGCTCAGCCCCTCCAGCTCGGCGAAGACCTCGGCGACGGCGTCGAACCAGGCGCTGCCCCCGGCGGTCACCAGGACCGGCTCGTCGGGCCCCAGGCCGGCGAAGCGGCCGGCCCGGTCGAAGTCGGCGGCCAGCGCGGTCAGCCGGCGCAGCCAGGCGGCGACCCGCTCGCGGTCGGCACCGGGCACCTCGCCCTCGTACCCGGCCACCCCGACCAGGCGCAGCGCCGGCGCGGCACCGACGGCGTCGGCGACCTCGGCGCACGCGGCCGCACCGCGCGCCCCGGTGCGGGCGCCCCCGCCGGCGCCCAGTTCCACCACCACGTCCACCGGGCGGCGGGCGCCCGCCTCGCGCAGGGCCCGGTCCATCAGCTCCACCCCGCGCACCGAGTCCGCGTAGCAGGCGAAGACGAAGCCGGGGTCGGCGTCGAGCTCGGCGGCGAGCCAGCGCAGCGCGGCCGGGTCGGTGAGCTCGTTGGCGAGGAAGACGCGCCGGACGCCGAAGGCCCGCGCGACGCGGACCTGGTGCGGGACGGCCAGGGTGATGCCCCAGGCGCCGTGCTGCAGCTGGCGGTCGAACAGCTGCGGGGCCATGGAGGTCTTGCCGTGCGGGGCGAACGCCAGCCCGTGGCGCCGGGTGTACTCCTCCATGAGCGCGAGGTTGTGCTCGGTGCGCTCGGCCGACAGCGCCAGGACCGGGGTGGTGAAACCGCCGGTGAACAGGTTGCGCTTCTCGGCCGCGAGTTCACCGGCCCTCCTGCCGTCCGCGTCCGGGGGGAGCCCTTTGAACCGGAAGTCGACGACCTCGTCGGCCAGGCGGTCCAGGCCGCTGAGTCGGTGCTGGGGCGAGGGGGTCATCGCGGCTCCCGGGTCATGCGTTGCAACATGTGCAATGGGCGTTGCGCGTAGCGCATCTGGCTGTCTACCATCCGGGGGAACGGCGGTCAACGGCGCCCCTGGGACCGCCCGCCCGTGCGACCTGACGATCCCGGCCCCGCCGGTGGACGAGGAGCGGCTCGCCCATGCACCCCCTCACGGCTGCCTCCGCCTCGCCTGCGACGGACCCGCGCTTCGACGCGGTCTGCCTCGGCGAGTCCATGGTGACCTTCCTGCCCTCCCGGCCGGGAGGACTCGCGGAAGTCCCCTCCTTCGAGCGCGCGCTCGGCGGGGCCGAATCGAACGTCGCCTGCACCCTCGCCGGGGCCGGCCACAGCGCACGCTGGGTGAGCCGCGTCGGCGCCGACGGCTTCGGCGACTATTTGGTCCAGGCCGTTTCCTCCTACGGCGTGGACACCTCCGCGGTGACACGCGACCCGGAGCGCCGCACCGGCGTCTACTTCAGGACCGGAGGCGAACGCCCCACCGGGATCGCCCCCAGTGTCCCGAGTGTCCCCGGCGCCTCCGGCGCACGGCAGGCCGAGGTCCTCTACTACAGGAGCGGGTCGGCCGCCTCGGCCATATCACCCCAGAACACCGACACCGCCGACACCGACGCCGGACGCGTCCTGCACCTGACCGGCATCACCCCCGCCCTGTCCGAGGACTGCCTGGCCCTGATGCGCGCGCTCACCGCCCCGCGCCCAGGGCGGCCCCTGGTCTCGTTCGACGTGAACCTCCGCATCGGACTGTGGCGCGAAGCGCCGGACACCCCCGACGTCCTGCTGGAGCTGGCCCGCGGCTGCGACCTCGTCTTCGTCGGCGAGGACGAGGCCGAGGCGGCCTGGGGCATCACCGGCGGCCCGCGGGCGATCCGCTCGGCCCTGCCCGAACCCGCGGCGCTCGTCGTCAAGCAGGGCCCCGCGGGCGCGACGGCCTTCACCGGCGACGCGCCGACCGGCGTCTTCTCCCCAGCGCCCTCCGTGGAGGTCGTCACCCCCGTGGGCGCCGGGGACGCGTTCGCGGCCGGGTTCCTCTCGGCCTCCCTGCGCGGGCTGGAGCTTGCGGCCCGGCTGCGCCACGGCCACCTCACCGCCGCGGCCGCCCTCACCGTTCCCGGCGACCTCGCGGCACCCCCGTCCCGGCGGCACGCCGACACCCTGGCGGGGCTCTCCGACGACGCCTGGGGCACACTGCGTCTCGCCCCCGGTTGGACCGAGGGGGCCCGACCGTGCGCAGAGAGGGCCGCCGCACCATGAGCCAGACCGTCGACCGCGCGCTGAGCGTCCTGCCCCTGCTGGCCGAAGGGCCGGCCACCCTTGACCAGGTCGCCCGGCGCCTGGGGGTGCACAAGTCGACGGCCCTGAGGCTGCTCCGGCCGCTGTGCGAACACGGGCTGGTCCACCGCCGCCCCGACCAGCGCTACCGGCTGGGCGCGCGGCTGTTCTCCCTGGCCCAGGAGGCCATGGAGGGGCTGGACGTCCGCGAGATCGCCCACCCGCACCTGGTCGCCCTCAACGAGGAGACCGGCCACACCGTGCACCTGGCTGTGTACGAGGAGGGCGAGGTCGTCTACATCGACAAGGTCGACAGCCGCTACCCGGTGCGGATGTACTCCCGGATCGGCAGACCGGTCGCCATCACCGTGGCCGCCGTGGCCAAGCTGCTCCTGGCCGACCTGCCCCCGGACGAGCGCCGCGCGCTGGCCGAGCGGCTCGACTACCCCGCCTACACGCCCCGGTCCACCCCCGACGCGCAGGCCTTCCTGGCCGAGCTCGCCCGGGTGCGCGAGCAGGGGTGGGCCACCGACCTGGGGGGACACGAGGAGTCCATCAACTGCGTCGCCGCGCCCGTCCGGGGCCCCGACGGGCGCGTCGCGGCGGCCATGTCGCTGTCCGCGCCCAACGTGGTCGTGGGCGCCGACGCCCTGGTGGCGCTCCTCCCCCAGGTGCGGCGCACCGCCGAGGCGGTCAGCGCCGACTACTGCGGACGCGCCCCCGGCGGGGGCTGACCCGCGCACCGCCCGAACCGACCCGACCGCCCCGAACCGGCCGCACTCCGTACCGACTGCACCGACTGCACCGACCGAACCGACTGCACCGACCGAACCGCACCGACACCAGGAGGCCGAACGCATGAGCGCGTCCACGCCCAAGACCGCCCTGACCCCCGCCACCCACACCACCCCGCCCGCCCGGTTCTCCCACGGCGTCCGCAAGGGCAACATCCTGCAGGTCGCCGGGCAGGTCGGGTTCGGCCCGGCCCAGGAGGGCAAGGCGCCCGAGCCGGTCGGGCCGGGGCTGCGCGAGCAGACGCTGCAGACCTTCGCCAACGTCGAGGCGATCCTCAAGGAGGGCGGGGCCTCCTGGGAGGACGTGATGATGGTGCGGGTGTACCTGACCGACACCGCGCACTTCCCCGAGTTCAACCGGATCTACGACGAGTTCTTCGCCGGCCTGCAGGAGGCCCCGGCCGCCCGCACCACCGTCTATGTGGGGCTGCCCAAGGGCCTGCTGGTCGAAGTCGACGCGCTCGCGGTCCTGGGCTGATCCCCCCCCGGGGGCGCCCGCGCCGGAACCCCCGGCGCGGGCGCCGCCGTCAGTCGGGCGTCTCCAGGTCGACCAGGTAGCCGACCACCTGCGCCCCTTCGGCCGAGGACTCCCAGCCGTGCACGTGGGAGGCCTCGGCCAGCTCCGTGCTCTCGGGCACGGGGCGCAGGGCCCTCGGGGCGCTCCCGCGCACCTCCGCATAGCGGCAGCGGACGACGCGGATCCTCCTGACCGTCCCCGCCACCGCCTCCGGCTCTTGGCTGCCGGCGTGGTGCTCCTGCCGATGGGTGATCCCCGCCAGCGTGCGCCGGTCCAGGATCTCGCCCAGCCAGGCGCGGTCCCCGGGCTCGGCGGGAAGCAGGTACCACTCGACCTGCGCCCCCACCGAGAACGGGTCCCCGCAGCACTGCAACCGCAGACTCTCCACCCACACCACCGCGGTCCCCTTCGCGGTGCCCGTGCGCATCGGTCCACTCCTTCCCCGCCGGCTCCTCTGCCCTCCCCTCCCCGTCCACGGCACGTTCGACGCTCACCGCCCCGGCCCCGCTCCCGCCCGCAGGCGGTCGTCCACAGCCCGGTGAACGGCGCCCCCGGCGGCGGCTCCTCCGGCCTAGCTTTGTGGCCCGCCCCCATGAGAGGAGCCGAACCATGGCAGCCGAACGGGAATTCGGTCCCATGCAGCTCTCCAAGTGGCTGGGCATGCGCTACGGCGACTTCCAGCGCGCCTGCATGCTCGCCCTGGTCCCGCCGCCCGACATCCGCGGGACCTACTGGTCGGAGTCCCTGGCCAAGACCCTTCCCGACCGCGTCGAGGAGATCGAGGCCGAACTGGCCGAACGCACCGCGCCCGCCCCTCCGCCCGAGGACCCGCAGGAGCGGGCCAACAAGGGCCGCCCCTTCGGCCCCGTACAGCTCGCGCGCTTCCTCGGCCTGGAGCGCTGGCAGGTCGAGCGCGCCGCCGAGCGCGGCCTGCTCCCCGCGCCCGACACCGAGGACGGCAAGTGGTCGCGGCCGACCGCGCAGGCGCTGCTCAAGCGCGTCACCGTGCTGCGCGCCGAGATCGGCGACCATCCCGGGCACGGGTCGGTGCGGGCCGCGGAGGTCCTGGCCGAGCGCACCGGGCTGGACGTGCGCCGGGACGACGTCCTCGACCTGCACGACCGCGGTCTCCTCGCCCCGGTGGGCGAGTTCCGCGGCCACCCCATGTTCGGGCGCGGCGCCCTGGAGGCCCTGCCCCGCGAGGCGGTCCGCGCGGTCGTCTCCGAGCGGGAGGCCTGGCTGGCCGACAGCCTGGCCCCCGAGGAGGCGGCCCGTGAGGCCGGATGGTCGGTGGGCCGGTTCGAGGTCGCCGCCGAGCGGGCCGGCCTCGCGCCCGGACGGTTCGGGCGCTTCGCGCGCGCTGACCTGGCGTCGCTGCTCCCTCCCGCCCCCTGACCGGTCGAAACGCACAGGGATTAGCCCGGCGTCACCGGTTTGTGGCAGTGTCTCCGGCATTAGGGGGCCTCGTCTCAGAGGCTTTCCGCGCACTGTGCGGGAGGGAACATGGCCGAGGGCCACGAGGGGACCGCTGATCCGAGGCTTGAGGCCGAGGGCGAGCTGAGCATGGCGCGGCTCGCGCTGGAGGGCGGGGACCTGCGGCACGCCGCCGGCCACGTCGCCCGTGCGCTCGCCTTCGACCCGCGGCTGCCCGAAGTCCACGAACTGCTGGCGCGGCTCGCCGTCCACCCCGACGGCGGGCCCGGCCTCTACCCCGTCGACCAGCCCGCCTACCTGGGCGACGTGGTGGCCCGGGCGCACACCTTCGCCGTGCTCGACCACCCCGACCAGGCGCTCCCGCTGCTGGTGACGGCCCAGTGCCACCGCCCCGACGGGGCCTGGGCCGACGCCGCGTGGATGTACGAGCGCCGGACGGCCGAGCGGCTGGAGCCCGAGCTGGTGCGCAACAGCCTGCTGCGCCTGGCCGGCGCGCTCGGCGACCCCGTCGGCGAGCAGGTGCTGTCGGCGCTGCGCCCCTACCTCGCCCTGGTCGACCTGTGCCTGGAGGCCCGCCCCGAGGAGCCGCAGCTCCTCTGGGCGGCCTCGATGCTGCTGCGCCGCTGCGGCAGGGCCGGGGACGCCGTCGCGCTCGCCCTGCGGGCCGAGGCGGTCGAACCCTCCTTCCACGCGGCCATGGCCGCCGGCTACGCCTTCCGCGCCGAGAAGCGCTGGGAGGAGGCCGAGAGGGCCTGGCTGCGGGCCCTGCAGTTCGACCCGGGCAACCTGGCCCTGCACACCGACATCGGTGAGCTCCTGGCCACCGCGGGCCGGCCGCGCGACGGCCTCGCCTGGGTCGAGCGCGCGCTCGAGCAGGACCCGCAGGACCCCACGGCCTTCCCCACCGCCTGCGGCATGCGGTTCTCGCTCGACGGGCGGCTGGAGCACCTGGTCGCACTCGCCGACCACCTGCGCGAACGGCCCGGCGGCGACCACCCCGACCGGGTGCTGACCCAGAGCTCGCAGTCCCGCCACTGGCTGGGTCCGATCCCGCCTCCCACCGAGGCCGTCGTCGACGTGCTCCACCGGCTGCAGGAGCAGGGGGGCGCCCCGGAGGGCTCCCGGCTCGCGCTCACCGTCTCCGCCCCGGAGCCGCCCAGCGCGCTCCTGGCGCTGCGCCTGGCCGCGCCCGGCTGCACGGTCGAGGTGGGCGCGGTACCCGAACCCGACCCGCGCCTCACCGTGCCCGAGGTCGCCGACCGCGGCCCGGTCCGGGCCGTCGAGCGGCGGCTCTGGCGCTACCGCGGGACCACGGCCGAGCCCGCGGTGGGGCCGCCGTCCGATCAGGCCCAGGAGGCGCTGCGCACGCTCGCCTCCTACCCGTGGCGGCACCTGCCCGCCGCCTACGACGACGCGGTACGGCTGTCGGCGCTGCCGCTGGAGGACCTGCTGGGCGTGATGGCGCACCCGCCGGCGCCGCCCAACGTGGCCGCGGGCGTATGGCCGGCCTGGATCCGCCGGGTGCAGGCCTGGGCCTGCCTGGGCATCGCCCACCACCGCGCCGACCAGCCCTGGGAGGGCTCCGAGCGCCGCTCCGCCCTGATCGACCTGGCCTTCGGCCCGGAGGACTGGGCCGCCGAGGCGGCCCTGCTGTCGATGGCCGCCACGGCCTGGGTACGCCCGGAGGCCCGGAAGGACGTCGCCGGCCTGGTGGCGTGGCGGTTCCTGCTCGCCATGGAGGCGGCCCGCACCCGGGCGGTGACCGTCCTCGACTCCTTCGCCCACCTGGTGCGTGCCGTCCCCGACATGGACCCGGAGGTCCTCCGCCTGGCCGAGGAGGCCCTGCGCGACGACTCCGACGGCCCCGACGCCACCGGAGAGGACGGGGACGCCGGGGACACCAGGGGCACCGCGCAGGAGAGGGAGCACTGAACGGTCCCGCAGCGGGTCCGCTCAGAAGATGAGGCGCGCGTCGGGGTGCTCTGGGGAGTCGGCCTCCAAGATGGGCTGCGGCTCGCCCCTCAGATGGCGGTCGAAGAAGGCCTGGACGTAGGCCCGCTGGGAGGAGTGCAGCCGCAACGGGTCCTCCGCGGTGCCGATCGCGCCTTCCGCCTGCTCGTCGCTCATCCCCAGTCCGTCCTGGACCTGCGGCAGGACGGCCTGGAAGTCGGTGAAGGAGAAGTGCCGCGCCTCAGGGAGGTTCACGTCCCGCTTCCAGCCGGTGGAGTTGTCCCACATCCGGCCCCAGTCGTCGAAGGTGCGGTGCGTGTTCGGCGTCAGGCCGCCGTCGCGCTCCATGCTCCCGCCCATGAACAGGAAGGGCCGGTCCAGCCCCTCCCGCGCGGCCGGGAAGCGCTCCGGGAAGTCCTCGTCCCCGGTGAACTCCACGCTCCCGTCGAGGTCCGCGGCGGCGTCGATGCGGTCGTCGGCGTACATCGCGTGCAGGCTGGTCGCCCCGCCCAGCGACATGCCGAACATGCCGGCGGCCGAGGGGTCGAGGGCCTTGGCGAGCCCCTTGGGCAGCCTGCGCCCGTCGGCGTCGCGCCATCCCTTCTCCGACGCCTCCTCAACGGTGTCCAGGACGAACCGGGTATCGGCCAGGCGTGTCTCCAGGAGGGTGGGGATGACGTCCGGCTCGTCCTCCCAGTGGCGCTCCCCGTCGTCGAGGCGCCCGTCGGGGAACCGGACCGGCGCCTCGCCCGTGTGGTCGACGGTCACCACCGCATAGCCGTGCGAGGCCAGGTCCGCCACGATCGACGTCCCGAAGCCCCGGGGGACCGCCGCGCCCGGCGAGTAGAGGAGTACCGGGAGGGGGCCCGCGCTCCGGTCCGCACGGGCCCCGGTGAAGGCCGACACCGGGGCGCCCTCCCCGTCGACGCCCTCGAAGCGCTGCCCGGTCTGGTACTCGGTGAACAGGTCGCCGACGTCCTGGTCCACATGCGTCGCGGGCTCGTCCCACCATCGCGGCTTGGCGGGGTACCAGACGCTCACCGCCAGCTCCCGCTCGTCGTCGGTCCACGGGGTGGTGCGCTCGTCGTCGACCAAGCGGAGGTCGGCGGTGCCGACGTCGTAGGGCCCGGTGGGCGCGGGCAGCTCGTAGGTGATCTCGTCCGGGGCGGAGGGGGCCGCGTGTGCGGGCGGGGCGACCGCGGTGAGGACGACGGCCGCGCCCGCCGCGGCGGCGACCAAGGCCCGGTACCGGGGGTGCTCGGGGGTTCGATGCATGGCCTGACGCTAAACCGGGGGCACGGCCCCCTCCGATGACGCTGACACCACTCCCGCCCGTGGTGTCTCCCCTCCCCGTCTCCCCCTCCCCTTGGGTCCGGGGAATTCGCCCGGCGTTCGCCTGCGCGTCCCTTGGCCGCCGGTAGGTTCTGCGCCGACCCCCGCACGCCACACGCCCCGACAGGAGTGACCGGCCTTGGCGCAGCGCCTCGTCCTTCACATCGGCGTCCAGAAGTCCGGCACCACCTACCTGCAGCGGATGCTGGAGGAACGCGCGGCCGCCCTTGAGGAGCTGGGGGTGGTCTACCCGTTGCCGGACGACCAAGGCCCCGTGCGGGTCAACGCCCATGAGGCGGCCACCTACGGCCTTCTCGGCGGCGAGTACCCGTGGGTCGGCGCGCGCAGGGCTGCCGCGGAGGAGCAGTGGTGGATCCGCCTGCGCGACCGCGTGCGCGCATGCCCCGGGACGGCCGTGGTCTCGGCCGAGGCCCTGTCGGTGCTGCGGTCCGACGCGGGGCAGCGGGTGATCGACGAGCTTGAGGCCGACGAGGTCCGGGTGGTGGTCACCGCCCGGAGCCTCGGTCGCCTGCTCCCCTCGTCGTGGCAGCAGCATGTGCGCAACGGCCGCTCGGCGGGCTTCCCCCGCTTCATCGAGAGCCTGGCCGGCCAGCGCGCTCGGGGATGGGAGGAGATCGAGAAGGAACTCGACGCCCACATGTGGCGCGCCTTCGGCCTCGGTCGGCTCGCTGAGCGCTGGGCCTCTCTGGTGGGCGCCGACGACGTCGCCGTCGTCTGCAATCCGGGGTCGGGGTCGGGCAGCCTGTGGCGCCGGTTCATGGAGGCCTGCGGTCTCTCCGAGGAGGCCGAGCGGCTCCCCGCCCCCTCCGAGGGCACGACGGTGCACGGCGGAGTGACCGGCCCTGAGGTGGAGGTCCTGCGGGCGCTCAACGCCAACCTGTCCGCCAGGGGGTGGACGCACGAGGAGGGGGCGCTCCTGCGGGACCGGATCGTCGAAGCGTTCCGGGAGCGGGAGGAACGGGGCCCCCGACCCGCGGTCCCTCCCCGCTTCCGAGAACAGGTGGCCCGGTGGAGCGCCGAGGACCTCGACGACCTGCGCGCCTGCGGGGCCCGGATCGTCGGCTCCCCGGAGGAGCTGGCCTACGTCCCCGAAGACGACCCCGCCCCGCTTCGCGCCGCCGACATCGCCGAGGCCTCGGGGCTCGCCTCCGTGGTCTGCGCCGAGAGCGGCCCTTGGATGCGGCCGCCCCAGGAGGACCCGGAGCCCCGGCCGCGCCGGAGATGGCGGACCCCCTTCACGAGGTAGCGCAGGAGGTAGAGCAAGGGGTACGGCACGAGGTGGGGCGAGGGTTCGGGGGCCGGGTGCGGCCACCGCGCGCCGCCCCCTTTCCCCTTGCCGATGCGATTCTGGACATCTAGCATCCAGTTCCATGCGGATGGCGGAAGGCGTGGAGTGGGCCCTGCACAGCTGCCTCAACCTGGCGTGGACGGGGCCGGAGAAGGCCGTGACCGCGACGCGGCTCGCCGCGTACTACGACCTGCCGGCCGCCTATATGAACAAGCAGCTCCAGGCGCTCGCGCGCGCGGGCCTCGTCTTCTCCACCCCGGGCCCGGGCGGCGGGTTCCGTCTGGCCCGGCGGCCGGAGCAGATCACCCTCATGGACGTCGTAGCGGCGATCGAGGGCCCCGAGGACGCCTTCCGGTGCGCCGAGATCCGCAAGCGCACCCCCGACGCATCCCCCTCCTCCCTCCGGGGGCCCTGCCTCATCGACCAGTCCATGCGCAGGGCCGAACTGGCCTGGAGAAAGGAGCTGGCCGCACAGACACTGGCCGATGTCAAGGAACAGGTCGAACGGACCGCCCCTGACGTCCCGGCCCATGCGCGCAGGCACTTGGCGGCCTGAGCACCAGCGCACCCGGCACTACGGCGCTGACAGCGCTGACAGCGCTGACAGCGCTGACAGCGCTGACGGCACTCCAGCGACGCCGGCGGCCCCTCTAAAGGAGGGGCCTTCCTTGGACAGTAATCCTGGATATTCGACATCCAGATAAAGAACGAACGGAAGGGACCCCGGATGACCATCGCCATCACCAACCCCGACGGACTGCACGCCCCGACGCGCTTCGGCTACAGCCACGTGGCGACCGCCCGCGGCGAAGTGGTCGCCATCGCCGGCCAGTACGCCTCGGACGCCCAGGGAGGCGTGGCCGCCGAGGACTTCGCGGCCCAGGTCGAGCTGGCCCTGGCCAACCTCGGCACGGCACTGCGGGCTGCAGGCGTCGACCACTCGCACGTCATCAAGCTGAACACCTACATCGTCGACCACTCACCCGAGAGGCTGGAGACCCTCGCCCGCCACATCACAGGGATCTGGGGTGACCGGCCGCCCCCGCAGACCCTGCTGGGCGTGGCCTCCCTCGCGCTTCCCGGGATGCTCTTCGAGATCGACGCCTTGGCCGTGCGCGGCTGACACCCCGCGGGCGCCCCCGGGAAGACCATTCGCCGCCCGGGGGCCGCCTGCCGTCCCCCGGGCGCTGCCCCGGGCCGATGAGCGGGGCCCTCAGGCCCACGACTCCAGGACGCGATCGATCTGGGAGGCGATGCGCGCGCGGGCCTCTTCGCGGGGGACCCCGCTCATCAGGAGGTCGTCGTAGGGGGTGTCCTCATGACGGACCGAGGCGACCACGGCGCGGCGCACGGCCCCGGGGTCGAGGTCGCGTCCGGCCTCCGAACGCCCCACGCGGCCGCTCCCCCGCGCCCCCGTGTGCAGGGCGATGCGCTCGGCGCGGTCGCGGGGGCAGCGCGGGAAGCGGTCCAGGATCTCCGCCGCGAAGCGCTTCTGGAAGTCGACGTCCTGCAGCGCCCTGCGCTCGGCGTCGCGCTCCCTCCGGAGCGCGCGGGCGTCCTCGTCGGCGAGGCACTGGCGCTCCGCCGCTTCAAGGGCCGACTCCTCCACCAGCAGGCCGATGCGCCGGAACTTGCGGCGGGACCGGATCCAGCGCACGACCACCGCCGAGAGCCCGCTCTCCTTCTTGGCCCGGCGGGTGAGCGCCGCGTCGCCGGACGGGAGGAAGACGAGGTGGTCCATGTCCGCGCACTCCAGGCAGTGCGCGGCCGCACCCTCCATGAACCGCAGGGCCTGGCTCTCGGCCCCGCAGTCCGCGCACTCCCATGCGCCCACGGCCTCCCCGACGACCAGGTCGGGGACCTTGGTGCGGCGGTTCTCCTCCCGCCTGCGCTGGGCCGCGGTGGCCTCGGCCGCGACCCAGTGCGCGCGGAACGCCCGTTCCTCGGCGCCGTCCGCGCCCTCGATGAACCGCAGGGGCCGCTGTCCGCGGGCGGCGGCAAGGTAGCCGCCCTCTTGGCACTCCATGCCCCGGCCCCGCGCCCATGCCTCCAGAAGGGCGACGGCCGTGCGCAGCTTCTCCGGCGGGGCCTGGGCCACGTGCTGGAGCGCCGGGACCTGCTCGCGGCGCCACCGGTCGACCGCCTTGTCGGTCACCCACCCCAGGGAGGCGAACACGTCGAGCACGGACACGGCCCCGCGCCGGGAGACCGCGGCGTCCGCGGCACCGGCCACCCTGCGCCCGAGTGCGGTGTCCAGATCAGCCGGTCCCACGCCCGTCCCGCCCTTCTCTCCTCACCGACGACCGGACAACCCTAGTACGCGTGACGGGTGAACCAGGGGCGACCGCGGGACGTACACAGGGTCAGGCGGCGATTCGTCCCCTCGCCCTCGCCCCTCGGCCGCTCGGTCCCCCGGCACCTGCGGGTCATCCGTCGGAGACCCGCTCGCGGGCGCGCAGGGCGGCGCTGTCGGCCGCGGCACGCCCGGCGTGCCAGCCCTCGATGTCGGCCGGCCCGCGGACCCTCGAATAGGTCAGCTCCTCGAACATGCGGTCCACGGCGGCGTCCACCTCGCGCTTGCGCTCGGCGAACAGCGGCACCAGGTCGCGCCCCTGCGCGGCGTGCTCGGCGGCGGCCTCCCGCTCCGCCTCCTGGGCGCTGCGCTCCAGGCGCTCGCCGATGCGGTCGGCGAAGGCCGCCCAGAACGAGGCCCGGAACGCCTTCCGGTTCCCGCGCCCCGCCCGGTCGCGCTTGCGGCCGGTGGCGACCATGGCCGAGGACGCCTGCGCGAGCAGGGACGTCGCCAGCAGCTCGACCCCCTCCACATCGGCGGGGCGGCCGACGACCGTGCACAGCCCGAGCTCCTGGTGCCACACGGCCCGGCAGTGGTTGGCCTCGGCGACCACGTTGAACAGCGCGGCCTTGTGGTCGTCGTAAGGGGCGTCGACGGGGAGCCGGATACCGACCGCCTCCGACGGGGCCCGGCCCGGCGCCAGGAGCGCCTCATCGATGCTGTGCCGGGCCATGATGGCCTGGGCCCGCGCGGTGAGGGCCTCGGCCTCGTCGGGGAAGTCCGTCGACTCGGCTTTGGCCAGGAGCGCGCGCACCCGGTCGAGCTTGGGCGACCCGGTCGGGCCCGGATCCTGGGCCGCGGCCTCACCGGGGCGGGGGCACAGGCGCTGCAGCGGCGGCAGGCTCTCCAGGAGCGCGCCCAGGTGCACGGCGAGCTCGACGGCCTCGAAGCGGATCGGCCGGTGGTCCAGGGTGAACGCGCCGCCCCGGTCGGGCCGGTCCTGCCCGAGCACCCGGACCTGTTCCCGCCAGCGCGGATCGAGCGCGTCCGGCGCATGCCCCTGGTGCTCTGCGAGGACCGCCTCGGCGCACATCCGCCCGGCGTCCTCGCCTTGGACACGACGGGCGTGGCGGACCAGCTCGGCCGGCTGCCAGTACAGCCGCCACGCATGGGCGACGGTGGCGGTGAGAAGTCCGAGCAGGGCCTGGTCCACGGCCCGTTTCCATCCAGGACTCGAGGACTCCGCCAATTGCGCCACCGCGGCATCGACGGCCGCCTCGTCACCGCCGTGCACACCCTGCACCGCGGAACCGATCAGCTCTGAGGCCTTCTGCGCATCTACCTGCTCGCCTTGCCCGGCATTGGTCATGGACGTACTTCTTCCCCCGAGGCGGCCACCCGTCCATTCTGCCAGCGCAGACGGGATGGTCCCGCCCCCTCGCGCCTAGGGGCGGGACCGGTTGTCCCCCTGAAGGGAAACGACACTTCCGGAAGCTATCGACCCGTGCCAGCACCCACAAGAGCGATTCCACCTGTCCGAAGGCGCGAAATCCCAGTGTGGACACGCACTCGAAAGAAAGGTGAAGCGCGTCACGCCCGAGTTTCCTCTGGCGCGCCATTCCCACCTTTCTCACCTGTGCGGCACGGACCGGCGATCCCCCGCCCCAGCCTTTGCCGGGGGGGGATTTCCACTGCCGTCAGCGTCCGCGCACCTTCTCCAGGATCCGCTCGGCCAGGTCGAGCGTCCGGTCGACGTCCTCGGCGAGGTACATCAGGTCGACGAAGGCGTGGCCCACTCCGTGTTCGCGCCCGGCCTCCAGCACGGTGGTGGCGATGTCCTCCACCCGGGCCTCGGGGTCGGGGTTGATGCGCAGGACCACGTCCAGCGCGTTCGGGTCGCGCCCGTGGCGCTCGGCCGCCTCGCGGACCGCGGCCAGCGGGCGGTCCACGGCCCGGCCGAGGTCGGGACCTCCGGGGACGGTGGTGATCGGGAGGAAGCCGTCGGCCCGCCGTCCCACGCGCTCCAAAGCGGCGGGGGCGAAGCCGCCCAGGTAGATGGGCGGACGGGGGCGCTGGGCCGGCTTCACCTCGACGTGGCTGTGCGCCACCGACCAGTGCGGGCCGCTGTGGGCGACGGTCCCGTCGGACCAGAACGCGTCGAGCACGTCGAGGGTCTCGTCCAGTCGGCGTCCGCGCTCGGCCATCGGCACGCCCACGGCCTCGTACTCCTCGGGCGACCAGCCGGTGCCCAGCCCGGGGAGCAGCCGCCCGCCGCTCAGCAGGTCGATCCCGGCGAAGGAGCGGGCGAGCAGCGCCGGCGGGTACCAGGGAGCGTTGATGACGTTGGTGCCCAGCAGCGCGCGCTCGGTGGCGCCCGCCGCGGCGGTGAGGACGGTGAAAGGGTCGAGCGCGGCTCGGAACTGCCGGGGAATGGTGTCGCCGCCGCCGTATCCGACCAGGGGGTCCACCGCGGCGAGGAGACGGTCGCCGACCCAGAGGCTGTCGGCGCCCATCTCCTCTGCCTGCCGGGCGAACCGCGCGATGTCCTGGGGCCGGTGCGCCGCCGCACCGAACTGCGGAAGGGAGAAGCCGAGTTTCATACAGGGTCCTCCGATGAGGGGGTAAGTGGCGTCGGCGCCACGCTACGCCCTGTCCCCGCTGCGTTCCGCATGCCGTGACGCACCTTTTTCGACCGGGCGGCGCAGCAGGTCCCCGAACCCCCGTTCCAGCCAGTCGAAGGCGTGGCGGGCGTTGGCCACCGCGTCGGGGTAGATGTCGTCGGGCGACTCCCCTTCCAGGAGCCGCCGGGCGTTCTCGGCGGCGAGGACCTGCTGGGCCGCATGGAGCTGTGCGGCCACCAGGCGCGCCGACAGGCGGGACCCCTTCTCCTCCATGAGGGCCTCCGCCAGACGTGCGCGCGTCATCTCCATGTACTGCATGTGCCGCGCCTGGAGCGCGGGCGTCCTTCTGATCAGCTCCTGAACGCGCATCGCCACGGGGGCGTCGCTCATGCCGAGGAAGGGCTGGCGCTCTTCCAGGGCGGTCATCACGTAGTCCCGCATCGCGTCCAGCGGCGTGAGGCCCGGCCCGCGGTTGCGGACGGCCTCGGCCGGCTCGTCGATGTGGTGCGCCCCGAAGCCGAGGATGAGGTCCTCCTTGACCTCGAAGTAGTTGAACACGGTCTTCTTGGAGACCTCGACCCGGTCGGCGACCTCGGCCACGGACACGCCGTCGAACCCCCGCTCCTCGAAGAGGTCCAGAGCGGCGAGGCCGAGGGCGGTGCGGGTCGCTCGCTTCTTGCGTTCGCGCAGGGTGAGGGGCTCGTCCACAACGGCACTCTACCAAGGCGAAGATTCAACCGAATAAAAAATTACACCCGGAGTACCCTCTCGGCTAGGCTCGGGCCCATGCCGAACCGCTCCAGCACGGCCTCGCCCCCGGCGCTGGTCCCCCTCCTGCGGGGCCGCCTCGGGCCCTACGCCGTGCCGATCGCCCTCCTGCTCGTTCTCCAGCTGGTCCAGGCCCTGGGGATGCTGCTCCTGCCCGCGCTCAACGCCGCGATCATCGACCGCGGGGTCGCCTCGGGCGACACCGGTACCGTCCTGCGGCTGGGCGGCGCCATGCTGGCGGTGACGCTGGTGCAGGTCACCGCCGCCACCGCGGCCGTCTACCTCGGATCGCGCGTGTCCATGGCCCTGGGCAGGGACCTGCGCGCCGCGCTCTTCGCGCACGTCCAGCGCTTCTCCGCCGAGGAGTTCGGCCGCTTCGGCGCGCCCTCCCTGATCACCCGCACCACCAACGACGTGCAGCAGATCCAGCTCCTGCTGTTCACGCTGCTGACCCTGCTGGTCTCCGCTCCCCTGATGGGCGTCGGCGGGATCGTCATGGCGCTGCGCCAGGACGTCGCCCTGACCGGCGTCCTGCTGGTGGCCGTCCCCGTCCTGGTGGTCGCGGTCGGCCTGGTCATCGCCGCGATGACGGCGCCCTCGCAGCTCATGCAGGGCCGCATCGACGAGGTCAACCGGGTGCTGCGCGAGCAGATCACCGGCATCCGGGTGATCCGCGCCTTCGTCCGCGAACGGCGCGAGCACGAGCGCTTCATGCGGGCCAATACCGACCTGATGGAGGTCGCCCAGAGGCTGGGCCGCCTCCAGGCCTACTTCGGGGCGTCGGCGATGACCGTGGCGACGCTGGCCTCGGTCGCGGTCGTCGCCCTGGGCGGGCCGCGCGTCGTCGAGGGCGAGATGCAGGTCGGCGCGCTCATCGCCTTCCTGAACTACCTCGCCCAGATCCTCGTCGCGGTGATGATGGCGATGACGGTGTTCATCCTGGCCCCGCGCGCCCGCGTCGCGGCCGGTCGGATCCGGGAGGTCCTGGCCGCCGAGCCGGCCATCGCCGACCCCGTGCGGCCGGTCGCGCCCACACGGCCCGACAGGTCTGGCAGGTCTGACAGGACCGACAGGACCGACAGGACCGCGGAAGGCGTCGGGGCCGCACCGGGGCCCCGCCCGGGCCGGCTGGACCTCCGCGGCGTCGTCTTCTCCTACCCCGGGGCCGAGCAGCCGGTGCTGCACGGCGTCGACCTGTGGGCCCGGCCCGGCGAGACGACGGCGGTCGTCGGCTCCACCGGCTCGGGCAAGACGACCCTCGTCAGGCTGGCGGCCCGGCTCCTGGCCCCCGACGCGGGGTCGGTGCTCATCGACGGCACCGACGTGCGCGACATGGACCGCCGCGCCCTCGCCGGCGCCGTCGGCCTGGTCCCCCAGCGCGCCCACCTGTTCTCCGGGACGATCGCCTCGAACCTGCGCTACGGCGACCCCCGCGCCGACGACGCCCGGCTCTGGCAGGCGCTGGAGACCGCCCAGGCCGCCGACTTCGTACGGGGGTTCCCCGACGGCCTGGACACCGTCGTCGGACAGGGCGGCACCACCGTCTCCGGCGGCCAGCGCCAGCGGCTGGCCATCGCCCGCGCGCTGGTCGCGCGCCCGCGCATCTACCTGTTCGACGACGCGTTCTCGGCGCTGGACACCGCGACCGACGCCGCCGTGCGCTCCGCCCTCGACGCGCACCTCGGCCAGGCCGCACGCCTCATCGTCGCCCAGCGGGTCTCTACCATCCGCGACGCGGACCGCATCGTCGTGCTCGACGCCGGCCGCGTGGAGGCGGTGGGCACCCACGAGGAGCTGGTGTCCGCGAGCGCCACCTACGCCGAGATCGTCGACTCCCAGCTCGTCACCGAGGAGGCCGTGTGACCATGCAGCAGGCGCCCGGACAGCGCCCCGCCGACTTCTCGGCCACGGCGCGGCGGCTCCTCGCCCGCCTGGGCCGCGAACGCCGACCGGTCATCGGCGTCCTCACCTTGGTCCTGGCCGTGTCCGTGCTGAGCACCGCGACCCCCATGCTGTTGGGGAAGGCGACCGACGCCTTCCTCGCCTTCGCCCGCGGGGAGGCCCCCTCGGCCGCGACCGCCTGGTGGATCCTCGGCGCGGTCGGCACGATGGCGCTCGTGGCAGGCCTGTGCCAGGTCCTCCTGGGGCGGGCGACGACGGCGGTCACCCAGCGCGCGGCCTTCAGGCTCCGGGAGGAGGCCGAGACCAAGCTGGCGCGGCTCCCCCTGTCCTACTTCGACACCCGGACCCGCGGGGAGGTGCTGTCCCGGGTCACCAACGACATCGACAACCTGTCCCAGACGGCGCAGGGCATCATGACGCGCTTTTTGGGATCGACGCTCGGGCTCGTCGGGTCGGTGACCATGATGCTGGTGCTGTCCCCGCTGCTGACAGCGGTGGTCCTGGCGACGGTTCCGGTGACGCTGTGGGCGGTGCGCTGGGTGGGTGGCCGCGCCCAGCCGCACTTCAAACGCCAGTGGGCGGCCACCGGCCGCCTCAACGGCCACATCGAGGAGACCTTCACCGGGCACGAGCTGGTCACCGCGTTCGGCCGCCATGAGGAGTCGGCCCGTGAGTTCCACGAGCACAACACGGAGCTGTACACCTCCGCGGTCAAGGCGCAGTTCGTCTCGGGGCTGATGGCGCCGGCGACCACGTTCCTGGGCAACATCGCCTACGTCCTCGTCGCCGTCATCGGAGGCCTGCGGGTGGCCTCGGGCGCTCTCACCATCGGCGAGATCCAGGCGTTCATCCAGTACGTCATGCAGTTCAACCAGCCGATCACGACCCTGGCGTCCACGGCCGGACAGATCCAGTCGGCGGTCGCCTCGGCCGAGCGCGTGTTCGGGCTGCTCGACGCCGAGGAGCTGGAGCCCGACGCGGCCCGACCGGTCCGGCCTGAGGCGTCGCCCACCGCCGGCCGGGTCGCCTTCGATGGAGCTTCGTTCCGTTACAAAGAGGACGAGCCTTTGATCGAAGACCTGTCGCTGACCGTGGAGCCCGGGACCACCGTGGCGATCGTCGGCCCCACCGGCGCGGGGAAGACGACCCTGGTGAACCTCCTGCTCCGCTTCTACGAGCTGCGCTCGGGCACGATCACCGTGGACGGCGCGGACATCGCGTCCATGGCACGGGACGCCCTCCGCCGGCGCATCGGGATGGTGCTGCAGGACACCTGGCTGTTCGGGGGCACGATCGCCGAGAACATCGCCTACGGACGGCCGGACGCCACGCGCGAGGAGGTCGTCGACGCCGCGCGCGCGGTCCAGGCCGACCACCTCATCCGCACGCTGCCCGACGGCTACGACACGGTGGTCGACGATGAGGGCGACGGTCTCAGCGCCGGCGAGCGGCAGCTGATCACCATCGCCCGCGCCTTCCTGGTCGAACCGTCGATCCTGGTGCTCGACGAGGCGACCAGCTCGGTGGACACGCGGACCGAGATGCTGGTCCAGCAGGGCATGGCCACCCTGCGGCAGGGACGGACGAGCTTCGTCATCGCCCACCGGCTGTCCACGATCCGCGACGCCGACGTCATCCTCGTGATGGAGGAGGGGCGGATCATCGAACAGGGCTCGCACAAGGAGCTGCTCAAGGCGGACGGCGCCTACGCACGCCTGCACCGCGCCCAGTTCGCGGCGGCCGCGGCCTGATCCCGCCGGCTCGGGCCCGGCCCTGCACACCGGGTCCGAGCCCCAGAGGTCCCCGGTCCTCCGCCCCGTCCACAGGCGGGCGAACGCTCCCCCGCTCCGCCCCGCGGCGGTCCACAGTGCGGTCATGGCACTGCTCCGGACGGACCTCCGCCGCGTTCACCGCACCGCCTCCTGCCAGTACGGCCTGATCACCACCGCCCAAGCCCGCGCCTGCGGGCTGTCCCGCACCGACATCCGCACCCTGGTCGACAGCCACCGGTGGCGGCCCGCGTTCGCCGTCCCCGGCGTCTACAGCGTCCGCCCGTTCCCGTGCGCCGAGCGGGCGCCGCTCCTCCCTCTGTTCCGGCACGCCCAGGCGGCGCAATTGGCGCTCGGCCCGCACGCGGTGGCCTCCGGCCTCACGGCCGCCCGCCTGTGGGGCCTGCACGGACTCGCCCACCCGGCGGAGCCGGGGCCGCTGCAGTTCACCCTCCCCCGCTCCCTGCGATCCCGCCCCGTGCGGGGCGTCCGGACGAACAGGTGGCGGATCGACCGAGGGGACGTGGTCGTCCGGCACGGCGTCCGTGTCACCTGCCCTGGACGAACACTGAGGGACGCGGCCCTGCAGACCGACCGCGAGACCGCCGTCAGCCTGATGGACTCCGCAGTCCACCAAGGGCTGGTGCATGCGGACCGCCTGCCCGTCCTTGCCGACCAGAACACCGCCCGCCCGGGCAGCCGCAAGTCGCGCCCGTGGTGGCCACTGAGCGACGGCCGGTCCCGGAACCCCCTGCAGACCCGGCTCCGCCTGCTGTGCAGCGATACCGGCATCCCGCCGGACGACCTCCAGCATGCCCTCCCCCTGCCGAACGGACGCCGGGCCTACGCCGACCTCTGGTGGGAGAAGGGGCCTCTGGCCGTCGAGGCGTCATCGACCCCGCTGAGACGCGCCGACTGCGATCGCCATAAAGCGGTCCTCGACGCGCACCCCCAGATCCGCCTCCTGCGCTTCGGCCGAAGGGACCTGCTCGACCTCGAAGAGGCGGTGAAGGCGATCGCCGAGGCGCTGCGCTCGTCGCCGCGCTCGCCCCGGAACTGGTGAGGATTCGGCACTGGTGAGGAGGGGCCGGTCAGTTCCGCTCCACCGTTGTTCCCCGGTCCATCGGACTGCTCTGCCCCAGCGCGTGCTGCATGGCCGCGGCGCGGTGGCGGTCGGCGGCGACGTGGTGCCGCTCCCATGCCCGGGCGCGCGAGCCGCACCGCGACCGGTGCGGTTCTCCGCCCCGTTCGCGCCGACGGACGCCCATGCCCTTCGCCGCCACTCCGATCCCCCAGCCGAGAGCGGGCCAGATGAACCAGGGGTACCAGGCGCCGGCGGTGATGCCGACCACGAGCCAGATTCCGACGAGCAGCGTCATCCCCCCGATGTAGGAGGAAAGGTGCGCGCGGAAGCCGGTGGTCCCGGGCGCGCGGCGGCGCTCCCCGGCCTCGCCGCGGTCCTCCGCCGGGGGCTCGGCGGGGCGCTCGGCCCGGTCCGGAGGGATGTCGGCGACCACCCCTTCGAGCTCGCCCGCGGTACGCGCGGACCACACCGCTTCGAGGCGGCCGTCCAATTCGTCGATGCGCAGGTAGCCGGCGGCAGCGGCGTCGCTGACGGCCGCGGCGGTCCGCTCCCGCTCCGCGTCGCCGACCCGCAGGTCGGACCGGCCGGGCGACCCGGCGCTGGAAGGGGTACGGCTCATGGCGACCTCCGAGTGTCCACTGTGGACGGATAACTCAAGAATGAACCGTCCATAGTGGACTGTCAACTCCTCCTGCTCCCCGCACGGCCCGCCCCGCTCAGCCGAGGGCCGGACCGCCGACCATCCACAGCCCGAGGCCGGCCAGGGCCGTTCCCGCACCGGCGTCGATGCCCCGGCGCACCCGGGGACGGGCGAGCAGGCCGCTCAGGCTCGTGACGGCCGTGACGTACAGCCCCCACCACAGGGCGGCACACCCCACCACGAGAAGACCGAGCACCGACGTCTGTGCGGCGACCGGGCCGTCCGGCCGAATGAACTGCGGCATGAAGGTCATGTAGAACACCAGCGCCTTGGGGTTGAGGATGTCGTTCACAAACCCCTGGGGCACCGGCGCCCACACCCGCCCTCTCACGGCTGGACAGGCCTCCTAACATGAGCGGCATGGACGACGCCCTGACCGCCGACGCCGCTCGCACGGACGTCGCGGACGTCACGCCCGCTCCCGGGGCGGAGCTGTACCCGGCGCTCGATTTCGCCGACAGCACCCTCGCCCTGCCCGGCGGGCGGCGGATCGACCTGCTCGCCGAGCCCGGGGATGCGGCGCGGTGGTTGATCGAGCGCGGGCTCGTCCCCGCGGACACCGTGCTCTACGAGCCCTGCGCCGTACGACTGCGGTCGCTGCGGGGACAGGTGCGCGCCCTCCTCTCCGCGCGCATCGAGCGGGGCCCCGCCCCCGGCGATGCGCTCAGTGCCGTCAACGCCGCCATGACCAAGGTGGCCTCCGCCGCCCCCCTGGCCTGGGACCCCGTGCGGGGCCTGCACCGCACCGCGGTGCACCCGATCGACCAGGCGGTCGACCACGCCCTGGCGGCGCTGGCCGACAACACCGCCGAACTGCTCACCTCCCCGGAGGCGGATCGCCTGGCGGCCTGCGGGTCGCCCCCGTGCGACCGCTACCTCCTGCGGACGCACCCGCGCCGCCACTGGTGCTCCACCCGCTGCGGCGACCGCGTCCGCGCCGCCCGCGCCTACGCCCGCAAGCACAGGGGAGGCCGGGCCGCGGGCTCCGAAGCCGATCCCTCCGACACCGGGACCGAAGCCGGGCAGTAGGAACCCGCCACCTAGCGTCCGTATCCGCACGGTTCCGGCCCGCCCCCGAGACCCGGCCCGAGGCCCCCGAGATGCGGAAGGCCCGCGCCGTGCGCCTTCGCGCAGCGGCACGGGCCCGAGGACGCTCACCGGCACTCCCCGGCGCCCCCCTCCACCGCCCTTCAGGCGCCACCCTTCATTCGGGCACCGGAACCGCCGACCAGTCGGTGTCCGAGGCGAGCATGAAGCTCGGATAGGCGGGCTGGTTGTACGCGGTCTGCTGGGTCGCCACACCGACGCGGTACTGCGGGTCGTGCATGAGCGTGTAGAGCTTCCGGTCGGTCACCTCGGTACTGGTGTGGATCCGCAGCGCGGAGCTGTCCTCCGTGCGGAGGACCAGCTCCTCCCGCCAGTCGCCGAAGACGTCGGCCACAAGCGAGGGATTGCCCTTGGTGCCGTTGTTGGTGAGGGTCCCATCGGCGGTCAGGAGCGTGCCCCGCCGCCAGCCCTCGATCCGCGGAGCCTCCGTCCTGTCCTCAGTGTCGATCCCTTCGATCACCTGAGTGGTCATGTCCGCGGCCCAGCGGATGCCCATGTTCGTGCCGGGCGTCTCCTCTCCCAGGTAACCGCCCTTCGCGCTCCAGAGGCCCGTCCGTTCGCCGGTGTGCGTCACCGAGGACCACGCCTCGACGCCGGGCACGTCCGGGTCGATGTCGCCGACCATGCCCCGCCCGGTGTCCGTCCCGGTGTAGCCGCCGAAGAGGAACTCCCCGGTGGCCGCGTCGCGCATCGCATAGCCGTAGGGGGCCGTACCGCTCTCATGGACCGTCCAGATCTCCAAGCCGTCCCGGTCGGGGTCGAAGTCGCCCACGTGCATCGCGTCGCCGTGGCCGAACTTGACCTCCTCCCCGGACACCTCGCTGTCCGGGTGCCCCTCACCGGTGGAGGAGTAGAGCAGGGTCCCGTCGTCGTCCACGGTCGCCGAGCCGTAGACGATCTCCTGGCGTCCGTCGCCGTCGACGTCGGCCGCGCTCATGTGGTGGAAGCCCTGGCTCGCGAGCGCCCCCATCTTCGGATCGGTGCCGTCCTTATTGTGCGGAGAGTCGTTGAACGGGTTCTCCATCGGGACATGGCCGCTGTCGGCGAGCCAGCGCTTCCGGATCTTCTTGCCGTTGAAGTCATAGGCGGCGATGGCCGAGCGGGTGTAGTAGCCGCGGGCGAAGACGGCCGAGGCCGACTCCCCGTCCAGGTAGGCGACGCCGGCCAGAAAGCGGTCCACGCGGTTTCCGGGCTCGATCCGCGACATCGCATAGTCGCCCCACATGAGGCCGTCGTCGCCCCGGCCGGGTTCGTACCGGACCGTGTCGAGCTCCTTGCCGGACTCGCCGTCGAAGACGGTCAGGTACTCCGGACCGTCCAAGATGAAGCCCTCGAAGGCCCTCAGATCGTTCCGCTCACTGCGCCCGGGGGCGTACTCGTCGATGAAGAAGTCCGCGAGCGCCTCGGCGTCCTCGCGCTTCAGCGGATAGCCGTACCGGGGGTCCTCCCCCAGCCCCTCTTCCACCGTCTCCGGCCAGTGGCCCGCCCGGACCTCGGTGTGCTCATGCCAGCCGAGGAAGGTCTCCACGAGGTGCTCGCGGTACCCCTCGGCGCTCAGCCGGTAGTCGTCCTCGTGCGAGTACCCGGCCTTGCGGTCCTTCTTCGGCATGGTCACGTACTCGGCGGCGGCCTGCCCGCCCTGCTCGTCGTAGGTCAGCGTCCTGGTGCCCGGTGCGGTCTTGAGCATGATCTCGGACCGTCCGTCACCGTCGAGGTCGTACACGACGAACTGGGTGTAGTGGGCCCCGGCGCGGATGTTCACCCCGAGGTCGATGCGGTGCAGCAGCTCACCGTCGAGCGTGTAGGTGTCGACGTAGGCGTTGCCGGTGTAGCCGACCTGCGAGACGTCCTTGGAATTGGTCGGGTCCCATTTCACGACGAACTCGTAGCGCCCGTCACCGTCGACGTCCCCGACGCTCGCATCGTTGGCCCTGTACTCGTACTCCTCGCCGGCGGGGGTGACGCCGCCTTCGGGCTTCTGCAGGGGGATGTCGTAGTGCCCGTCGGCCCGGACCGAGGCCTGCCCTTGCGGCGCCCCCTTCCGGTCCTGCCCCGTCGGCACGACCGTGTAGCGCGCGTCCGGATCGCCGTCCTCGTCGAGGTGGTTCGTGCTGTCGTCGACGGTGGCGATCCTCTCCTCGTCCCGGTACACGGCGAAGGAGGGGCCCACCATCCCCGTATCGGAGTGCCCGGTGACCTCGTCTCCGAGCAGGCGCCAACTCAGGAAAACGCCTTCCTTAGTGTCGACGGCGACGAGCCCTCGGTCCAGCACCTCCGCCCGAGGGCCGCCCGGCTTCCCATCAGCCGCGACACCCCCCATCCCGACCACCAGGAACAGCACCGAAACCCCTGCGGCGACGGCGGTGACCCTCCCCAGGGTCCGTTGCACGACGGTCACGAGCCTGCCTCCTCACGACGCACGGAGGCCACACCATAACCGGAAAGCGTTTGCCCGCCTACCCCTCTCCGTCCGCACCGGCCCTGGTACCCGACCGCGCCGAGCGGCGTCGACCGGAACCGAGCGGCGCGCCTACGTCCGCGAGCGGGGGGAGAGCACGCATGAGTGAAGGGATCGCGCTAGGGGCCCCACGGCCCTATCATCCCTACAGACAACTCAACCCCGCACGAAAGTCGACCGTGGCCCCTCCCCCCGGCATCCCCCCGCTCGGTCCGCACGATCCTCGGACCATCGGCCCCTTCCGTCTTCTCGGCCGCCTCGGAGCCGGCGGCATGGGTACCGTGTTCGCCGCGCTCACCCCCCAGGACCAGCCTGCGGCGGTGAAGGTCGTCCACCGCGAACTGACCGAGGACGCCGACTTCCGCGCGCGCTTCGCCCGCGAAGTCGCCCTGGTCCGGCGTGCGCAAAGCCCCTGCATCCCGCGTTTCTTCGACGCCGATACCGAGGCGGCGCGCCCGTGGCTCGCGACCGAGTACGTCGCCGGTCCCACCCTGCGCGCCCATGTCCGCACGCACGGCCCGCTCCAGGGCCCTGCGCTGCGGGCGTTCGCAGCCGGGGTCGCCGAGGCCCTCCAGGCCCTGCACGCCCTGGGCATCGTCCACCGCGACCTCAAGCCCGGGAACGTGATCCTCGCGCCCACCGGTCCCAAGGTGCTCGACTTCGGTATCGCCCGTGCCCTTGAGGAGACGGCGATCACCTCCACCGGTGCGCTGTTCGGGACACCCGGGTGGATCGCCCCGGAGCTGTACGCGGGCGCTCCTCCCGCCCCCGCCGCCGACGTCTTCGCCTGGGGCGGCCTGATCGCCTTCGCGGCGACGGGCAACGCGCCCTTCGGGTCAGGCCCACCGGATGTGCTCGCCTACCGGGTCATGAGCGAGCCACCGGAGACCGGCGGCCTTCCCGGGGCCTTGGCCCCTTTGGTCTCCGCCGCCCTCGACAAGGCCCCGGAGCGGCGGCCCACCGCGCTCCAGGCGCTGGAGGGCGTTCTGGGCTCTCCGCCTTCCGCTGCCCCGGAGCCGACCCTCACAGCCCTCACCGCGACCCTCGCCGAGGACTGGCGGCCGTTGCCGGACCACACCACGGCCGATACCTCCCGGTGGCCCTCGTACGCACCGGCGGGGGCTCCAGCGCCACGCAGGAAACGGCGCCTCCTGGTCTCCGCGGCCGCCGTGTCGGCGCTCGTGCTCGCCGTCGCCGGCGGCTGGATCGTCGGGGAGCGCTCAGGGATGCTTGAGCGCTCCCCCGGAACGGCCTCCGAGCAGGAAGCCGCCGATGGTACGGACGGCGGGCAGGCAGGGCCGCCGGACGTCCCCGGTCCGACCGCGTCCGACGTCGGGCACGGAGGCCCCGGCCTCGTGGGGGAGGTCCCGGAGCCGGACAGGGACATCACGTTCGCCGCCGCGCATCAGGAACCGGGCGTCTTCACCGTCCGCGCAGTCGAGGGGGCGGAGGACGGGCTCTTCCAGAATGACGCCATCCTCGCCTCGATCACCCTGGACTCGGCCGAGGCGACCGGGGCCGGGATCCGGTTCACCGGCACGGTCACCTTCGCCGCGGATGCCGGCAGCTACACCGTGCACGGCAGCGACTTCCGCCTCATGTGGCCCCGCGACCTGGAGGGCTCCCCGGAATCGGACCCGGACGCGGACGTGCACCTCTTCTCGGGGTCGTACGACGAGTACCCGGCCGCCGAGGACGAACCGCTGGCGGTGGTCACGGCCGACGCCCCTCAGGCCGAATTCTCCTTCACCGTTCCCGAAGCGCCCCCGGTGGGGGAGATCCACTATTCGATCGCGGGCATGGACTTCTGGGGCTTCACCCCCGACCCGGACATCCCGTCCGCCCTGTGCTACACGGATGACGGGTCGAGCTGGGGACTGACGCACCTGCACGGCGGATACATGTGCGACGCCACCGCCGTGCCGGGAAGCCCCGACCACGCCGGCCCTGACCGCGACCCGGCTGACTCGCACACCTGGGCGGAACCCGAGGATTCGCAGTGAAGCCGCTCGACTCGGAGGACCCGCGGGCCCTTGGGCCCCACCGGCTGGTCGCGCGTATCGGCGCGGGCGGCATGGGGACCGTCTACGCCGCACGGACGAACGGCGGACCGCTGATCGCGGTCAAGACGGTCCATCCCGAGTACGCCGGCGATCCCGAGTTCCGCGCGCGCTTCGCGCGGGAGATCGCTCTGATCCGCCGCGTCCGGAGTCCCTACGTCCCGCTCTTCTTCGGCTCCGATCTGGAATCACCGACGCCCTGGCTCGCGACCGAGTACGTTTCGGGCCCCACCCTCAGGTCCCACGTGCGCGAGAACGGGCCGCTCGACCCGGCGCGCCTGGCCGCGTTCGCCGCCGCCTCTGCGGAGGCGCTGCGGGCCATCCACGGGGCAGGGGTCGTCCACCGCGATCTCAAACCGGGCAACGTGATCCTGTCGCCGGACGGGCCCAAGATCCTCGACTTCGGAATCGCGCACCTGCCCGACGAGACCGGCCTCACCCGCACCGGCGGCCTCGTGGGGACGCCCGGGTGGACCAGCCCGGAGCGCTACCGGGGCGCCTCCGCGACCGACCGCTCCGACGTCTTCGCCTGGGGCGGCCTGGTCGCCTTCGCCGGGACCGGACGCCCTCCGTTCGGTACGGGCAACCCGGCCGTGCTCGCCCACCGGGTCGCCGAATCCGCACCCGACGTGGACGGGCTCCCGCCCGCGTTCCACGACCTCGTCATCCCTGCCCTCCATAAAGATCCCGATCTGCGACCGACCGCGGCCGCCGTCCTCCGGGCATCCCTCCGGCTCTCCACGGGCGACCGGACACCGGGCGGAGAAGCGGACGACGACACCGAGCTCACGACGTCGGTCGTCACCCGCTCCTGGACGGGATTCGTCCCGGACAAGCCCCCGGAGCAGATGCTCAGGTCCCCCAGGCGCCTGCGCCGCCCGCTGCTCGTCGCGGCCGGAGCGGCCGCCGCGCTGGCCCTGGGAGCGGCGGGCACCGTGGTGGCGGTGAACGCCTTGGACGGAGAAGCGCGGGCCCCCCGTGACGTGGCCGGGGAAGAGAACGGAACCGACGGCGGGGCTGACGGCACCGGGGAAGGCGACGAGGGCGCTGACGGGCGCGGTGGGGCCTCCGACGCGGCCTCCAGCGGGTCAGGAGACGGAGCAGACGCGGGGAACGGCGCCGAGAGCGGTTCCGCACCGCCCCCGGGAGCCCTCGCGGAAGGCGAGAACGCCGGATACCGCGCTACGGCCCAAGCGGGGCTCCGCGATGAAGCCCAGACGACAGAGGTGGGCGGTGCATGGTCCGAGCCCGCCCAGTTCATGCTCTCCCAATCGACGATCGACTACTCCTACATCGACGTCCTCAAAGCCGATCGTTCCGGGGACACACTCACCTTCACCCTGCAGAGGACCGGGCGCGGGTCCCTGGGGGACACCGGGGCCGTTCTCACCATCGCCACCGGGGAGGGGGACGTCTCTCCTGAGGCACCGTACGACTCCGGGCTCGCGCCGGCGTCGGAGACGTCCTTCTCGCCGTACGAGGTCTCCTTCGCGGACGCGCCCGACCAGGGGCTGCTCGCGATCTCCGATCCCGGTTTCCGCGAGGACATCGTCGGCTTCCCCACCGTCGGCATCTGCTACGACCTCCCGGAACAGGTCTTCTCGACCGACTTCGACGAATGCCTCTAGCAGTGCCTCCAGCAGGCCCGCACGGCCCGGCTCACGCGCTGCCGGGCACGATCGGGCGCAGGTGCGCGTAGGCCCATTCCGCGAGGGTCGTCGGGGTGGTCGTGACCACGTCCCGGGGCTGCTCACGGACCAGGTCGCGGGTGCCCGCCATCATCCCGACGATGCCCTCGACGGCACCCTCCGGAAGGCCGGCCGCGCGCAGGGCGCCCCGCACATCGTCGTCGGCCACCGCCTCGGCCCGGACGGTCCTGCCGAGCACGCCGGTGAGGATCTCGGCGACGCGCCGGAAGCTGAGGTCCTCCGGGCCGTGCACGGCCTGGACCACGCGCCCCTTCCACTCCTCGTTCAGCAGCCGGGCGGCGGCGACGTCGCCGATGTCGCGGGGGTCCACCCAGGCCAGCGGCGCGTCGAGGTCGGCCGTGGTGGAGAGCACCCCCTGTGCCAGGGACCCGGCCTCCATCGCCAGATTGGTGAAGAAGTAGCCGCAGCGCAGGTGGAGCACGTCCGCCCCGGTGGCGTCGAAGTCCTCCTCGATCCCGGCCAGGCCGTCGATGTGGCCGACCCCGTGCCGCTTCTCAGCGCCGATGCTGCTCAGCAGCGCCAGCCGCGCGATGTCGCCCTCGCGGGCGGCGTCGGCGACGGGGGCCGCGGTCCGGCGCGAGGTCGCGACCGGTTCGGCGTCGGTGTGCGGCGTGGGGTCGACCCAGAAGACCGAGCGCGCACCCGCCACCGCCTCGCGCACGAAGGCGCCGTCGGTGAGGTCGCCCTGGCGGACGTCGACCCGTTCCCGGACCGCCGTGTCCAGCCGCGCCGGGTCGCGGACCAGCACCCGCGGCCGCACGCCCGCCTGCAACAGCATCCGCAGCACACGCGATCCCACACGGCCGGTCGGAGTCGTGACGGCGATGGTCATCTCGGGGGTCCTCTCAGGCGCGGGAGCCGTACCTTTCCCCACGGTTCTCCCACGGCCCCATGACATTTCCACTCGCCCCGCCGTCCCCGCACCAGGACGGCCCCCGGCCCCTGAACGGCCGCGCGCACCCCTCTGCCGGAAAAGGGTGGTGGTGCGCGCCGTGGGCGATTACGTTGTCGCCCATGGCCAAGCCACCACGACCCCCCGAGCTCTACGTCGCCGTCGATATCGAGGCCGACGGACCGATCCCCGGCCCCTACAGCATGATCTCCCTGGGCATGTCCGTCGTCTCCCGGCCCGAGCACTCCTTCTACACCGAGCTGCGTCCGATCTCCGACGACTTCGTCCCTGAAGCGCTCGCCGTCTCAGGGCTCGACCGGGACCGGCTCCTGCGCGAGGCGCCCGCCCCTGAGGACGCGATGGAGCGCGCGGCCACGTGGGTCGAGGGGCTGCGCACGGTCGGCCGCCCCGTCTTCCTCGCCGGCCCAGCGGTATGGGACGGCATGTTCCTCCACTGGTACTTCATGCGCTACATCGGCAAGAGCCCGTTCGGAGTGACGGGGGCCGGCGTCGACCTGCGCAGCTACTGGATGGGCCTCACAGGCCGGGAATGGTCCTCCTCCCGCAAGAGCGACATCAAGCAGTCGCTCGGGCTCACCGGACTCCCGCACACCCACCACGCGGGCGAGGACGCCGCGGAACTGGCCCAGGTGTTCGAGACGATCCTGAACCGGCGCGCCGAGGCGGCCGGGGCCGCCGACCGCCGGTCGGAGAACTGATCACCGCGGGACCGCCTCTTCCAGGCGCGCCAGCTCCTCCCCGCTCAGGTCCAGACCGGGCGCCTTGGCCGAGTCCCGGATCGACGCCGGGCGGCCGGCGCCCGGGATCGGGACCACCGCGGTGGAGCGGGACAGCAGCCAGGCCAGGGCGACCTGCTGGGGGCTGACCCTGCGCTCGGCCGCGATGCGGTGGAATGCGGTGCCCTCGGACGCCGGACCCGACGGCCCCTCCAGGGAGCTGCGGGAGATGCCGCCCAGGGGGCTCCACGGCAGGAACGCCAGGCCGAGGCGTTCGCACAGCCGCAGTTCCGGTTCGCTGGCGCGCACCGCGGGCGAGTACCGGTTCTGTACGGACACCAGGTGCGGGCCCAGGATGCCGTGGGCCTCGGTGATCTGTCCGGTGGTCACGTTCGAGATGCCTGCGGCGCGAATGGTCCCCGCATCCAGCAGCTCCCGTAGGGCTCCCACGGACTCCGCCCAGGGCACGTCCGGGTCCGGCTTGTGCAGCTGGTAGAGGCCGATCGCTTCGGTCCCCAGCCTCTTCAAAGAGGCCTCGGCCGCGCGCTTGAGGTGATGGGGCGTTCCCGTGACCGTCCAGCCCCCGTCACCGGAGCGGCCGCGGCCGCCCTTGGTCGCCACGAGGACCCGGGAGGTGTCACCGCCGTAGCGCGCGAGGGCACGCGCCACGAGCAGCTCATTGTGGCCGGTCTCGTCGGCGTGCCAGTAGTAGCTGTCGGCGGTGTCGATGAGGGTGATTCCGGCGTCCAAGGCCGCGTGGACCGTGGCGAGGGCACGCCTCTCGTCCGGCCGGTTCTCGATGGACAACGGCATGGCCCCGAGGCCGACGGCACTGACGATCCGGCCTCCGATGCTGCGGTACCGCATGGCTGGTGATCCTCCGTCGGGCTCAGGCGGTGGAAGCCGCGAACGCGTCGAGGGCCTCGGCGACGGCGCGGTTCAGCCATTCGTCGGCGTGGGAGAAGGCGAATCCCAGCTCCCTTGCGCGCGCGTTGCTCATCGCGTAATGGCGGTCGAAGGAGAACGGGGACGCCTCCTGCCCTGCGGGCACGACCCGGTACACCGGCTCGCGACCGAGCTGCCCGGCGATCGCCCCGGCCAGGTCCCGGGCGTCCAGCAGGCCGTCGGAGCAGGCGTTGACCGGGCCCGTGACGCCCGCGTCCGTCGCCGCCCACACCATCACGTCGGCCATCTCCCGGTAGTCGATGAACACCGACGGCAGCGCCTCGGCGTGCACGGCGACCTCCTCGCCCCGGGCGATGCGCTCGACGTAGTGCGCCAGGCGGCCGGTGAACTCCTGCGCGCCGCCGCCCAGGACGTGGGCGCAGCGCACGGAGGCGAAGTCGAACGCGCCGGACCGGGTGAGGACGGCCTCCGTCTGCCGCTTGCCCTCGCCGTAGTTCGGCTCCAGGTAGGCCGTGTCGTGCCAGGGCCGGTCCGGGTGGACCGGCCAGGCCGCCGGGTCGACGGCGCCCTCCCGCACGAGTCCGCCGACCGGCCCCGCGTCCGGCGCGCCCCCGGCCGGGTTGTAGACCTCGATCGTGGAGGCCATGACGTACCGCGGGGTCCGGCCGCCGAAGACCCGCGCGGCGATCGCGGCCTGCACGGGCGTGTAGCAGACCTGGTCGACGACCGCGTCGAAGGTGCGGCCGCCGAGCGCGGCGGCGAGCCCGGCCCCGTCGTTCCGGTCGGCGACGACGTGCTCGACGCCGGCGGGGGCCGGGGCCGACCCCCGGTTCACCAGGGTGACGCGGTGCCCGGCGTCCCGCAGTCGTTCCACCATGAGCCTGCCGAAGTAGCGGCTTCCGCCGATGACACAGATGTTGTGCACGCGTTCATCGTGGCCGCCTACTGTCATCAGCAGAAGTGCCCATTCACTGCACGGGTATTAAGGAGAACTGTTGATCGACGTCCAGCGGCTCCGCGTGCTGCGGGCGGTGGCCGAGCACGGCAGCTTCAACCGGGCGGCCGACGCCCTGCGGCTCACCCCCTCAGCGGTCTCCCAGCACGTCGCCGCCCTGGAGCGGAGCCTGGGCGCCCGGGTGGTGGCGCGCAGCACCCGCGGGGCCACGCTCACCCGCGCGGGGCGGGTCATGGTGGGCGCCGCCGAATCGGTGGCCGCCGAGCTCGAACACGCCCGGCGCCAGGTCGACCGGCTCGCCGGCGGCCGCACCCGGCTCACCGTGGCCACGTTCACCAGCGGGGGACGGCTCCTGCTGCCGGACGCGCTGGCGCGCCTCACGGCGGCCCACCCCGACACCGAGGTGCACATCAGGGAGGCCGAGCCAGAGAGCAGCCTGCCGCTGGTCCGCCAGGGCACGGCGGACCTCGCGCTCGCCTACCGCTTCGACGGTCCGCTGCCCGGGCGCCTGGGGCCGGACTCGGGGCTGGCCTGGGAGGGGCTGCTGGAGGACCCGCTGCACGCCGTGCTGCGCGAGGACCACCCGCTGGCCGCCCGCGAGGAGGTCGACCTGGCCGAACTGGCGGGCGAGCCCTGGGTGCTGGGGTGTCTGAAGACCGAGGCCTACCTGCGCCGCTTCGCCGAGCAGGCGGGGTTCGCCCCCGAGGTCCGCGGTACCACCACCGACTACTTCTTCGCCCGCTCCCTGGTGGCCGCCGGCACGGGGATCTCGCTGGTCCCCTCCATCGCCCTCGCACCGCCGGTCCCGGGGGTGCGCACCGTACCGATCGCGCCGCCGGCGCCGACCCGCCTCTTCGGGGTCGTCACACGCGCCCGCCATGACCTTCCGCACGTCCGGACGCTGGTCGCCGCCCTCAAGGAGCAGGCCGCCCGGCGGGAGACCGTCTGACCCGGCCCTGGGCGTTCCGTGGGGACGGCACGACGGCATACTGACGGGACCGCAGTCCGCGATCATGAAAGCGTCCCGATGAGTGAGAACGTGCGCCTCGACGTTGACGGCCCGGTGGCCTTCCTGACCATCGACCGCCCCGCCAAGCGCAACGCCATGACCGTCGAGATGTGGTCGCTGATCCCGGAACTGCTCCACAAGGCGGCCGACGACGACGGCGTCCGGGTCCTGGTGCTCCGCGGCGGGAGGCACTTCTCGGCCGGAGCCGACATCGGCGAACTCGGCGCCGTCCGAAGCCCCGCCGACGGCCGCCGCTTCAACGCGGTCACCGACGCGGCCGAGGCCGCCGTGGCCTCCTTCCCCAAGCCCACGATCGCCGCGGTGCGGGGCTTCTGCATCGGGGGCGGGTGCGAGCTGGCCGTCGCCTGCGACATGCGCATCGCCGCACACGACGCCCGGATGGCCGTCACTCCGGCCAAACTCGGGGTGGTCTACACCCACCGCCCCACCAAGCGCCTCGCGGACCTGGTGGGGCCGGCGTGGGCCAAGCAGATCCTGTTCACCGGGGAGCAGCTCGACGCCGGGCAGGCCCTGCGCATCGGGCTGGTGAACGAGGTGGCCGACGACCTCGACGCCCGCGTCGCCGAGCTGGCCGGCACCATCGCCGAACGCTCCCAGGTGACGCTCCGCGCCGCCAAGACCATCCTGGAACGCATCGAGGACGGCGCCGACGAGGAGGACGACGAGGTGCGGGGGCTCTACGACGCCGGCTATGCCAGCGCCGACTTCGCCGAGGGCGTCGCCGCCTTCACCGCCAAGCGGCGACCTGAATTCCACTGACCGCTCCACAGGCCGCCGCTCAGCGGAGCAGATCACCGCACGCATGTCGTGGGCCGTTGGTCTCCTTCCGTGGCCGGAGCAGGCCCGCCACCGGCCGTTGCCAGTGCTCCGCCCCTCCCTCACAGTCGGGCCTGTGGCCGGATCGCGGACCGACACTGCCGGCCTCACAGGCCATGCGCGCTGGGAAGGGACTGCCGATGCCGATCGCCGCGATCTCAGGGACCTGGCAGGATCCATCGATGAACTACCGGACCATCGACTTCCAAGGGTTCGGAACGGATCGAATCGCCTGGGGGGCTCCGGACCCGTCCGGCCCTCAGAGCGCACTGCAGTTCCACGGCCGCAGGGGCGACGTCCCTCTGGACGGCTCGGAGTTCCTCCTCTCGACCTTCACCCACGAGAACCGTCTCAGCGAGCACACCATGGGCTTCACCCTGCCCTTGGAAATGACGATCGCGTTCGAGGGGGCGTCGGCCCAGACCTTCCGGTGGGGGTTCTCCCGACAGGACACCCCCGACCTGAACGGCCCGGTCGACGACGTCGTCACCGTGTGGGACATGATCGAGGACGAGGTACAGGTCGAGGGGCTCCCCTACCGCTTCTTCCTCTCCAGGTGCGTGCCAGAGCACAAGGACGCCTCCGAAGTGGCACCGTGGACACCGCACTTCCCCTGCCCGGAGGGCCGGGACACCACGGCCAGGCTGATGGCGGTGGCGCTCCGGGCCGACCGCCCCGAGCTGCGCATCACCACGGTGCAGTACAAGGGTGAGGTGGCGCGCATGCAGTCCGACGAGTACGTCGAGATCCTCAACTCCAGTGCGCTCGCCGTGAACGTCGAAGGCTGGACGGTCTCGGCCGGCGACGCAGGCCAGGAGCTCACGCTCCCCCAGTACATCGTGGGTCCCGGCAGACGGTTCCGGGTCTACACCAACGAGGTCCGCCCCGAATGGGGCGGGTTGTCCTTCGGCAGCGGGCGCGCCATCTGGAACGACAAGGGCGACGTCGCCGAGCTGCGCGACACCGGCAAGATTCTGGTCTCCGACTACCGCTACGGCAGCGAGGCCACCGGCGCTTAGGGAACGGGGAGCGCCCCGGTCGCCGCGCACGACACCTCCCACAGGCGCGCGGCGGCCTCAGGGGCGATGGCGTACTCCCGCACCCCGCCGTCGTCCATGGGCTCCTCAGGCTCTGAGACCCGTGCGACGTCGCAGTCCTCCAGGTAGAGCCCTCCCCGCCCCTTGAGCATGGGCGAGGTCGCCGCCCAAAGCCCCGTGGCGGCACCCTGGGACGGCGTCTTGAAACCGTCTCCGACCACCTCGCCCCGCTCATCGATCCATCCCCGCTCGATCTGCTCCCGGACGGACATCTCGCGCTGGAGTCCGGTGATGATCTTTCCGGGATGCAGGGCGAAGGCACGCACGCCGTCGTCGCGCCCCAGGGCATCGAGCCCCACGGCGAACAGGGAGTTCGCGGTCTTGGACTGCCCGTAGGCCAGCCACTTGTCGTAACCCGCACGGAAGTGCGGGTCGCGCCAGCGGATGCCGGTCAGGGTGTGCCCGGCCGAACTGTTGACGACGACGCGCGCGCCGCCCGCTGCCAGGAGGGGGTAGAGCTCGCAGGCCAGCGTGAAGTGGCCGAGGTGGTTGGCGGCGAACTGGCCCTCCCAGCCGGGGCCGATACGCCGCTCGGGGGTGGCCATGACGCCGGCGACGGCCATGAGGAGGTCGACGCGCTCGACGGCCTCACCGATCCGCGCTGCGGCGGATCGAACGCTCGCCAGGTCGGTCAGGTCCATCGGGACGACCTCGCAGGACCCCAGGCCCGCGAGAGCGTCCCGGGCTGCGCCCTCGCGGCGTGCGGGGACGATGACGCGCGCGCCGGCCGCGGCGAGGGCCCGCGCGGTCGCGAGTCCGAGCCCCGAGGAGCCCCCGGTGACGACGGCGGTGGTCCCGGTGAGGTCCAGGCCCGCCAGGACGTCCTCGGCGGTGCTGTCGGCGGAGAAGGGCGACCCGAGCGGCCGCTGATGTCCAGTGGTCATGCCGGCGACCCTAGGAACTAGAGCGAACTCTAGATCAAGCCCTAAGGTGGCGGGCATGGCGACGACCGGATCCCGGGCGGGCTCCCTGGGCATCGGCGAGGTGGCCGAGCGGACCGGCCTCAGCGTGCACGCGCTGCGCTTCTACGAGCGCGAGGGCCTGCTGGTCGGCCCCGTCCACCGCACCGCGGGCGGGCGGCGCCGCTACACCGAGGCCGACGTCGAGTGGCTGCGGATCTGCGTCAAGCTGCGCGAGTCCGGGATGCCCCTGGCCGACCTCGAACGCTTCGCCGAACTGGTCCGCGCCGGCCCCGGCAACGAGGCCGAACGCCTGCACCTCCTGGACGCCCACCAGCGCCGCGTCGAGGCCCGCATCCAGGCGCTCGAAGAGTGCCGCTCCCTCATCTCCTGGAAGGTCGGCATCTACACCGACCACCTGTCCCGCGGAGAAGCCGAGGGCCTCTGGGACCCGACCACCTGACCCATGGGCCACCTGTGGCCTGAGCATTGACACCCTTGTCACCCCTCGCCACGCTGAGCGCGTCCTCACCCACCAATTCCGACGCGGGAGCGAATGCGTATGAGTGCTGATTCCGACATTTGGGGCCACCCACTGGTCGAGCTCCCCGACTGGCAGCTCCGCGAAGATGCCCGCGCCATGATCTCCCAGGCCTTCACACTCGCGAACGCTCTCGCCGCAGACCCGCTCCCCCACCTGGCTGCCAGACGCCGGATCCCGTTCCTCAGCAGGGACGAGCTGATCGGAACCGTGCAGGACTACACGGGGATCTGCGGTGCCTTGCAACGCCGCTACGCGCCCAGCGGAGAGAACGCGGCACCGACGGCCCCCTCCCCCGTTGAACCGGCTGAAATGGCCCGGGCACTGGACCTGCGCATCCGCGATCTGACCCCGCCCAGCGGCCCCCAGCGCCCGGACGGCTCACCGCCCCGCGCCCTGATCCTGGGCGGGCAGCCCGGCTCCGGCAAGACCCTCACCCAGGACATCGCACGCCGCGCCTTCCCCGACCACACCGCCGTCTACGACGGCGACGACAACGCGCTCTTCCATCCGCGCTTCCAGGAGATCGTCCGCCAGGACCCCCATCTCGGCCACACGACCGCAGCGCATCAGCTGCCCGAGGACTTCCACGACAGGTGCCTGGAGCACCTGAGGGCCGGTGAGGTCAAGTACGACGTCATCGCCAGTCACCCTCTGGGGCGGAGGGAGTGGGCCGATTCCTGGGTCGAAGGGTTCAAGCGGCACGGATACCACGTGAGCGTCGCCTTCGTGTCGACGCATGAGGCGAACAGCCGCCTGGGGATCCTGCACCGCTACCAGCGCCAGCGGGACCGGGAAGGCTACGCACGCTGGGTGCCCCCGGAACTCCACGACGAGTTCTACGCGAACATCCCCGACGTCGCCGCACACCTTGAGGAATCGCCGAACGTCGACGCGATGTACGTCCTCGACCGCGACGGCGGCGTCCTCCACGAGAGCGGGCGCCCTCAGCGCTGAACCGTGAACTCCCGCTCCATGTGGGACAGCTTCTCCGGGTTGCGCACGGTGTAGATGCCGGTGATCAGGCCGTCCTCAATCCGCAGTGTCACGACGCTGTCGACCTCTCCGTCCACGCGGAGCAGCAGTGCCGTCCGCCCGTTGACGCAGGACGTCTCCACGGACACCTCGGCCCACAGCCGGTTCAGGCCGGCCTTGAAGAGGCGTGCGACCCGATCGGCGCCGACGACCGGCTTGGGGACCGCCTGCTTCACTCCGCCCCCGTCGGCCAGGACGACGACATCCGGGGCAAGGATGTCGAGCAGTCCTTGGAGGTCGCCCGTCTCGACCGCCCGTTGGAAGGCCGCGGTCACGCTCCTGGTCTCCTCGGGGGAAGCGATACCGCGCGGGCGCCGCTCGGCCACGTGCACCCTCGCCCGATGGGCGATCTGCCGCACCGCGGCCTGGGACTTGCCCACCGCCTCGGCGATCTCGGCGTACCCCACGTCGAAAACCTCGCGGAGCACGAACACCGCGCGCTCGGTCGGGCCGAGGGTCTCCAGGACCAGCAGCATCGCCGTCGAGATGCTGTCCGCCAGTTCCACGTCCTCGGCAACGTCGGGCGCCGTCAGAAGGGGCTCGGGCAGCCACTGGCCGACGTAGGTCTCCTTGCGGCGGCCGAGAATGCGCAGGCGCGTCAGCGCCTGTCTCGTGGTGATGGTGACCAGGTATGCGCGGTGATCCCTCACCTCCGCCAAGTCGACGCCGGACCACCGCATCCAGGTCTCCTGAAGCACGTCCTCCGCGTCCGCCGCAGAGCCGAGCATCTCGTAGGCGACGGTGAAGAGCAGGTTGCGGTGGCGGACGAAGGACTCCGTCGCGGGGTCCGGTCGGGGGTCGACCATTGCGTGCTCCTCTCGCCTGGCGGCCATCTCCTCCTCTAGACGCGGCACCCCAATGCCGTGTGACGCGCCCTGGCGACGGCGGAACGGCGAAGCTGTCACACACACCGCCGGCCCTCCGTCATCACGGTGAAGGACCTCATCCGCCCTCAAGGAGATGACATGGACCTCGCACTGTGGATCGCCGCCGGCTTCCTGTCCCTCGCGTTCGCGATCGGAGGCGCGGCCAAAGTCGTCGTCCCCAAGGAGAAGATCACTGCGCTCAGTTTCGGAAGGTGGGCCGAGAACTGGAGCCCGTCCGCGATCAAGACGATCGGCGCACTCGAAGTCCTGGCCGCCGTGGGACTCGTCGTGCCTCCGCTGGTGGGGTTCGGGACGGTCTTCGTTCCGTTGGCCGCCGTCGGCCTGGCCCTGGTGATGATCGGGGCGATCATCGTGCACGCACGCCGCCGCGAGCCGGTGAGCATCGTAGGCAACGTCTTCTACCTCGCGGTGGCGGCCTTCGTGGCCTGGGGCCGGTTCGGGCCGGAGTCCTTCATGGGCTGAGGGCGCGACCGGGGAACGGGGGATCGCCGCCCTGGCGGGAACGGACCGCCAGGGTGACGAACGGCAGTGACCTCAGCGCCATCCAGCGACGCATCGGGCCGGAAGCGATCCCATGGTCGTCGCCCCTGTACCCGCCCGGCAATGCCCTTCGACCACTCTCGAAACAGGCAACTCGGCGCCGGGCCGGCACCGATCCCGTACCGACCGCCGCCACGTCGCGGACACCCCCGCCGTGGAACCGCGCCCAGAGGGGCGTCGGTCACTCCCCGACACCGGCCCCACTCTCCCCCGAGCGGCCGGCCCCGGGGCGAACGGCACGGTCCTCGTCCCCGGGAACCGTCTCGCCCATCGCCTCATAAATCGGCTCCAAGGCCTCCGCCAACACGGGGATGGGCGATTCCCAGTGGGCGAGCGGGGTGAACGGGCGAACCGGAGCGGGGAAGGGCAGCGGTTCCGACGGGGCCCAGAACTCCGCGGTCTGCTCCGGCAGCGGCACCAGCTCGACCTCGAGCTCCCTTCGTGGGCGGACGCGACCGCCGAGGGCCGACTCCAGCTCCTCCATGAGCAGCGAAGGCGAGACCCCGTGCCACCCCAGGAGCAGGAGCGGGTCGCCGTCGATCGCCCCTTCATGGGGCTCATCGAGGCGCAGCACGGCCGCCGTCTCCCGGGTGCCCGCCCACGGGGGCAGCAGCAGACCGATACCGGCCTCTCCCAAGGACGGGGCGAACCGGGTGAGGAACTCGCAGGCCTGTGCCGTGTCGAGCGTGCAGACTCCGCGTTCCCGGACGTCGTCGCGCTCCAGGCGCGGGTACAGGTCCGCCGCCCGTACCAGCGCGGCCTCAAGGGCCGAAGCGTGGTCGCGGGGCAGCCAGTCGGCGCCCTCTCCGGCGCGCGCATCCTCCAAGGTGAGCATCAGGGAGGGTTCATCGACCGACTGGACCCAGACCTCCAGCCTCCATGAGGCGTCCTCATCGGCGATGAGCAGCTCCGGCTCGCCACCGGGCTCCGCGCCCTCTGTTTCCTCGCCGTCCCCGTCCGTCAGGAGGGCATAGGGCTCGACCAGCCGCAGGGCCGGCCGCACCGCCCCCGCCTGACGGTGAACGACGCCGAACCACTCCGACAGCCGCTCGCTCAAGAGGCTCTGCTCCCGCCCCCAGACGTATTCGGGGACCGCCCCGTCATCGAGGAGCAGCCCTCTCACCCAGTCCGCGTACAGCCGCGGGCCGGCCGGCAGGCGGAACTCCCGGCCGTGCAGGCGCTCGCGCACCGCCTGGTCGGTGAAGGCGCACAGCGCTTCCAACGCGTCGACGACCACGGCCGAACCCGCCTCCCAGGGGTCATCGTCCTCTGGGGCATGGTGGGCACGCAGCAGCGGAGGGACCGCCCCGGCGTAGGAGCGCAGCCAGGACAGTGCCTGCGGGTCGAGCACGGGGCGCCACCGAGCCCGGGGAGCGAAGGAGGTGGTGCCCATGTCCTCATCGGCCTCCTCCACCCACTGCGGCACGACCCGGCGCGCGGCAGCGAAGGACTCGGCCGCGCGCAGCAGCACCTCCACATGGGGCAGGGAGACGCTCCCCGCCCCCGAGGCCGAGGTGCGAAAGGTGCGCAGGAGGGGCGCGGCGTCGCCGGGATGCAGGACGAGTGCGGGCACCTCCCAGTCACGCAGCCCCGCACGAGAGGCCGCGACCTTGGGGGCGTCGGGCCGCACCCCCAGCGACGGGGGCGTGAAGGGGTGGCTCGGGCCACCGGGCAGCCGAAGCACCTCGTTACCGGGGAGAAGGGCACCGGGCTCGCCGGTGAAGCCGCCGTCCTCGGACGCCACGCCCTCGATCAGGGCCTCGCGCTCCTCCGGTGGCCGGCCCAGCAGGGGGACCACTTCTTCGGCGAGCGCCCGCGGGCCCATGGCGCGGGGTGGGGACGCTCCTTCTTCCGGGACCTGGTCGTCGCGGGGAGCCTGGAGTCGAGGCCCCATGCCCAAACGCTGCGATCGGCCCAGAAGGCTTCCAGTACACGCTCCCCTCCAGTCTGGGCGCTGAGCCAGAGGGGTGAGGCACGTTCGGCACCGTCTCCCCGACGGCCCGCGCGCGGCAGGACCCGCCAACCCACATCTGGGAGCCCCTCATGGGTTGAGCAAGGATGGGGCACCACCCCTCAGCCGCACATTCGGCAGGGCGACACCCCACGGTTCCTCCCCCGGCCCTCAACAAGCCGATACGCACCGACCCGGCCGCCCTACCGTGCGGTCCGTTCGAAGTGGAAGGGGCAGTGCGTCCCTCCCGTGCCGATGGTGGTGGGACGTTCGAAGCGGAACCCGTGCTCGTCCGGGTCGATGGCGTCGATCCAGTTGGCGTCGAAGGCGCACAGGATCGGGGTGAGCTCCGGTGTCCCGTTGGCCGCCATCACGTCATGGAAGAAGCAGCGGCGGACCTCCACGTGGTAGCGCTCGTCATCGTCGACCGTGCGGTCGAAGACGAAGCCCTTCCCAAAGGCGTGCTCTTCGCGGGCCTTGCTCATCTCGACAATGGACAGGAACGCGTCCTCAGCCTCGTCCAGGCGCGCCCTGGTGCCTTCCCTGACGGCGTCACCGAACGGTTCGTTGAGGGCGGCGCCGACCGCTTCGACGGCCGCCTCCCGACCGACCCCGGGCCGGAGCACCTCATAGGCGGCCACCAGTGCCGTCGCCAAGCGCAGGTTCTGCCGGGCCGGCGCATCGACGATCAGGGAGCGGTTCGCCTCTTCGAGCGACGCTTGGCGCGCCCGCAGGGCGGAGGTGAGGTCCCGGGGGCGGGTGTGCTCCCTCAGGGCCGCGTAGAAGGCGTCGAGGAGCAGCGTCGTATCGCGGTCGGGGTCGGGGACGTAGGTGTCCTCGGCGAGCCCGAACTGGTCAGTGGACATGACGGTCCTTCCGTGTACGGCTCGGCACGCACACGACCGCGATCCCACTCCCGGGGGTCACTGGCCGAGCCCGCACCGAGCGAGCAGGCCAGCGCGCTCCACCGACCACCGGGCGCTGACAATGCTTGTCCTGAATTTTCGTCGGCAGTGTGCCACGCGCCGCGGATACGCGTCCATCCCTCACTCCGCCCCTGGCTCCGGCGCCACCCACTCCGAAAACCGTTGGAGCACCAGGCCCCTCTCCGAAACACTGAACCCGCGTTCCGACCGTCTGTACACCTGGGAGGTCCTGCCATGGCCAGCAGGTTCACGGAACTAGCGATCGACTGCGCCGACCCCGGGAGCCTGGCCCGCTTCTGGTGCGCGGTGCTCGACTACGAGGTGCTGGACGAAGAGGACGGAGTCGTCACCATCGTCCCCAGCACACAGCCCGACCTCAAAGAGCGCCCCGGCCCGATCCCGCCGGCACTGACCCTCGCCGCCGTCCCCGAGGGCAAGACCGTCAAGAACAGACTGCACATCGACGTCAACCCCACCGACAGATCCCAGGAAGAGGAAGTCACCCGCCTACAGGCCCTCGGCGCCCGGCACACCGACATGGGCCAGAAAGAGGAAACCTGGACCGTCCTCACCGACCCCGAGGGCAATGAGTTCTGCGTCCTGGCAACTCGCCACCCTTAATCCGACCAACGCGACACCCCGGACAGTTGGAAACTACCCGTTCCCGCCGCTCCCCGCTTCTTCGTGGGGCAACGCCTTATAACGAGTCACCGCCACGACTCCAGCGAAGATTGTTGGAATCACGACAATGACAGCGATCGACAATCGCTGCACACGGCGCGCGTCACACAGATTGTGAACATACCCCTTATCCTCAGCAACTCCCGTATCAGCGTCCCAAGGTCGCGATTCAGTCCTCCCCGGACCCGCCACCAGAGGCTCGGACCCCCTTTATCTCCCGCCAGGATCCCCCCTGTAGCGGGTCAGAGCCAGGACACCGGTGAATATAGTCGGGATCATAATTAGCAATGCCAGGGATAGCCGTTGAACTCGACGAGCGATACAGAAATTATCCGCATATGCTCCATCTCCAGACACTCCGTCGTCCACGTCTCAGACCCGGCTTTCATGCAACCCCGGTCCGGCCATCATCGCAGACGAGCACGTGATTTTAGACTCAGACACCCCCATTCTGCATGATTCGACTGAAAACCAGAAGAAGGAAATGCCAAGAGGTAAACAATTATCACGGCACCCGCGATCGACGATACAATAGAAAGACGTCGCTTGAGCTTCAAGCTATTCATCCAGGAGAGACTCACCCTTCAATGTATTCATATCGCCATGCCTTGCCGTTCCGCGGACAGAGACTACATCAGCCTAACGACCGGAAGAGGGAAAACAGCCTAACCGAAGGCCAGGGCTAGAGAGATGGGTTTATGATGTTGGCCCCCATAATCCTACGCGGGACTCTCCTGGGGACAGCCTTGGCGCAATTCATCTTCTTTGGAAGCGCCACACTTGCTCTTCTTTTTACAGTCCTTATTGAGGATGCCGCACCATATCTCCTTGCCAACGCGTTCGGAGTAGTTTTCTCTAGCGGTCTTCTCTGGGGAGCAATTTACTCAGGCCGACACCGTCGGGATATTAAGGGCTGGAGGGTCGTCCTTGCGGGGGTGATGGGCGCAATCGGGGCGACCTGCTTCCTATTCGTTTGTTTTCCTACGGGTCCGCCTCTTGAGGCGGCGACGCCAGGAGACATTTACATGTATCCCACTGCGCTTACATCAGTCGGCCTTTGCACGGTACTGACTACGTCGCTCCTCGTTGCTATAGTCGGAATCCCAGCCTCAAGCCTCCCGTTAGGCCGGGCAGCTCTACTAACCGGGGGATGCGCTGTCGCAATCATGCTCATAGGGGGATCAACTGTATTCGTCCTCCGCGATGATCTCCCCAAACATGTGGTTTCCTCTGCCGGCTCCTCGGGACAGACGATCGACAGTGATACATGGACTTGGCAAACACCGGATGGCGAATACATTTCAGATGTATGGTCGGCCGGACGCACCATGGTCGTTGGGGTCGGGGACGGCCTAGAAATCAGAGAATTGTTCGGTGTAGATTCAGCGACAGGCGAAGTCGAGTGGCAGTATCGCTCATCGGAAATAGCCATGCCTGCTTTGAGTAGCGACGGCACTGATCTAGCATTTCCGGAACGCAGGAACGAAGACCGCTGGGAGCTGAGGGTCTTGGACCCCAAATCTGGAATTATGAAGGATACGGGAACTGCTCGTGCTCTCGGAGCATTACTGGAAAGACCATCTGCCCCTCTGACCCCGCATGGTGTGATATCGACAGCGGAGGAAGGCCGGATCATATCCTCCGATCCGATAGCTTCATCGTCCGGTTCGGGTGACTGGCGCTACGAAATCCCAGCAGGTTGCATGCTTCCTTCCGAGGAGAATGAGAGCAGTCCGATAGCCGCGGTTTCGGATACGGTGATCGTCTCCCTCTACTGCACTCGGGATTCCACCTCCATGAGTGGAACCGAGTCAGAATCCGGGACAGTACAGATAGTCGCTTTAGATGCGGGCAGTGGAAGGACCATGTGGACCGACGATTGGGCGACCGGCCTCGATTCCGAAGGCAGTGGACTCAATGTCCTGACGGGCTCCGACGAGGCAAGCCTCCTCGGCTACGATCCATCGCAGTTTCTCCTGGAGAGTTTCAAGGGGCAACGTCAAGCGCCGGTCTTCTCCCCCGAGGAGGGGGAGGTACTGGGACAGGCGAGGAGTCAATCTGCAGGGGAACACATCATTGACTTCGACTCAAGGCAGACAGTAGTAGAACGAACGGAAACGAAAGAGATTCACATCAAGAGCCTCAGTGGTGATGGAAGTGCATCGATCGGTGACGTGAAGGGCTACATTTCAAATGGCATACACCTGTCCTCTGACCACGTCGTCGTCCCTCGAGCCTCCGAAGACCAGAAGAACACTGACCTCACAGTGTCAGTCTTCGACAGGCAATCACTTTCTCTCACACGTTCTCTAGAGGTTCAAGGAGAGATTCATCCGCTTGGCAATCAGAGCGAATTTGCGAGTAGCGATGTGTCCTTCTTGGTCGGCACGCGAGGCGAATATACTCCCCAAGGAGACGTCCAGACGACTGAGATCACAGGGATCGTGATCGAACCCGTGTCAGGAGAGAGCTAGAAGGCAGACACCACAGGATGGCCCTTGGAGCTGCCGGAGCCGATCAGCCTGGTGGGTGTCTTAAATAGGGGCCCTAGAAGGAGGGGCGGGCAACGTCTCGACCTCCACTACGACGAATATCGTCGTGCCCGACAGGACCGAACGCAATGATCTGGTCGGAGAGTGGAAGGGATCCGGAAGGCAGAAGATCACCTTCCTCTCTCCCCACAACGGAACGAACAGAAGCGATATCTGCCAGCTCGCCGACGTCGAGATCTGCTGCTCAAAAGATCTCGCCCATCACTTCCTCAGAGTAATCACAGGAAATGAATGCATCTATATCTGCAATATAGTCACTTCTCTCGTCGAATAACCCCTTCCGCCCCTCTAGGTACTCATCCACAAGTTCTTTTCCGGTCATTTCATTACCGCACACTTCAACGATGCCGGAATCAACTATGTCCGACAGTCCTTGATCGATACTGGACAGGAGCACTGAGTAAGGAATATCCTCCTTTTCGGCCAACTTCCCCATATCCCTCCACGCACTCTGATCAACTTCAACGTTGACCCCACCCTCCTCCACGGCGAGGATCCCTGCACGCTCCAAGTACCGCCGGTGTTCATCCGTTGCGTACGACAGCCTCTTCCTCCATTCTGGGCTACCAATCTCCACAAGCTCATACTCAAGAATCTGAACTTTAATCTGCCGAGTGAACCAGACATTCTTTAGGGGGGTATATTCTTCTTCGGCCGGGCTTGCAGGGGCGTGTTGCCCGTTCCCCACATCAAGGGGCGTGCAGCCCGCGACGAACATTGCGCACGCCAGAGCAAGCCCTCGTTCAAGTAGTCCGTAGCGCTCCTGCTCGACTCTCATCCCTCGCCCTCGGCTCTATCATCAGCGGATTCCCCATCCGGAAGACAAGTAGACAGATCCTCATAATTTTCACACTTCAAGGATCCGGCTACATCCTCGTGCCACCGCAAATATGTCCCATAAGATTCTTGGGAAGCACCCTCAAGTGGAGTCGGAGTTCCAGGACCAACCTCAGGGCTCGCCCGGCCCCACTGCCTTGCGGAACGTGCGTGACAGCTGGACGCTGACGTCCCTACGGCTCATCCCGCTCTTCTGCGCCAGCCAGGCTCCGAAGAGCATCACCCAGAACGTGGTGATCACCCAGGTCGGGGAGACCTCGGGGTCGATTTCATGGCCCTGCTGCCCGCGTTCGATCACCGCGCTCAGAGTCTGATCGCGCTCTTCGCTGTCCTCCCAGACGTCGGGGTCGACGGGCGCGTTGTCGGCGAACACCAGCCCGAGTACCGACCCGAGTCCCAGGTACTCCTGCGCCAGGCGGTCCAGCGAGTTCAGCGCGCCTCCTTCACCCAGCCGTGCCGCCTCGACCGCATGCGCGAACCGGACGCGGCACTCCTCGTCGATCGCGGCCAGCAGGTCGCTCCGGTCGGTGAAGTGCCGGTGCAGGGTGGACCGGCTGACGTCGCCGGCGTCGGCGATCTCCGCGAGCGTGGCCGCAGGGTTCCCCGCGAGCGTCTCGATCGCGGCCTCAACGATCAGTCTGCGGGTCCGGCGCGCAGTCGGGGACGGGTCGGTGTTGGTCCGGGACATGGGGCGATTGTAGGTCGCCGTGACCACGGAGCAGGACCTGCGCGTCATTTTTTGCGACATTGATGTGTCAAACTGGCGCTCATGAGTCTCACTGCTGGAGTACGAGCCGCCTGGCTGCTGCCCGCATGCCTGGTGATCGCCGCGCTTGCCAGCGGGATGCTGGTCGTCGTCGGTCCGCCGCTCGACGGTCCGATCAGCCTCCCGCTGACGGCACCAGTGCTGCTGGCAGCCGCCGTGGCCGCTCGGGTGCTACCGAGCCGGATCGGCGCGGGAATCGCGCTCCTGGCGGTCGCCATCGCCGTCGCGGCTGCGATCACGGCACTCAGCACGGAGCCGGACGGCGCACGCACCGCGATCGTGCTCGGGATCCGTGTCATCCAGTTCGCCGCACTGGGCGTTGCCGCTTTCGCGGGAGTCCGGCAGCTGATCACGCGCTGGCCGGACACCGACCGCCCGAGCCGGGACTGGACCCGCCCCGCCCAGATCGTCGGCCTGCTCTGCATGTGCGGGATCGGTGCGGAACTCCTCACCGCCTACAGCGACAACACCGGGGATCCAGGCGCCGTCGCATTCGCGCTGGTCTTCTTCGGTGCGCTCTATGGCGCTCCGGCGCTGGTGGCCCGCGATCTCGTGCGCAGGCTCGGATGGGGCTGGCCCAGCCTGCTCCTGGTGTTCGCGGCCTTGGGCACGGCCCAGGCCTGTCTGATCGACCAGTCGATGTTCAGCGTCGATTACCAGGGATACGAGGGCTGGGAGGAGATGCGGCAGGGCACCCTCATCCCGGCTCTGGGCATCAGCGCGTCCAACGCCTACAACTTCGTCACCGGCCACGTGATCTATAGCTTCGCGGCCCCGGTCGCCCTCGCCGAGGCGTGGGCCCCGCAGCGCGCGCGGAAGCCGTGGCTCGGGCCGATCGGGACGGTGGTCGCCGTACTGGCCTACGGAGGGGCCGCCGCGATGATCCTGTCCGATCCGGAGTCACGCTCTGGCACACCGGCGCAGCTCTTGGTCTCAGCCGGCATCGTCGCCGCGTTCATCGTGGCCGCCACGCTGGTCGGCCGGCGGCGATCCTCCAAGGCGCACGTGATCACAAAGACCGCGGGCCGACTGCCCCTCTGGCCGGTGTTCGCAGTCGCGCTCCTCGCGGGCTTGATCCCCTCTTTCGGCACGGAGAGCTGGGGCGGAGTGCTCATGAGCGCGGCCGTCACCGGAGGGTTCGGGATCGCCATCCTGGTCGTGGCCAGGACCTGGGGATGGTCGCTCCGCCACAGCGCGACCGTGGCATTCGCCTTCCTCCTGGGCCGCGGAGCGCTGGCGTTCACCTACTTCCCGCTCCTCGGCGACGTCGCCCCGGTGCCGAAGTACGCCCACAACACGGTCATGATCCTGGCCGTGATCGCGGCCGGCTGGCTTGCGTTCCGACGGCCGACGCGCACCACGCGGTGAGGGCGCGTGCGGCCGACGGGCCCATGGGAGTCCTGAAGAAGCCGCTGGACCGGGCCGCGAGTCCGCGCCGCTCGTCAGGTCACTGGGTGGAAGCGCCCGCCGCCTGGAGCCGTCAGATCGGGCGGAGTACACGCCGGACGGACGGTCGCGCTGACCTCGCCCTTCTCGTCGTCGTAAGGGACCTCAGGATATGTCATGTGCGGTCATGGACATGCTCCGTTCCTCAGGGCCGTCTCGTTCATCTGCCGACGTGTCGATCGACGCGCCGTAGGATCAGAGTCGGCGAGTCGACCACGCGATCAGACACACTCCCCGGCCCACCCAGGCCTGAGGGCAGCCGTCGCGCCCCGCTCGGGTCCACTCCCTTGACGAACCCGGTCGGATTCATGTGACACATGAGGGCCCCACACCAGAGACAGAACGATGCGGTGCAAGAAGAGCGACTGCTCTAGCCCTCCCCCGTGGCTTTTCTCAAGCCGTTCAAGCACCGGCGGCGGCGAGCATAAGCCGACTCCCGCTATGGCCGGTGTTCGCGGTCGCGCTCCTCGCGGCTCCATTCCCCTCGCTCAGCACGGCGAGGTGGGACGGAGCGCTCTTGAGCACGGCCGTCACGGGAGAGTTCGAGGCCGCCATCCCGGCCACAGCGCGCACGTGGAGCTGGTCGCTCCGCCACAGCCTGACCACAGTCATGATCCTGACCGTGATCACGGCCAGCTGACGTTCCAGCGAAGCATTGGAGAAGGATGCTGCGTACGCCCCCCATTTAGCCCCTAGACCGCCTCGGCTGACTCAACATGTGCGCTAGTACATGGTCGCCACGGTGCGGCTTTGTGGCCCTCTTCCACGTGCCCGACAGTCGCCGTGCAGGCCAACCGGAGGGCGAGTCTCCTAGACGGACGTGCATTGGCCGGATCTGGCCTTTCAGCCGAGTGAGCGCGAGGCGTAACCACATCGACTCAAGGTGTAGTTTAGCATTGTGGCGCCAGAACAACCAAGGCGTCAACCTTTCACACACTCCAAAAATAGCCACCATTTCACCAGGAGAATCAATGGAAGAAGCCGGCGGAAATCCTGGAGCCCTACATCAAACAGGAAAGAACGCCGCAGAATTGGCGAATGCAATGTCGGGATTGAAAGATTCATTTTTCACAATCCTAGAGGGGGCAAAAATAGCGGCGAGCGAGGATGATGTCCAAAAAGGCTATTCAGATTTCTGGTCAACCTACGAAGAAAACGTCAGAGAAATAGAAAAGCAGGGGCTGGACATAGCCGAAAATATCGACGCCGCCGGTGCTGAAATCGGCCGCACAGATGCGGAAGCTGAAGATTCCTATTCTGACGCGTGGCCGGGACGCGGGTCATACATGAACTGACATACACAACGCTGCACATGATTAGGAGAGGTTAATAAAGATGGATCTCGAAGAGGCAAATAAGCGAGTCTCCGAAGAATTCGGGCTCATGGGTTTCACTCCAGAAAAGACTGGCGCAAAGGCGGGTACCATTGAAGATTACGCGGAAGATCTTGAAACATTCCAGGAAAGAATTCTCGGCCACTCCGAAGAACTGAGTGATGAATTCGACAGTACCATCTATGACGTGACAGCGTCCGTCGCATGGCAGATTACAAGTGAAAGTAGCTATAACCGTGGCCTCTGGTGCAACACTGCTCTTGCAGTCAAGTACTGTTCAGGAGAAACGAAATCCTGGGCGGACGCAGTCAGAGCTTTCAAAAAGAAACGATCTGACCAAGTGGACGAGTGGTGCACCTTCGTACAGGCTAAACTTTCTCAGCTTCCCCTAAAAAAACAAAAGCCTTTGATTAGCTTTGGTGAAGACGATCCCGCATGTGGATACTTGGACGACTACCACGAAAGCGATCGAAGTAGAGTTCAAAAAATCATTGATGAAGTCACTGAGAAGCGCAGTGACTTGATCGAGAGAGCGCAAAAGAATCACGAAAAGCTGATCGATGAAGCCGAAGCTCATGGAAACAGGCTTTCAGAGGGACTGACACCTGAAAATGTCCGCCGATTGATTGATTCAGGATACATGGGATGGAGCGCCTATAACCTGAAGCCCGAGTGGTCTTTGGACCATGGGTTGATTCCACTGGATCCCGAAAAAGCCGAGGAAGATGCTGAAAAGGTCGCAGAATACTACGGGCCTGGAGCGAAAGAGAAGGATAGCGAATACTGGGAGGCAATGGCCACACTTCAACTCATTACAGGGGCTGGATCTGGCTTGCTAACCAACAACAAGACGAGCGACCCCGCAATAGACTATGTTGACAACTTCTTTGCCCGTCTCGATGAGTTGTCTGGTGACTCAAGCCTACTATCCTACCTCGTAGGCGGTGCGGACGACCCGACCAGCGCACAAATAATTGGCGAGGGTCTTCTCGTTTTGTCTAACGAAGAATACGGTGGATCATTCGAGAGACTTCCAGAAGACGTCCAGCTAGCCGCTACCGGGCCTTCGACGGACGACATGATCCTTCATTCTTTGGGGGAGGATGAACTCGGAGACTACTCAGTTGATGCGTGGGAGGAGGACATCGAAGACCTCTCCTACCTGATGGGCAACGTGCGTCCCGTTTCAGAAGCGGGCGAGGAGTTCTCCATCAGGTTGACTGCCTCCCTGGGGGCGGGGCTCGATGGAGTAAACGGGAAGCCTATAATTGGCGCCATGGATTTTGACGTTGATGAGGCAGTCGGCCCTATTTTGGATGTCTCTCTTCGCAATGAAGATGCCAACTACAACCTGCTCACCGGAAACGGCCCACAACACCCAGAACACGACCTTGACGACACTCTCGAGGGCCTATTCACATACGAATGGAAGGACGAAGGTGAAGTCGTATCAGGTCTCTATGAATGGATCGATCATGATGCTCAAAGTGACGACCTAGAAGAGCGCCAACGCGCGGGGGAAGCGAGCGCCGGCCTAATCAATAGCATCACCTCTCCAGAAATGTACAAATCTCTAACCAACACGGGGGTGAGTGTTACTGAAACAGAACAAGGTAAGGATGGAAAAGAAGTCGAGAACGAGTATCCAGACGCAACATTCACATACTACAACTCGGAACTCGCTCCAGGCTTGGCCGATATTTACGAGAATTACATTACGAGCTTCGCTCGGGCCCCTTATATTGATGACGATTCTTCACTCCAAGATGACGGCATGACCGGCTACGATTCCGATAGGCATCTCATTGGAATGGGAGGGTACGAGGCCGTTTCCTTCTTGCAGTACGTTGTGGCCGATGATGAAACGGCAGGGAGGGCAATCGCATTCTCCGAAAGATACGATTCGGCGCTATTCGATGTTCACCTCGAGACAGGAAGGAACATCGAGCCAAGTCGGGATGGAGGTTCCGTCAAAGGGCTGCTCGATTCAGCAATAAGCAATGAAAACACCTCGAGAAGTCTCGATGTAGACGCAGCAGAAAAGCGTGATCAGAAACTTGCCAAGATTGCTGCCACAGAAGTCAGCGGACTCGCAGGCAGGATTCCAGTCATCGGGTTCGCTCTGGAGAAATCAATCTCCTATGCCACCAGCGAAGATCTGGATAAGGTATTCGAGAGAGATTACAATCCGGCGTCGTCATATAGTAGTAGCACAGGAAACGAAGAAGTACTCCGTAGAATGCAGGCCCGAACATTGGACCAAGGGCTACGGGATGGTGATGACCGCTACATCAACGAAGAAGAATGGGAAACGATAAGGAAGGAACGCCCAAAGGAAACCCAAGACCTCATTGATGCTGAAGTCATTGTGGAAGGGGAGGATGGCCGTCTACACGTTGATACCGATCCAAGTAATTGGGACCGAGACAAATATAAAAGATCGGATCTGGACGACTCTGTCAATGCGGTAGTTGGGGACTTGAACTTCACCGTTGACGGGACCCAAAAATCAGGGGACACCGTATCTGGCGACTACTCGAGATTTTATCACAACAGGTACGAAGAGGTCACAGAGAACCTCAAGTACTCAGAGTCGGATATGAAAAATGGATTCCTAGAAAAGCGGAAGCCGGCTTCGGGGAGTTGAGATGAAAGCCTGTATTGTTTTCCGGGGAGTAATTATTGCAATAGCTGGCCTGATCCTGAACTCTTGTTCCGAACCGGACGCAAGTCAAGGAGATCCCCAGCCCTCCCCTCCATATAACTCGGCTTCCGAGGCAGATTCCCCTGGTCGTGAGTGGGTGACTAGACAGGTACAAGTACAGATCATGCACAGAGAGGTTCAGGTCGAGCAGGACCAGGATTCAATCGACAGTATCGAGAACCTCGAGCAAATATACGGAAATATATTGTCCGAGGCAGGTGTGATCAACGTAGACGGGACTGACTACTCCATCGTCACAAAACAAAGCGATTGGGATATTTTTCGCGAAGAGTGGAGTGATAATGAGCGTCTAAACCAACTTGATCAAGCTCTATATGATTTCACGTCAACGACCCAGCTAGAGCATTGCGGTGAAGACATGAGCGCCACTGACCTCTCTTTTCGGTACCTTGACACAAATTACGACAGAAACAAAGACGAGAATTTTTACATAGAAGACATCCCCGCATACCTTGATTGCGAGAATTGACGCATACCAGTGATTTTGAACCACCGTATTGATATGAAATTAGGAGCGCTATTTCAATCACCTCCGGAATCAAGTGGTCAGTGACACCGGACCAAATTTTCAGGGAAATATATTTCCATAACGGAAAACCATCTCCTCTCGATACCCAACAAAGTAGGCTCCTAATAATTAAGGAGGGGATTTCCGGAAACACTTCTCGGGGTCGGCGTGTAGAGCCGACCCCGAGATTACTCCTCAGCCGAAGAGGCCGAGCAGGTGGGCCAGGAGGACGACGGTGATGACCGTGCAGGAGTAGGGCAGGGCCTCGCCTGCTGTGAAGAGCATCCATTCGCCGTGGGTTCGGCCGGGCGGGAGGAGGCGGGGGCGGCGTGTTCTGTGGTGGGGCCGTCCAGGGGTGGCCTCCAGGTGGGGCGCCGGCCTTGTGGGCGGGAGGTTGCGCAGGTCCAGTGCGCCGGTGTCGATCCTGCGGGCACGCCTGTCGGCGTGGGTCATGCGGACGTCGCCGGTGGTCGGTGTCGCGGCTCGGGCCGCCGGGTTGAGTTGGCGGGTCGTCTCCAGGAGCCAGGGCGGGAGGTCGGCCTCCGGGATGTCGTGGCTCGCACGGGCGTGCGGGGAGCGGAGGAGCGGCGGCCCGTCTCCGGCAGACCCCGGGCGGGGCGCGGTGGTCGGAGGCGTCGATGGTGGGCGCGGCAGTGGGGGGCTCGCCCCGTCCTGCCGTGTGGGCGCTGGGGCACGGTTGAAGCGTCGGCCGTGGTCCCGGGAGAGGACCAGGCGGACGCGGCTGGCGGCCGGCGTTGTCGGGCTGGTGGAAGTCTGTTGTGCGAGTGGGCTGGAGCCGGCGGGTATCGCCGGGTGGCTGTTGCTCATGGGGGGGTCTCCGAGCTGAGCGGTCGGGAGGGACCCGCGGGTGATGGCGGTCGTCCCCATGTCCGGGAGGGAACAGGTCCCGGCGGGGAGAGGTGTCGTCACCGAGGGGCGCGGGCCCTGGGGCTTCGTACGACTCTGGGGGCGCTCCGCCCGGCCCCCTCCTTCCGGGCGGAGCGCGTTTCGGGGGCGGCTACTTCGCGGCTCGTGTGGGCCGGTCCGGGGAGGCCGCCAGGATGGACTCGATCCGCCGGGCGAGGTCGGCGTACTCCTCGACCGGGAGGAGGCGGGTCATCTCGGGCTCGGCGATCTCGCGCTCGAAGCGCTGACCGGGCCAGAGCAGCCACCACCAGGGGCGGGCGGAGACGGCGTCCGGGCGGAGGACGGCCCGCTGGAAGCCGAAGGGGCAGTTGCGGATGCGTGCGGAGTCGCCGCCGTCGGGGTCGAGGATGTAGGCATCGACGACGGAGACGGAGGTGTCGACGGCCGCCCCGAGGCCGCGGGCTTCGATCTCCTTGGCCAGAGCGAAGAGCGGGTGGAGGGGCGAGCCGGTGTAGACGGAAACGGGCATGAGGTCACCACCTGAGGTGCAGGGCCGACCGTTCCGTGGTTGGTCGACCTCTCACTGTGAGTGTGATTTACCTCCGAGGTATTTTTCAAGCGATTCTGTCAACTCGGAGGTAGATTCTCACGGCACCCTGCCCCCGTATGATCACGTCACGGCAGCGACTGGAGGTGGGTGTGATCGAAGAGCACGGCCCGACGGTGCGGCACCGCCGCTTGTCGAACGAGTTGAGGCGGCTCCGGGAGGCGGCCGGCCTCGACACTCTCGACGTGGCCCGGTCGCTGAACTGGGACCGGTCGAAGGTGAACCGCATCGAGCGCAGCCAGTGGAAGCGCCTGAAAGAGGCGGATATCCGAAGTTTGTGCGCGTTGTACGGACTCACCGACGAAGGTCGGATCGCCGCACTCATCGCCATGTCCAAGCAGGCCAAGGAGCAGGGCTGGTGGGTCCGGTACCACGACGTCCTAGGGCCAGGCTCCTACGTGAGCCTCGAATCACAGGCATCCACCATCCGCTTCTTCGGCGCCCTCGTCATCCCCGGACTGCTGCAGACGCCGGCGTACGCACGCGCTCTGATCCGCGCCGGTGGGTTCTCGGAACCATCCGAGATCAAACGCCGCGTGGAGGCGCGCATGGCAAGACAGGAGCTGCTGGAGCGTTCAGACGGTCCCGCCGTCCAGGCCATCATCGACGAAGCGGCCCTGCGCAAGCTCGTCGGCGGTGCCCTCACGATGCGCGAGCAGCTCCTCCACCTCATGCTCTTCAACGAGCAGGGGACGGCGGAAGTACGCATCATCCCCGACAGCGCCGGAGGTCACCCTGGGGTGACCGGTCAGTTCGCGATCCTCGACTTCGTCGCTGCCCAACAGTCCACCGTCGTCTTCATCGATATTTCGCGAGACGGTATCTTCATGGAGGAACCGGAAGAGATCGGGCGTTACGAAGCGAAGTTCGACGGCCTGTCATCGCTCGCCTTGACGCCCGAGGAGACGAATGGCCACTTGGCCCGGATCGTGGACGATCTCAGAGGGGGATGAGGTGCACACCTACTTCACACCCGAATGGCACAAGAGCTCCTACAGCAGCCCCGAAGGACAAGAGTGCGTCGAAGTCACAGGCCCGTGGAGACCCAGCGATCAACCGACCGAACTCGTCCGAGTCCGAGATTCCAAGGCCCCCTCAGCGACGATCCTGTGCTTCCCGAAACACGCCTGGATCGCTTTCACCGAGTTCCTCAAATAGTCAGTATTCCGGAATCCAGAGCCCAAGGTCGATATCGAGACGGCTCACGATTTTATCGACCTCATGCTCGAAGGCCTTCCGCGGGACCAGTTCTTCCCCATTATTCTTCGCCGTGAGCTGGATCTCGTACACCGCGCCACGGGTCCTCACCAATGCCCTGTACGCGGTCTCTCCTGGGCCGGGAGAACCATAGACGTGGTACGACTCATCCGAGTAGTCAGCGGGCTCCGCCACCTCGACCTCTTCCAGACCTTCTTCAAGCCCGCTTCTCTGCTCCCTAAGGTCCCCGGAGGCCACGTCATCCGGAGAGTCGCCACCTTCACCATCGATGATGGCATTGTAAGAGAAAGAGAAGTCCCACCGTTCAATCGAATTGAAGTCAGGGTTCAGCAGCCACTGACAGTTGTCCGAGACGGTACGCCTACCCCCATCACCATCTTGGGCAGTATCCACGAAATCGTCGTCCGTGTCAGTACGCTCAACGCTGAGCCCGGAGATCGTGGGGACCGACTTGACACAGAGATCCAACTCGCCTGGCTCTAGATCTGCAACCGGCTCACCTGTCTCGTCACTGACGGCTCCTCCGCCGGCGTTCGGCGGTGTCTCCTCTTCCCCTCCAGTGATCGTGGAGACAAAAAGGCGGAGAACACCGACGATCACGCCCATCACGATGAAAGCGGCCGCGGTTCCCGAAACGAAGACGACGAGGAACGCCTTCCAACCGTGCAGCCCCTTCTTCCGCGGGCGCCTGCTCGCTGTCTCCTCGGCCATGTTCTCTCTGAACCTCACCTAGGGGTTCTGCTGCTCCAACTGCGCCTTCACGTCCGGGTGCTCCAACGGCCTCGTGAAGCCGAGGATGTCCGCACGATTCGGGTCATCATACTCACGCGTCGCGATCGGTCCGCAGTCGGTGCACCATGCCTCCACCATCAAGCCATCGCCGATGACCATTCCGACATGCCCCGGCCCCGGGGGCTCATTGGAGCGGCTCACGTCGAAGAACACGAGGTCTCCCGGCTGTTCCTCTCCTTGTGGGATCTCCGGTCCGAACGTCCACTGGTCCTGGGAGATCCTCGGTATGGAAACGCCGATGCTCGCATAAGCCTTCATCGTCAGACCGGAGCAGTCGAAGGTGTCCGGCCCCGTCGCTCCGTACACGTAGGACTTGCCGCGCTGCGCCAGGGCCCAATCGACGACGGCCTGCGAAGCCTCGTCCGGAGCCTCGCCGATCGGAGCCCCTTTGGCGTCCACCGTGCAGTTCACCGCGGTCTCGATCGCTCCGCTGGCATTGAAGTCGCCATCGGCGTACCTTTCAGCCCACTCCAGGACATCGTCCACGTACCACCACGCGTGGTTGTAGCCGTAGATGGCCTCGCGGACGTCGTCCTTGATCCCGTGAGCGATCAGGTAGTCGGCGGCCGCAGGGATCGCGTCCTCAGGGTCGTACACACTGACGACACCGTCCTCGTTCCCGTCCTGGCCGTAGCCCTCTTCCGGGCGGTCATCGGCGTCCATGATCGGCTCGCCGCCCCAGCTGTTGCCGGCGGCGGACCCGTCCAAGGCGCCGAACTGCATCGGCCCCGCAGCGCCCCAGTCGTTGTGCCCCTCCGTGATCCCCGGCCCGTCCCAGCGCCCGTGCTTGCTCTCCACCTGCCCGACTCCGGCAAGGATGTTCCAGGGGATCCCCTTCTCGTCGCCCCACTCCTTGTACAGCTCCAGGTAGTTCTGCGGGATGGAGTCCTCCGCATATCCGCTGCTCTGAGCCTGCTGCGCTGCGGGGTCGGAAGAGCACTGAAGGCCGCTCATCGCCATGTACCCCGCCGGCTGCAGGACTGCGAGCGGGAGCACGACGATGACCACTACGAGGACTCCGGTGATCAGGAGTCCGGCGCCGATCGCCAGCCGCGTTGCGCAGGAGCCGGCGTCCTTCCGTGACGGATCGATGTAGAGGGAGATCATTCGGGCACCTGCCGATAGGGGGTCAGCTCATACGACAAGATCGTTCCGGGCGGGGTCATCCCCCGCCCAGGTTTCCCGCGTCGGCAGGCTGAAAGTCGTAGACCACCCACTGCCCGCCGTCCTTCTGCACGGTCACGGCGTAGTCGCCGAGGTCCTCGTCCGCCCCGTCGTCGTCCCGGACGATGGACTGCGCCGTCACCACGAACACGATCGATTCTTCACTGAAGCTCCGGATCGACCGGACATCGGCCCGGCCCTGCGCCACGGTCTCCTGCTCTGCCTTCTCCTCCCAGAGCGCTCCCGCGCCTGAACTCTGGGCGAGCGAATCCGCGTAGTCAGAGGCGGCGAGTTCCTCCAAGGAAGCGAAGTAGTCCTCACGAGGCGCGGAGTAGTCGATGGTCCCGTACGCCTCGGCGAACCCCTGCGCCGTCGCCGCTGCCGCCTTCAGTTCGTCCTCGTCGAAGGGCAGCCAGTCGAGCACCTGCATGTCCTCCACAGCTGTGGTCGGGATTGGGCTGGGCATGGCCGTCGCAGGCCCGCCCGGATCGGCACGGTCGGTATCACTGCCGCCCGCCCGCTGTTCCTGGCCACTCTGCGCCTGGTCTTCGTCGCCCCCGAAACCACCGACGCTCAGATAGATACCGAAGGCGACGAGGACGACCACGAGCGCACCGAAGACGAACCTTTGCTGACGATCGCTCAGTGTCCGGGGCATGGCTGATGCTTTCTCTGCTCACCGTTCGGAAGGGGTGCTTCTCGGCCCCACCGGCTCATCAGTCGCCGTCCTTCAGCCAGAAGGGCACGTCCTTGTCGGCACGCCGCTGGGAACCGGTCCCCGTCCAGAAGGGACTAATCGGTCGATCCCTGTCCTTGTCTCCGGACTTGAACCAGTTCCCCCCCTCCTTCGAGCCGCTCGCGGCAGGCGGTGGCGCCTGCCGAGGCGGCGCGGGCCGCTCCCGGCGCGACCGGGGGCCGCCCCAGCGGGACCCCTTGTTCACATTGCCCTGCGGAGGAGTGGCCTCCCGCCCCTGGAAGATCCCCGCGCCGCTTGTCGGCGACGGGTCGTTCCTCGACGGTGCATCAGCCGCCCGTGAGTCACCGCCTGCGCCTGAGCGCTGGCCGCTTCCACTCCCGGTACCGAACACGGACGCCCACCCCGTGTCCCCGGTGCCGCGGTAGCCGCCGGCGGGGCGCGGCGGGATCGAACCGGATCCGCCTCCTTGGCCGCCGGAGCTCGGGCCCGCTCCCCCACTGTGCGCTGCGGCCCCGCCCAGGCTGGGGGCCTGGTCGGCGGACTTCGGGGGAGGGGCAGAGGATGCCGTGCTGGGAGCCTCCTTGCCGCCGGTGGAGCCGAGCTTGAGTGGCGGCGGCCCCGACTTGCCATGAGCATGGCCGTAACCGGCGGAGCCGCGCACCCTCCGCCCCTCACCGCGCACAGCACCGCCTTCGGAGTCGGCCTGGTCGGGAGCCCCTTGTGCGGCCGCACGCCCGGCGTCCTGCTGGTCCCCACCCCCTGCGGCTCCGGCAGGCACCGCACCTGCGGCACCGGCAAGCTGAGGCGCTCGCCTGAGCCCCCACTTCTGTGCACGCATGTAGGCCACCGGCGGAAGGACGTTCGCGCTCTGGCTCAACGTGCGACTCTGCATGGCGTCATTGACCATGCGCGATGTGAAGGTGTTCGCATTGACCGATGCGAACAGGTGGGCGAACGGCTTGCGATAGATGAAGAGGGCCAGGGTGAAGAGCGCCAGCAGGATCATCTGCAGCCCCCACCCAAGCCCGGATCCCATGATGATGCCGTAGCACATCACGAGCAACGCGATCAGCATAACTATGAAGATCTGCTTGAGGAGGAGGCCGAAGAGCATCTCCAGCCACCTCAGAAGAACGGTCCGGCCGTAGCCTGGATGGACTCCGATCAACAGAAACACCGGAGCCAACAGGAGCAACAGCAGGAACCCGATCTTCAGGACGATGAGAGCCACCGAGCCTGCAAGGATCAGTCCACCGGCGAACACCGCAGCGAAGAGCGCGAGTACCGCCACGCCGAGCCGGTCCCCTTGCTGGTCACCCGCGAACAGCGGATGCACGCCAGGGTAGGTTTCCTCGATCTCGGAGGCAATATCCTCGTACTGCTCTTGCTTATCTGCGATGAGCTCGGCTGCGTCGACCTCTCCGTCGGCAATCTGCTGTTGCTCGATCCTGTTGATGCCCTGAGCCTCTAGAAGGTCGACGGCGTAACGGGAAGTAGCGCTCTCCGCCACATCGCCGTTTCCGAAGGTCCCGGCCACCCAGGGCTGACAGACCAGGCTGCTCCACAGCATGTTCGCGTTCTGACGGACCGCGAAGTCGCTGTCTGATTCCCATCCGGCCTGCTGTACCGGCTCCGCCCCGGCAGGGCAGGAGGTCGTCCCGGTACTGACGGACACCCTTGAAACAGCCGAGTTCACCAGTTGGGTCCCCGAGTTCACCAACCCACTGGCCATGTTCAGGATCTGTCCGGGCTGCACCAGGATCCAGATGCCCAGCGCGGTCGCAAGGACCATCCAGATCGTGCTCTCGATCGTCAGCGTCACGCGCTTGCGGATGAGCCCGTACCAACCGAGCCAGATCGCGCCGAGAATGATGACGGTCGGAAGCAGGGGGCGCCAGATCCCCTCGCGGAGCTGGGTGATGACGCTCTCGACCATCGAGTTGAAGTCGTCCAGCAGACCGTCCGAGGTCGCCGCCTGGTAGACGGTGATCGTGGACTGGTTGATGGTCTTCGACAGGTCCCACGCCGAGTTGGTGAGCGTCGCGGTCGCACTGGACGACATCTTGTCGACGCAGGACTCGCGGATGACGTGCCACTGCTGGCCCGCCGTCCCGTACTGGCCATAGATGCTCGCGTCCGGCGGCAGCCCGTCCTCGGAGCCGACGATCGACGACTGGGACTGCGGCGGTACGAGAAGGCCGTCCGAACCACTCCCCGCAGTCTCCGGCTGCGGCGCCGGCTCTCCTGGGCATAGCGGGTTCGCCTGTGCCGGCCCCAATGGCACCAGCAGGAACGCCATCACCAAGAGCGCCATCGACAGCGACCGGCGGAGCCCCGGCCTCTGCGCCCCCTGCCCCGCCGCCCTCTCCGGAGGCGGCTCGGCTCCGCCCTCGCCCGCTGTCGGTGACAGGCTCGCCTCCGGACCCGCCTCCGGGCCCGCCACCGCAGCTCGCCGCTTGCGCCGTCCCGCACCCACTCGTCCGCGCCCCAGCCGCATGATCACCGTTCCTGCCCGTTGCCCCTGCCGGTGCTCACCAAGGCCTCCGCACCCTCGAAGACCTCGGTGTCCTCCTCATCCGGGTGATGCCGTGTCGGGTTGGTGTCCAGCCACCTCAGAAGCTCCTCCGACACCAGATCGACGGAGATCCGCCCCGCCCGTCCGTCCAGATCGCGGAAGATGCATTCGCCGTTGCCGAGGTTCCTGAGCATCGCCATATGGTCCTCCTCGGTTTCCACCCCTAGGAGCGACATGACGCTCTCCACCTCGAACCGCTCACTGGAGCGGAACGCGAACACACTGGACAGACAGTTGGTCACCTGTTCATTGAGGAGGTCGCCGGCGTTCTGGCTGACGAGGATGAGCGCCGTGTTGCGCGAGCGGCCCATGCGGCTCACTTCGGGCACCAGCTTCGCGCCCTCCGGGGTGGAGGTCACCGCCCACGCCTCGTCCAGGAAGATCGCCTTGGGGAGGTGCCGGTCCAGCCCGTTCATCAGCTCACGGGCGAACTGGCTCACCAGGTACAGCAGGGCGACGCTGAGTCGCTGTTCGTAGGAGTAGTCCTCGCGCTGGATGGTCGAGTCCGGGAGCGTCAGGCCGCCCAGGGTGAAGACCGTCGTCCACCCCTCGGAGTCCACCTGTGCGTCGCCTTGGGGAGAGAAGCACAGGTTCGCCAGGCGCATCTCCGACATGGACTGCAGCACCGCGCCCAGGTTCCGCGACGCCGGGTCGTGGGACCTGTCCAGGTACTGCACGACCTTGGCCAGGCTGGGCTCGGGCTGGTTGGCGACCGCCGCCACGGCCTGGATCATCGCCGACTCGCGCTCCTCGCTCATGCGGGGCAGCAGCAGCCGCAGCGTCTCCGTGGCCATGGTCTTCTTGGACGGCAGGTCGTCCCCGAACGCGAACGGGTCGAGCAGGCCGGGCTGCGCCGACTCCAGGGACATGATGCGGGCCTTGCGCCCCCGCCGCTGGAGCAGCCGCACCAGCGATTCGGCGTCGCCCTTGGGGTCGATGGCCGCGACCGTGACGCCGCGCAGCGCCAGCTGGTAGATGAGCAGCAGCGCCAGCGTGGTCTTGCCGCCGCCGGGCTCACCGGTGATGGCGATGGCGGTGGGCCGGTTGCGGGCCGCCGCCACCAGCGGGTCGAAGTGCACGATGGAGCGCGCGCGCCCGAGGGTCTCCCCGATGTAGGGCCCGGTCCACCCGCCGCCGCCCTGGCTCGGGTCGCGCCGGTCCCCCAGGTCGACGGTGGCGGTCGGCATGCCGCCGGCGATGGTGCGCAGCGGCTGCCGCTGGGCGTAGGCGCTGAGCCGGATGCGGTCGCCCGGCAGCGACTCGTTGAACAGCGACAGCTGGTCGCCGGTGGAGTTCACGATGTCGATGCCGATGTCCCGGTAGTGCTCGACGACCGCCTCGACCCGCTGCGCCAGCAGCTCCTCGGTCGGCGCCGACACCATCAGCCGGTGCCACCCGTAGACGAACGGCAGCCGCTCCTTGGTGATGCCGTGCTCCAGCATCCTGGCGGCGTCGATCTGCTCGGCCAGGGCGATCGGCATGTCCGCCCCCGCCTCGCGGATGTGGGCGTCCATGTCGCGCGCGTGGGCGAGCTTGCGGCTGACGTCCTTGCTCGCCTTGGCTGGCGGGATCAGCTTCATCCGGGCGCTGATCTCCACCGGGAACGGGAGGGCGTCCGAATAGTGCATCCACGGTTCGCCCTCCGGGAAGGGCATCAGGTCGGGGAACCGGGAGAAGGACAGGTAGGCGACATAGGTGTCGCCCATGGGCTGCTCCAGGCGCAGCATGGAGCGCCCGTTGTGGATGACGCCCTCCACCAGCTGCTCGATCTCGCCGCGCCCCCACGTGCGCCGCCCCGCGGCCGAGGGCCGGGGCTCCTCTACCGTGCCGGTGACCGCGTGCCTGAGGAGCCAGGCGATCTGGTTGGCGGTGGCGTGCTTGGCGTGCAGGGAGCTGGCCGCCAGCGCGCGGCCGAGGCGCTCGGACTGGTCGGTCCAGCGCGCGATCTCCTTGGCGTCGATGGCCGCGTCCTCGATGCCCAGCGCCTGCTCCGAGCGCTGGTAGGCGCCGAGCAGCTGGGCGAACACCCCCTGGGTGAACTGGCCGCGGACGCCGCCCCGCATGCCCAGGCGCACGCCCAGGTAGACCTCCTTGGTCCAGAAGTCCTTGGCCCACACGTGGCGGTACATCTCGTCGAGGTAGTCGTACCAGCCCGGCCCCGAGTCGGAGGTGTCGTCCAGGCGGGTCGCCCACTGGGCCGCCGGGTAGGTGCGGTGGGCGATGCGCAGGTGGACCTCCGCGTCGTCCATCCGGATGGCGGCCAGCGCGATGGTGATGTTGTTGGCGAGCGCCTCGCGCTCCTCCGGGGTGGAGAACTCGTAGGAGACGGTCGGCAGCCTGAAGTACGCCCACGCCTCGGAGTCGCTGAGCAGGACGCGGTCGTCGAAGTAGCGGACCGCGAGGCGGCTGCCGCCCTTGCTGCCGTTCATCGGTGCCCCTCCCGGGTGGTGGTCGTTGCGCGTGCTTCCTCCCGTGTTGATCTCGGGAGAAACGCCCCTAAATCCGTGCTTGTAGGGTCACTTTTCCCGAGATCAACGCGGAGGGGTGGGCACAGGGCTGTGGAAAGCGCCCGTTCGGAGCGTGGACGGCGGACAGTGTCCTCATGCCCAGACACCCTGACGTACCTCCGTCGCTGCTCAACGGCCCGTTCCTCGGTCGGGAAGCAGTCGGCCGAGGGCTCCTCACCCCACGTCAGCTTCGCGGCACATCCTGGACGTGGCTGGGAAGCGGTGTTTACACCCACGTGTCCACTCGACCGGATTCCCTCCACACGCTGCTGCACGCGCTCACGCTTGTGCTGCCTTCCGGCGCTGTGGTCGGAGGATCCGCAGCCGCACTGCTGCACGGCGCCGACTATCGGCGCGACACCGATCCCGTACCCGTCATCGTCCCGCGCGACATCGAGGTACACCCGATCCGGATCCGCAACCTTCCTGTCAAGGTCACCCACGCCGAACTGCTCACAGAGGACGTGACCAGGATGTTCGGCATCCCGGTCACCGCTCCATTGCGGACCGCCTTCGACCTGACGCGATCGACCGCCCCCGCCCGGAGGACGCCCAGCTCCGGAGACCTGCGCGAGAACGTGGCGGCACTGAACGCCCTGCTCTCGGTCGGGCGGGACCAGGCACAGGCCCATGGTCCCCTGTTCACCCCCGAGCAGTTTCGGTCCTATGTCGCCCGCGAACGTTTCTACCGCTGGCGTGGCGTCAGGAGGGCGGCCGCCGTCGCCGAGTTCGCTCACCCAGAGGCGGAATCGCCCGAAGAGTCGCGCCTGCTGATGGATCTGGTCGGAGCCGGGCTCCCCGTGCCGGAGCTGCAGTACGAGATCGGCATCGGCACGGGCGGGAGACGGCGCGCACGGCTCGACCTGTGCTATGTGTTCGACCAGGGGGAGACACTCGTCGCCATCGAATACGACGGCGAGGTACACAAGGACCGCAGGCATGAGGACGTTGAACGCTGGCAGCTCATCCGGGACCAAGGCGTCCGGTTCTACGTCGTGACCTCGAAGACCCGCGACACCGTCCTGCCTTCGGCGATGGCCGATGTGAAGGCGCGCCTGCGGCGACAGGGAGTCGTGGTAGGCGACTACCACCCGCGACAGGCGGCACGCGTACAGCGCGAGACGGCCGAACGCTTGCGCCTCGCTCGAGAGGCGGCCGAACGCGACTCCCCGTCGCATCATCCCCCGCAGCGCCGACTCCCCTACACCTACCAAACACCCCCTCGTTGATCTCGGGAAATTAGACCCTACAAGCGCGGTTTTAGGGGCGTTTTTCCCGAGATCAACGAAGAGGGGGGCGGCGATGGCGGGGAGGCGGGTCATCGGCGCGCCTCCGAAGGGGCGCGGTTCGACGGCTGCTGCCCCGCCGGGGACATGGCGTGCATGAGCACGCCGCCGAGCGCGGAGTGGGCGCGGCGGGTGCTGGAGCGGAGGCTGCCGGTGTCCCCGAGCTTCCCCTGGGCCACGTGGTCGTCCCAGGGCACGCGGACGATGGCGCGGCAGCGCCCGCGGGCCACCTGCTCGGCCTCGTCGACGTCGCTGAGGCTGCGCTTGCTGACACCGTTGATGACCACGACCGAGCGGGAACGCAGGGCGGCGTACCCGTGGCCGTCCAGCCACTCGAAGGTCATGGCGACCGAGCGCGCGGCGTCGGCGCTGGCCGGCGCCACGAGGACCAGACCGTCGGCGGTGGGCAGCGCGCGTGCGACGCCCGTGGCCGCCGGGTCCAGGAGCGCCACCTCGTAGTGGGAGGCCAGGAGCTCGGTCAGACCGGCGTAGTCGCGGTCGTCGAGCGTCTGGACGTAGGGGTCGTCGAGGGTGGAGACCACCTCGAGGCCGGTGTCGGTCTGGGAGGTGTAGCGGCGCATGGCCGTGTACCCGTCGACCGATTCGGCGTTGGCGAGCAGAGAGGTGAGCGTCTCCGGTGTCCGGCTGCGGATTCTTCGGGACATGCCGTTGACGCCCGGGTTGACGTCGACGGCGACGACCCGCTCGTCGCGGTAGGAGGCCAGGGTGTGGCCGAGCATGAGCGCGGTGATGGTCTGCCCCGCGCCGCCGGTGCAGCCGAGGACGACCACGCTGCGCGGCCCGCTGAGGTCCATGCGCAGGCGGGCGACGTCCCCCGCGGGCAGTTCGTGCTTGGGAGCGGTGGAGCCGCCGGTGACGACCCGGGCCAGCCGGCGCCAGCCGCGGGTGGCGCCGGTGTCGGCCCCGGACGCCTCTGCGGCGGCACGGGCGCGGTCCGCCGCGGTCAGGCGCCGCTGCTCGCCGGTGCCGTGGTCGAGCTGGAGCTCGGGCTTGTCCTCGGGGTCGTCCCCGGAGCCGGCGGAACCGTTCGCGGCCCCGGACCCGTCGGGCGTGAGCTCGACGACCTCGCCGTCGGACCGCGAGGAGGACGTCCCGCCCTGGCGTCCCTCCTGGCCGAAGAGGCTGTTGAGGCGCCGGGCGTTCTCCGCGACCTTGCTGAAGACCCCGTTGTCGTCGGACGGCGCGGCGCCGGAGCCGGCGGGCTGGCTTTCGGGCCGCTGTTCCGAAGGGCGCTCGGACGGTGCGCTGCGGGTGGCGGTGGTCTTGCCGGATGTGTTGTCGGACGTGTTGCCGGAGCTGCCGGTCCCGGTCTGCGCAGCCTTGGCGGCCTTGGGGCTCGCGGTCTCCTCCGGGCCCTTCTCGGGCGCGCCGGCGCCCTCGACTTTCTCGGGCTTGTCGCTCTTCCCGGCCTTGTCGGTGCCGCTCGCGGCGGGGTCGTGCGGGGTGGAGTGCTTCGGCGGACGGCGCAGCGCGCGCTGGGCGTCCGTCGGGCTGCTCCTCATCGACCGGGACAGCCGCTTCGACCGCTCCGGGGACTCAGAGGCCACGGGCTCGTCGGTCTGGTCTGCCTGGTCTGCCTGGTCGGGCTGTGTCGGGCGCTCCGGCCGCTGCTCTGTGCGCCGCACCGGGCGCACCGGACGCTCAGAGGGCACGGCGCGGCCGGTGGTGGCGCCGGCCTGGCGCGCGCGCAGCGCGGCCTCTTCCGCGGCGCTCAGCTCGTCTTCGGTGGCGCGGTGGTCCTCTCCCCCGGGGACGGTGGCGGAGAAGCTCTCGTGCTCGCCGGTACCGTGGTCCAGCTCGGTGACGGGCTTGACCGGTGCGGGCGTGGGCGTCTCGGCTTCGGTTCGGGCCGGAGTCCTCGACGCCTCGGTCTCCGGGGTCTCCGGGGTCTCCGGCCGGGCCCGGTCGGCGTCACCGGGCGTATCCGTGTGCGCAGGACCGACCGGCTTTCCGGTGGCGGCGGAACGGTGAGCGACGCCCTGCGGTGCCTCCTCGGCGAAAGGCTGCTCTGCGCGGCGGCCACCGTCCTTTTGGGACGGAACACTGTCCGACGCGGCGTCCGGGTCGGCCGTTTCCTCAGAAACAGCAGTGCGCTTCCCGGCGGCGACTTCGTTGTCCGCGGTGCGGTCGGCCGCTTGCGAGCCGGACCCGTCCTTCACAGAAGCGGTCTGACCGGATGCCGCTGCTCGACCGGCGGCCTCCTCCGAACGCTCCTGCGAGGACGTCTCTTCTGCAGGAGCAACGGCGGCGACGAAGCTCTCATGGTCACCGGTCCCGTGGTCCAGCTCCGACACCGGCTTGGCGGGGGCGGGCCGAGCCGGGGCGGGCTCGTCGGCCTGCTCGGGCCAGGCCTCCTGGGACGCGCGAACCGGCTCGGCTTCCCCGGTACCTCGCGCCGCCTTCTCGGTGGCCCCACCGGAGCCGGGGGCGGCGGACCGCTCGACGCCTTCGCCGGCCCCGCCTGAAGCTGTCGTGGCAGCGAAGCTTTCGTGATCGCCCGTGCCGTGGTCCAGCTCAGTGGCCGGCTTGGCGGCGCCAGCAGCCGGGGTGGAGGCCGCGGCCGGCGAGGTCTTCTCCGCCTTCCCGGCCTCCTTCGCCTCGCTCTCCGTCCCGGCGGGCGCAACGGTGGCGGCGAAGCTCTCGTGGTCGCCGGTTCCGTGGTCCAGCTCGGTCGCAGGCTTGGGGGAGACGCTCTGGCTTCGAGGGTGTGCGCTGGACGGCTCCTTGAACGTCGCGGCTTCCGTGCCCTTGTCCGCCCCGGGCGCGTCGTCCGAGCTGTCAGCGCTGTCGAAGCTGTCGGGGCTGCCCGAGCCGTCCGGGCGGCTCGCCTTAGCGGAGGACGCACCGGCCGTCGCGGCGAAGCTCTCGTGATCGCCCGTGCCGTGGTCCAGCTGAAGGCCCGGCTTGGCGTCCTTCGACGGAGCGGGCTCAGCGGGGACCGGCTCGGTCCGGGCTTCGGCATCGGTGCCGGCGTCGACGCCGGCGCCGAGGGCCGCGCCCTGCGCCCGAGCCGTGGCGCCCTGAGTATCCCTGGAGGCCTCTGCGTCTTCGGAGAACCAGCCCTCGCGGCGGCGCCGACGGCCCTCGGCCGCTTCGGACTCGGCGAACGCCGGCTGCGGCGGGACGGGGTCGGCGGACCGCTCCTGCTCCTCCAGGCGCTCCAGGTGGCGATCGAGGACCTCGATCTGCTCTTCCTGCGCGCTCTTGCGGGGAGCATCTCCCGACTCGGCAGCGCCGCGTTCGGTCCGAGCGGCGCGATCGACGTGCTCGGTTTGCTCCGTTTGCTGAGTTTGCTCGGCGTTCTCGGTGTGCTCGGCGGGTTCGGTGCGCTGCTGTGCGCCCCCGTGTTCCGGAAGCTCCCACGGAGCGGCGTGCGGGCGCCGGGCGTTCGTGTCCGCCGCCTGTTCGGCGGCCTCCTCCGGGGTCGCCGGGGCGCCGGTCGCCTGCCCCTGCTCCCGGGCGGGCGGGGGCGCCACGCGCTCCCGCTCCCGCGCCAAGCGGCGCTCCACCTGCTTGCCCTGGATGCGGCCCCGCAGGCGGCGGTGGGCGCTCTCGTCCCGCTCAGGCTCCCCTGCCGTCGCGACGGCCTCGGCGACCTCGTCATCGCCTTCGCCATCGTCGGCGGCCTCGAGAAGGGGATCAGAGCCCGCATGCGGTTCCGCAGGGGCCGGGGCCGCCATCATCTCCTCGGCGCGACGGCGGGCCTCAGGGTCGGGCCTGCGGGTGTCCTCTTCAGCGAAAGAGGCGGCCTCTACGACGCCCGACTCGGCGTCGTCTTCGAGTTCCGAAGCCGAAGCGCCCTCGTCGGAGGAGCGGTACGCCTTGAGCCACTCCTCGTTCTCCCGCCGAAGTCGATCCCGTTCGCGTGCACGGTCGGTGCTCTGCGCACGCTCCAGGGACGTCGGGCGGGTGACCGAGACCGACTCGTCGAAACCGTCGACCCCGTCGAAGCCTTCGGTGCCGTTCACACCGTTGACCCCGTTGACGCCGACGGTGTCGTCGGAGGAGGCCGCACTCCCCTTGCCCCCTGCAGAGGCCTCAGGCGTCCGGGGCTGGGCCTTGTCGAGCGCGAAACCGAAGTAGTTGAGGACCTTGATGCCGAGGCCGCGCTTGGGCGCGCTCGGGGCCGACCGGGCTTCCCTCGCCTTTTCAGTCCCTACTGCGTTCGCAGCGTTCGCCGTCCCTCGGGCAGGCTTGTCGAAGAGCGGTTCGGACACCGCGGCCTTCGGGGCCTCGGCGCGCGCCCGCTCGACCGGCAGGGGCTCCGGCTCCTCGGGGAGCGGCTCGGGCTCGGGGGCGTCCTGGGGGATGCTTCGCTCGACTGGCTCAATTCGCTCGACGCGCTCAACGACGCGCCCTACGCCGCTGTCGACGGTCGGCTCGGCGGCATCGCCTGCGACGGGAACGGCGGGCGCTTCGGGCTTCGGCGCCGCGTCGACCGATGCTTCTGCGAACGCTCCGCTCTCGTCGCGAGCCTCCTCGTAGGTCTCTTCGGCCTCTTCAGGCTCCTCGAAAGGCTGCCTTTCGGGCTCGGGGGGTTCGGCGGCGGGCTTGCCCCGACCGAGCTTGAGCGGCTCCGGCCCGCGCTTTGCACGGACGGTTCCCGCAGCCGCCTTCTCCTCGTTCTCGTTCGGCCGCCCCGCCGTCTCCTCCCGTTCCGGAAGGAGAGCGACCGACTCGGAGACGAGCTCGCCTTGGGCGGGAACCCCGGCGCCCTCAGAAGCGGGGGCCAGGCCCAGCGGCTCCGGTGCGGCCTTGCCGGCCACCGCGCTCGTAGACCTCTTGGACGCGCGCTTGGCGAGGCTCTTAGAGCGGGCCTTGCTCACGCTCGGCAGCGGGAGGTCCGGGTCGCGGTGCCACACCCGCACCTCGACCCGGACCTCGGCGGGCTCGTGCTCGGGGGCCAGCCGCGTGTACACACGCGCCTCGGCCAGGAACCGGATCTGCGACAGCAGCAGCTCGGTCAGCCGCTTGCCCTCGATGACCGGCCGGGTGGCCAGGAATGTGATGCAGAAAGGCGGCACGATCCACAGCACGTGCCACGGCGTCTTCAGCGGGACGTTCAGCAGGCTCAGCAGGAGGGCCCAGATGGCCAGGACGCCCAGGAACACACCGAGTGTGACGACCGAGAGCGGCTGCGGGAGCCGGAAGTCGTACAGCTTGTACAGCCGCTTCTCGATGCGCCAGATGTTGGTGTACGTGGGCAGGTCCATCCGCTGGGCCTCCTACTCGACGGGAACGCCCACGGCGCGCGCAAGGGCGGTCGCCGTCACCTCGATGATCTGGGGGACGTAGAAAACGATCCCAATAAAGATCGCAAGTAGAACAAATTGGACAAATCGGGTGATCTCTCGCGTGAAGAGGAAGAAGATCGCGACGACCGACACGATCACCAGGAACAGCGGCCCGAAGAATCCCCGGAGCCATTCCGCGAGGCCCTGGGTGTCCAGGGAGTCCTCAGGCGGGGCGTCGGCCGCCGCGAGCACGATCGCCCCGGCCGTGTCCGACACCGCGTGCACGACACTGGAAAACAGGGGGAGCATGTCAGTCGCCGTCCTCCCGTGCCTCACGTCTGAACTGCATGGCCTTCGATCTCCTTGTCTCGGAACCCCGTGGTGCCGCCTCAGCGGCCGAAGGACTGGGGAGCCCCCTGGATGTCGCGCACGTACCACTCGCCGTCCGAGCGGACGACGGTGATCCGGTAGCTCTGCGTGAGGGACGCGGACTCGTCGCCCGCTCCGGGGATCCGCCACTCCACGGTCGCCGTGGCCTGGCGTACATCATCCTCCCCCACCTCGGAGCGGACGGGTACCGCCACGTCCTCGAGTTGCCCGAACTCCAGGGATCCCTGCGGGAGCTGGGCCACGGACGCGCCGTCCTCCAGGTAGCGCGACAGGTGCTCCGGGGTCTCGGCATAGGCCTCGAAGAACGAGGTCAGCACCGGCTGCAGCTCTTCCTCGGCCCGGGGGTCGGACTCGCTTCCGGACGCCTCGGGCAGTTCGGCCTTGTCGGGGGCGGCCAGCAGGGCCGGGGGGCCGGAGACCACGAGCGAGGAGGGGTCTTCGGCGTAGACGGGGACGTCGAGGCTCATGGGAGCGCCGTTGACCTGGGCGCTGAGGGTGACGACCGCGTTGGCGTCGTCCTCCGGGGTGACGGTGACGACCTGGATCTCGGAGCCGGAGAGCGATCCGGCGGGGACGTTGAAGGAGTCCGCGTCGCCTTCGGGGACGAACTCGGCGATCGCCTCGGCGCGCGCGGTCTCGCCGCCGTCATCGGCGGCGTTCAGGTAGTGCTCGGCGAAGCGGGCGGCGAAGGCCGCGGCGGCGGCCTCGGGGTACTCGGGCTCCTCCGGCTGCGGTTCGGCGTCCTCGGAGGAGGGCGTGGCGATGCCCTCCCGCAGGGGGTGCCAGACGCCGTTGAAGAGCACGACGATGATGAAGGCCCACAGGACGGCGCGGCCGACCCAGACCCACCAGCGGCCGCCCGAGCCGGCCCTGGGCCGCCTCAGGCGCCCCGCGCCCCCGCGCACGTCGTCGGCCGCATCGGCGGCTTCGGGGGCACCGCCGCTCCGTGCGGTCGACCTGCGAGCCATCACGCCTCCCCCAACTCTCCTTCGGCGGACTCCGCTCCACCGGACACGGACCGTCCCCGGGCACAGCGGCACCCCGGCTCCTGCCGAGCCCTGTCTACCCCATACCTATGGTGATGCATTGTTCAGGATCTCGGTCGCCATTACCCGTCCGTGTTTCTTCACCAACCGCACGATGTACCCGGCATGTCGAACCGCCAATACCCCCGTACCTGGTCGAATCACATCGAACCACGAAGGATGCCGAGGTCAATGGGGTAATTGCGGTCCGACCGGAAACGACGAGGTGCCTGTTCGGCAACAGGAATGTGACGTTCGGCGGTCTTGCCCGCGCCGCGCTCGACGGGCGCCCCGGGCCATGGGACGGCCTCACGGGCGGAACCGGGCCGCGCTCCCGGGCATCAGCGGTCGGACGGCGAACCGGATGCCGCATGGAGCATCCTCGCCGCTGCGCCTCTCACCAGATCACGAAGCTCGTCGGGGCGGTCGATCACCACCTCGCGATCAAGGGCCGCAATGACGGCGGGGATCCAGTCGAGGCTCTCGGCATGGATCTCGGCCCGATGCAGGGGCGGGCCGGATTCGCCCGCCCCTTCCGCCGTACGGTCCAGCCGCTCGATCCGGGCGACGCTGGGCGGGAGATGCGCGCGGATGTGCTCCTCGGTCGCTCGGATACGAAGCAGGACCCGCCAGCGGTAGTCGGCGTCGGCGAAGTGCTCGACGAGCCAGGCCGCCGCGTCGGGGCGCCGTGCTTCGAAGGTCTCCGAGAGCGGGCGAGCGGCACGGACCCGGTCGACACGGAACGCGCGCTCCTCCGACTTCTCCGCGTCGAGCGCCACGAGGTACCAGCGGCCCGCGTACGCGACAAGGCCGTACGGGTGGACCCTCCGCCGTGACGGAACGCCCTCACGGTTGCGATACCGCAGGTCGACGACGCTCCGAAGGCGCACCGCCTCAGAAAGGGCGAGCATAACGGCAGGGTCGGGAACGACGTCCCCGTGCCGTGCACCGCGCGTGACCGTCCCGAGTACGGCGTCGATCCGCTCCGCATCATCGGGCCGCATCGCTCGCTTGATCTTGGACAGGGCGGTCTGCACGGCGAGCTCCGGCTCCCCCGACGCCGCCTGCGCGTGAGCGAGCCCGAGGAAGACCGCCACCACTTCCTCACCGCTGAACACGACCGGAAGGACGCGCCGACCGGGCGCGAGCCGGTAGCCGCCGTACCTGCCCCGCAGGGACTCTACGTGCACCCCGGCCTCGATCAGTCGCGCCACGTCCCGGCGAACCGTCCGTTCGTCGACGGCGAGGCGCTCGGCCAGCTCGGCGACGGTGCGCTGGTATGAGGACTGCAGCAATTCCAGCAGCTGCAATGTACGCGCGGTCGGATCAGCCACGACGACCATCCTTTCTTTGAAACCGGGCGGTTTCCGCCCGGTAGGGCGCGTACGGTCCGATCCGCCGGTCCGATCCGCGGCCGCGAGCCGCGCGCACACCCCGGCCCACTCACCACGAGGAGAAATGGAGCATCAGCAATGCAGCTGGCAGCCACCCGGATCATCACCGACGACGTGGACACGCTGGTCACGTTCTATGAGAAGGCCACGGGGATCAGCGCCGCGCGCCTGCACCCGATGTTCGCCGAACTGCGCACCCCGTCCGGCGCCCTCGCGATCGCCGACTCCGCGACGGTGCCGCTGCTCGGGGACGACGTCGCCGAGGCGCATGCCAACCGCAGCGTCGTCCTGGACTTCCTGGTCGATGACGTCGACGGGACCTACGAGGCGCTGAGGAGCGTCGTCGACGTCGTCGTCAAGGAGCCGACGGACATGCCGTGGGGGAACCGCTCACTCCTCGTCAGGGACCCGGACGGCAACCTGGTCAACTTCTTCACACCGACCGGCGAGGAGGCCCGGGCCCGATTCGCCGACCGGTCCCGGGACTAGGGCATGACTTAAGGGGGCGCGCACGCATCCCAGCAGCGCGCCCCCTTCGAGCGGGCGGCCGTCGTCCTGAGCGGACGGACGGCGCTCAAGCGGAACCGGCTACACGTTGAAGCGGAACTCCACGACGTCTCCGTCGGACATCACGTAGTCCTTGCCCTCCATGCGGACCTTGCCGGCCGAGCGGGCGGCCTGCATGGTGCCGGCCTCGACGAGGTCGTCGTAGGAGACCACCTCGGCCTTGATGAAGCCGCGCTGGAAGTCGGTGTGGATGACACCGGCCGCCTCAGGGGCCGTGGCGCCCTTCTTGATGGTCCAGGCGCGGGCCTCCTTCGGGCCCGCGGTCAGGTAGGTCTGCAGACCGAGGGTGGAGAAGCCCACCCGCGCCAGCTGGGAGAGGCCGGCCTCGGACTGGCCCATGGACTCCAGCAGTTCGGCGGCCTCGTCGTCGTCGAGCTCGGCCAGCTCCGCCTCGATCTTGGCGTCGAGGAAGATGGCCTCGGCCGGGGCGACCAGCTCCGAGAGCTTGGCGCGCAGGGTCTCGTCGGCGAGCTCGTCGCTGTCGAGGTTGAACACGTAGAGGAACGGCTTGACCGTCAGCAGGTTCAGCTCGCGGATGGCCGCCAGGTCCACGCCGCCCTCGGCGGCGCCCACCGACAGGCCCTTGCCCGAGTCCAGCACCGTCTGCGCCGCGCGCGCCGCCTCCAGGGCCGCCTGGGCGCCCTTGTCCTTGGCGTTGCGCTTGGCGTCCTTCTCCAAGCGCGGCAGCGCCTTCTCCAGCGTCTGCATGTCGGCGAGGATCAGCTCGGTGTTGATCGTCTCGATGTCCCGCGAGGGTTCGATGCCGCCGTCGACATGGGTGACGTCCGGGTCGTCGAAGGCACGGATCACCTGGCAGATGGCGTCGCTCTCCCGGATGTTGGCGAGGAACTGGTTGCCCAGCCCCTCCCCCTCCGAGGCCCCGCGCACGATGCCGGCGATGTCGACGAAGTCGACCGTGGCCGGGATCGTCTTCGCGGAGTCGAAGATCTCGGCGAGCTTGACGAGCCGTGGGTCGGGCACACCCACGACACCGACGTTGGGCTCGATGGTCGCGAACGGGTAGTTCGCGGCCAGAGCATCGTTCTTGGTCAGCGCGTTGAAGAGGGTGGACTTGCCGACGTTGGGCAGCCCGACGATCCCGATAGACAGACTCACGGACACCGAGTCTAGTTGCGCCGCGAGCGTGGACTCGCCGTTCGACCACCCGGAACGCCCCCTCCGGGTCCCGCCGCGCCCTCTGGCGGCGATGGGGGACTTTTCGGTTACAGGACACCGATCTTCGGATGAAATGCCCTGCACGCAGGAACGCCGCGCAGTACGTTCGTGTTCAGCCGCACGCATCCCGGGCAGGGGTGCGTCTCGGCTGCGCGCTGTGCGCCGACCACATCGACTGGGGGGATCGACCATGGTTGCCGGACAGGTTCGAGCGTTCGTTCAACGCCATCCCGTGGTGCGCCACGCCACCCGCAGGATCCGGATCCGGCTCCCGGTCAGCCTCGGCGGCATCGATCCCGAGCACGTCCCGCCCCGGGTGCGCCGGTTCGAGCTGCGGCTGCCGCGACGCGCCGGGGCACCCCGCACCGGCCCCGACGCCCTGTCGGTGCGCGCGCCGGGCGACCTGTGGACCCCCGGGCGCCTGCACGCGCGCGGGTTGCCCGGCTACCGGCCCGAGGCCCTGGCCTGCTTCCTCGCGGTCCTGGAGCATGCCCGCCCCGGCGCCGTGCTCGATGTGGGCGCCAACGTGGGCGTGTACGCGGCCCTGGCAGCGGCGCGCACCCGGCGCAGGGTGATCGCCTTCGAACCCGCCCCGCGGGCCGCGCGCGCGGCGCGCGCCATCGCCGCCGACAACGGGCTGGGCGTGGAGGTCGTGGACCTGGCGCTGAGCAACCACAGCGGAACCGGCCTGCTGCGCCTCTCCCCCGACGACGCGTCCAACTCGCTGCTGCCCGCCGCGGGCCATGCGAGAGGCAGGGTGGTCGTGCCGGTGCGGCCGCTGTCGCACTGGCGGGAGGAGGCCGGGGTCCTGCCGTCGGTCGTGAAGATCTCCGCGTGCGCGTCCGAGCCCGACGTCATCTCCGGCGGGCTGGAGGTCCTGCGGCGCTTCCGCCCCTGGGTGCTGTGCGAGGTGCGCCCCGGGCACGGTATCGGCCACCGCCTCACGGCCCTCCTGGAGCCGCTGGACTACCACTGGTACCGGATCTCCGGCAGACCTCCCTACGAACCGCGGCCGTCGATCTCTGAGAGCGGCGCCTCCAAACGCGGCGGGATGTGGCTGTTCGCCCCCACGCCCGCCCCTGAGGGGCTGTGGCGCAGCGCCCAGGCGTGGCGGGCCGCCATCGACGAGTGCGGGTGACGGTGTCGACGGCGGCCCGGTGGGATCGGCTCTCAGGGGGTCAGATCCAGCCGTCGAGGCTCGCCATGTAGGCGTCGAAATCATCGCGGTGACTGCAGTGCCCGGTCCCCGCGACCACGCGCACCTCGAAGCCCCGTTCCTTCAGCTCCGCGGCCGCCTCAGGGGAGATGGTGAAGCTGGGGTCGGCCAGCTGCACCAGCGACGGCACCACCGGACGGGCGGGGAAGAGGTCCTGCCCCGCGCAGTCGGTGATCATGGTGAAGAAGTCGGGGTCGAACAGGGCGAAGCCCGCCGCCTCGGCCTTCACGTCGTCCGGGCTCCAACGGGGGTTGGCCGCGGCGATCGCCTCGGCGTCGGCGGTGGCGACCATCTTCCGCATCGCCGCGATGTCGCCGTCGCGGACCGCGGTGAACAGCCACCCCGGGTCGTAGTAGACGGCGCGCCGCGGCCTCAGGCGCTCCACGGCCAGCGATAGCGCCAGCCCGCCCATCGAGTGGCCGATCGCCACCTCGGCACCCTGGGGCAGGTTCTCGGCCAGGTCCCGGGCGAGCAGCTCGGGGGTGTAGGCACCGCGCGGGCTCCGGCCGTGCCCGCGCATGTCGGGGGCGACGACGCGGTACCCGCGGGCCAGGAGCGCGTCCTCGACCGCGTGCCAGGTCCGGTGGTCGGACATGGCGCCGTGGACGAGCAGCGCGGTCCGGTCGCCCTCGCCGCTGGTGTGCACGTTGAGCCGCATGGTGGTGGACCCCTTCCGTTCCGGTGGTGGGCGGCGCCGCCGGTCAGGCGACGGCCTTGACGCGGGTGATGGCCAGCGCCCCGAGCAGGGACAGGACCGCGCCGACGATGAACAGGTACAGGTAGCCGCCGAAGAGCACGACGATCCCGCCCGCCACGAACGGGGCGATGATCTGGGGGCCGGCGTTGGCGATGTTGAGCACGCCCAGGTCGCGGGCGGCGTCGGAGCCGGCGGGCAGCACCAGGGTGACGATGGCGTGGTCGGCGGCCATGAAGACCCCGAACGCGGCCCCGGCGATGGTCGCCCAGACGAGGATCCCCGCGAAGGTGGGGACGAAGACCGGCACCAGGGTGCCCGCCGCCGCGATCAGGCCGGCGATGAGCACGAACGGCTTGCGCCGGCCCATCCGGTCCGACAGCGGGCCGATGACCGCCGTGCAGGCCACGGTCAGCGCGGTGTTGGCCAGGGTGAGCAGGGGGACCGCGTCGGTAGGGGCCAGGCCGCCGGGCAGCTCGATGTAGTCGGACAGGATGTAGACCTGGTAGCCCAGGATCGCGAAGAAGCCCATCATCATGAGTGCGCGGCTGGTGAACGCCCAGGTGAAGTCGGGGCTGCGCAGGGCGGTGCCGAAGCCCCTGACCTGGGCGAGCAGCGGGTTGGGGCCGGCGGCCGCGCGGGGCGGGAGCTCGGCGCCGCGCGGGTCGTGGGTCAGGGCGGTGAACAGCACCGCGACCACCACGATGGCCGCGCCCAGCAGGATGTAGCCCAGTTCGAGCCGGCCGACGAAGCGGGCGGCGACCACGCTGCCGGCCACCATGCCCACCGACTGGGCGATGCCCATGACGGCCGAGGCGCTGCCGCGCCGCTCGGCGGGGACCCGGTCGGGGACGGTCGCGGTTATGGCGGCCTGGTAGACGTTGCCCATGGCCTGGGCGGCGCACCAGCCCACCGCCAGGAGCCACAGCGCCGGGGACAGCCCCATGACGGCGAGGAAGGCCACGGCGCCGAGGGAGCCCCCGATCAGCCAGGGGTTGCGGCGCCCCCAGCGGGTGCGGGTGCGGTCCGAGAGCATGCCCCCGATGGGGTTGAACAGGGTGGCGAAGACGGCGCTGACGCCGGTGACAACGGCGAGGTTGACCTCTTTGGCGGCCGGGTCGAAGGCCTCCACCTGGACCGGTAGCAGGATGCCGACCACGCCGAGGTACATGGCGTACAGGGCGAGGTTGGCGGTGGCGTAGAGGGCGAGGAACCGGGAGAGGCCGCGGCGGCCCCAGGGGCGGCGTGCGGGGGCCGGGGTGCTGGAGGGGCTGGGCAGGGACACAGGGGGTCTCCTTCGCACGGCGGACACGGCGATGGATCGGCACATCCCCCCAGGTCGTGCGCTGATTACACGTTTAACCTAGGCGAGCGCAGCCCGGGCGTCAACGGGTGTTCGGCGGATTGTTGTTCGCCCCGCATGCCCCTCTCGCTCGCCCCCGCACGCCGACCGCGAGCCGACCGCGCGCCCGTCGAACGGCCGTCCGCGCTCCGGGCGCGGTTCGGCACGGCAGAATGGACGCGATGAGCGCGACCCGCCCCCGACCACCGACCATCACCGACATCGCCCGGCACGCCGGGGTGTCCACGGCCACGGTGTCGTACGTCCTCAACGACACCCCGGGCGCGCGGATCCCCGAGGCCACCCGCCGCCGGGTCTCCGAGGCCGCCGAGGAGATGGGGTACGTCCCGCACGCAAGCGCGCGCTCGCTGCGCACGGGCCGGAGCGACCTGGTCGTCTATGCGATGCCGGCGGTCACGCTCGGCCCCCTGGCGGCGCGCTTCCTGGCCGGGCTGGCCGACGAGCTGCGGGACCGCGGTTTCACGCTGGTCCTGCACGGAGACGGGGCCTCCCGAGGGGTGAAGGCCGCCCGCCGGTGGGCGCGGCTCCGCCCCGCGGCCGTGATCACCGAGGGACACCGCCTCACGCGGGCGGCCAAGGACCTGATGCGGCGCTCGGGGACGGTGCTGGTGGCCTCCGGGGGGAAGGCCGACCCCGACCTTCCCACGCTGGTCCTGGACCATCGGGGGATGGGCACGGTGGCCGGTCGGCATCTGACGGAGCAGGGGTGCCGCGACGTCGTGGCCGTGGTGCCTGCCGAGCCCGCCCTCAAGGAGATGGGCGAGGCGCGTGCCGAGGGCGTTGCGGAGGCCGTGACCGGCTCCGGAGCGGCCCTGCGCCGCGCGGAGATGCGGGAGACGCCCGAGGACGCCTCCCGCATCGTGCAGGAGTGGCTCCGGGACGGCCTGCCCGACGGGGTGTTCGGCTACAACGACGAGCATGCGGGGCTCCTGCTCTCGGCGCTGATCGACGCCGGTGTGGACGTGCCCGGCCGACTCCGGCTGGTAGGGGGCGACGACCTTCCCCTGTGCGGGATGCTCAGACCGCGGCTGACCTCGGTGGCTCTGAGGGCCGAATGCGCCCCCGCCGAGGCCGCTGAGCGCCTCGTCTCCCTCATAGCGGGGGCGGACGGGGCCGAACAGGACCTTAACCTGTGGACGCCGGAGCTGCGCATCCGCGAGTCGTCCTCGTCCTCGTCGTCGCAGTCCCAGTCCCAGTCGTCCCGGTCGCCCCGCCCGTCCTGAAACAGCGATCACGGGCCGGCCCCGCGTTACCGCTTCCCCTTCCCTTCGACCGTTTCGACCGTGATTTCCGACGACAGCCTCAGGTCCGCGTAGGAGCGCCCGACGAGGACGTCGTAGGCGCCGGGGACCAGAGTCCACGCGCGGGCCTGCTCGTCCCACGTCTCCGCGGCGCGCCGGGGGATGTCCAGCAGGGCCTCGGTGGTCTCCCCCGGGCCCGCTTGGACCGTCGCGAACCCGGCCAGCCAGCGGACCGGGCGGTCCCCGGGGTCCTTCGGGGCCAGATAGACCTGGACGACCTCGCGGCCGGTGCGCTCCCCGGTGTTGGTGACGCTCACGCGGACCCGGGCCAGACCGGCACCGCCGCCCGTGGCCTCGGGGGCGCCCCCGGGATCGGCCTCGACACCGTCGTAGGACCAGTCGGTGTAGGTCAGGCCGTGGCCGAACCAGAACGCCGGGCCCGCCTCGGCACGCTCCCAGGCGCGGTAGCCGATGAACACGCCCTCGTCGTAGTCCAGGTTCCCGTCGGTCGGCGCGACGTCCCAGACCGGCACGTCCTTCTCCTCGGCCGGCCAAGTGGTGGGCAGGCGACCGCCGGGCTCCTGCTCCCCCAGCAGCACGTCGGCCAGGGCCGCCCCCAGCTCCTGCCCGCCGAACCAGGTGAGCAGCGCCGCGTCGACCCGGTCGCGCCAGGGCATGAGCACCGGCGAGCCCGCGTTGACCACCGCGACCGTGCGCGGGGCGGCCCCGGCCACGCGCGCCACCAGCTCGTCCTGGCGGCCGGGCAGCGCGAGCGTGGTGCGGTCGAACCCTTCGGACTCCACGTCCTCGGTGGTGGCGGCGATGACCACCGCCACGTCGGCGTCGGCCGCGGCGGCGACCGCCTCGTTGATCAGCGTGTCGCCGTCCGCCATCGGGTCGCCGTGTTCGAGGCTGAACCCGACGAAGGCGAAGTCGCCCATCGGCGCGCCCGTGGTGGCATGGGAGAGTTCGACCTCGACCTCCTCGCCTTCAGAGAGGTCCACGGTGACCTCCCTCCGGGGCGGGTGGAGGAAGGCGGTTGCGGGGTCGCCGCCCTCGGGGTCGATCGTGCCGTCGAAGAGCGTGGCGCCGCCGACCTTCAGGACGAACCGGCCGACCCCCGCAACGGCGAAGGTGTGCGCCCCTGAGGTGCCCGGGGTGAAGGTCCCCGAGGCGACGACCTTCGCCAGGGTCCCGGGGACCGCGCCTTCCGGAAGCTCGCCGATCCAGCGCGCCGTGCCGTCGGTGAGGGCTTCGGACGCCACACACCTCTCCTCGGCATCGTAGAAGGAGGCCGTCAGGGGACCGGGCATCGGCGGATGGTGCTCGCGAGGGTCGGCGCCCACGCTGTAGGTGAGCTCCACACCGTCGGGCAGGGCATCGCGCAGCCCTTCAAGGGGCGTGATGGTGCGCTCGGAGAACACGGTTGCGCTTCCGCCCCCGCTCGTGCGCGCCTCCGAGGCCGCGAGCCCGATCAGTGCCACCTTGCGGACGCCGCCCCGGACATCGAGCGGGAGGGTGCGGTCTTCATTGCGGAGAAGGACGAAGGAGCGCGCAGCGACCTCCCGGGCGACGGACCGGCCGTCCAGGGGCTCGGGCAGTTCGGATCGCGGAACGACCGGGTCGGCGCCCTCCAGCAGGCCAACGCGCGCGGCGAGCGTGAGCATGCGGCGCGCCATGGCGTCTACGGCGGATTCGGGCACACGGCCGTCGCGGACGGCGGCCACCAGGTGCTCACCGTAGACGGTGCGGGGGCCGGGCATCGCCGCGTCCATACCGGCGAGCGCATCGCGCACCGTGTCCCGGGCGGCCGTCCAGTCCGAGACGATGAACCCGTCGAAGCCGAACTCGTCGCGCAGGACGGAGTTGAGCTCCGTGTGCTCGGTCATGGTGGTGCCGTTGACCTTGTTGTAGGCGGCCATCACACCCCAGGGGCGGGCCTCGGCGACGATGTGCTCGAAGGGCGCCAGGTAGATCTCGCGCAGCGCGCGCTCGCCGACGCGGTTGTCGACCGTGAAGCGGTCGGTCTCGGCGTCGTTGGCGACGAAGTGCTTGACGGTGGTCCCCACGCCGCCTTCCTGAACGCCGCCCACGTAGGCCGCGCCGATCACCCCGGTCAGGCGGGGGTCCTCGGAATAGCACTCGAAGTGGCGGCCGCCGAGCGGGCTGCGGTGCATGTTGACGGTGGGGGCGAGGAGCACGTGCACCCCCTTGCGGCGGGCCTCTTGGGCGAGCAGTCGGCCTGCGCGCCGGATCAGTTCCGGGTCCCAGGTGGCGGCGAGCGCGGTCGGGCTGGGCAGCTGGACGGACGGGTCGTCCGGCGTCCAGCGCTCCCCGCGGACGCCGACCGGGCCGTCGGACATGACCAGCCGCCCCAGGCCGATCTCGGGGGCGGGGGCGAGCGCCCACGCCGTGGCACCGGAGAGCAGGCGGACCTTGCCCTCCAGGTCGAGCCGGGCGAGCGCCTCGTCGACGCGGCGCTCCCGCCGCTCGTCTGCTGCGGATCCGTGCGGTGCGGGTGCGGGCATGGCGGTTCCCCCTCGGGGTCGGCGCGCCGCCTGGCGCGGGTGGCACAGTTCACTTACCGAGTACTCGGTAGGTGCCTGCTTCGCCGAGTCTAGGCCGCGTCCCGGCGGCGTGCCAGCCCCCTGGGGCGGTGCACCGCGAATGCGGGCAGCAGAGGGGTCCGGGTACTCTCACGGCACCGAGCGAAGGGACAGGCGCGATGGCAGCAGAGCGGGGGCGGCGTCGTCCCGGGTACGCACCGGGCGGGCGGCGGGACGCGATCCTCGACGCCGCACTGGAGGAGTTCGCCGCCGGCGGCTACAACGGCACCTCGCTGGCCAAGGTCGCCGAGCGGGCGGGCCTGACGCAGCAGGGCCTGCTGCACTACTTCCCCAGCAAGCAGGCGCTGCTGGTCGCCCTGCTCAACCGCCGCGACGAGGTGGACGCGGACGCGGCAGCGGAGGAGGACGGGCGCGTCGACCTGGCCGAGGTCGTGCGCCGCAACGTGGAGCGACCCGGCATCGTGCAGGTGTACACGGTGCTCAGCGCCGAGTCCGTCACCGAGGGCCACCCGGCGCAGGAGTACTTCCGCGACCGCTTCGAGCGGCTGCGCGGGGAGGTGGAAGGGCGGATCCGCAAGGAGCACGGCGACCGGCTGCCGTCCGGGGTCGGTCCCGACGAGGCGGCCGCCCTGCTCATCGCCGCCATGGACGGGCTGCAGACACAGTGGCTGCACGACCCCGGCGCGGTCGACATGCCCCGTCTCGTGCGCACCCTGATGGATGTCCTGACCGGTCCCGCGCGTGGCGGAAAGGCCCGGGACGCCGAGGATTGAGAGCATAGGCCGCCATGAACGGCCTTGAGATGATCCTGGTGCTTCTGGTGGGACTGGCCATCGGGGCGGCCTTGGGGTGGATGCTGGCCCGCGGCCGCACCGCCGAGACGCACGCCCGGGCACGGGCCGCCGAGGAGCGCGCCGCCTACATCGAGGAGCAGCTGGGCGACCGGTTCCGGGCGTTGTCGGCGGAGGCCTTGGACACCACCAGTCAGCGCTTCCTGGAACTGGCGGAGGGCCGGATGCGGGCCGTGGGCGCCGAGGCCGGCCAGGACATGGAGCAGCGGCGCCAGGCCGTGGAGAAGCTCGTCGAGCCCCTGCAGCAGGCGCTGGCCAAGGTCGAGGGACAGCTGCGGGAGGCGGACGCAGGGCGCAAGGCCGCCCACGCCGAGCTGGCCAAGCAGGTCGAGTTCGTGCGGGAGGGGTCGGACCGGCTGCGCGACCAGACGCGCGCGCTGGTGACGGCCCTGCGGCGCCCCGAAGCGCGCGGGCGCTGGGGAGAGATGCAGCTGCGGCGCGTGGCCGAGATGGCCGGGATGAGCTCCTACTGCGACTTCGACGAGCAGGCGAGCGTCCGCACCGACGACGGGCTCCAGCGGCCGGACATGGTGGTGCGCCTGGCCGGCGGCAAGAACATCGTCGTGGACTCGAAGGTGTCACTGGCGGCCTACCTGGAAGCGGCAGAGACCGACGAGGAGGACGTACGGGCCGAGCGGCTGCGCGCCCACGCCCGGCACCTTCGGGCGCACGTCGACCAGCTCTCGGGCAAGGCGTACTGGAAGGCGTTCGACCCGGCGCCCGAGTTCGTCGTGCTGTTCATCCCCGGGGAGGCGTTCCTGGCCCCGGCCCTGGAGGAGGACGCGGGACTGCTGGAGTACGCGATGGGGCGGCGTGTGCACATCGCGACGCCGACGACGCTGGTGTCGCTGCTGCGGACGGCCCAGTACGCCTGGCAGCAGGAGGCGCTGAGCGAGAACGCGCGCGCGGTGTTCGAGCTGGGCAAGCAGCTGCACGCGCGGCTGGCGACGCTGGGCGGCCACGTGGACGGGCTGGGCCGGGCGCTCTCGCGGGCGGTGGCCTCCTACAACCAGACGGTGGGCTCGCTGGAGAGCCGGGTGCTGGTGACGGCGCGGCGCTTCGAGGAGCTGGGGCTGGTCGAGGACGAGCTGGACGCCCCGCGGGGGATCGAGGAGCAGGCACGGCCGCTGGCGTCGGCCGAGCTGACGGACGCTGCGGCGCGGGCCGCGGAGGGCGCCGGGGGCGCCGGAGCAGCCGGGGGCGTCAAGGGTGCGGAGAACGTGGCCGAAGGAGGCGCGGAGCACGCGTCCGGCCTGGATCGGCCAGGGCCGGAAGCCACGGTTGTGCAGGCCGGAAACGGGCACGAGGAGACGGACGACCGCTCGGACACGACCCGCGTCGAACTGTACGGAGGCGCTTTCGGGCCATCGGATCCGGAAGACGGGGACGACACGAGTTCCGAGAAAGAGCAAGAATACTCACCACGAGTGACACACTGAACACTGTGAGTCATACAAGGGAGCGTGCGGGTATGGCCACGCGGAACACGGAGACGCCCGAGGACCCTCGGGCTCCCTTCTTCGTGCCTCCGCCGCCCCGCCGGCACGGAGGCAAGAGGGCGGCCGCAGGCGCGAAGGGCACGCCGAAGAGGGGGCGGCAGGTGGCTGCGACGACGACCACGAAGCCCGGGGCGACCGGGAGGGGCGGGAAGGGCGCCAAGCCGAATCCGGCCGCGGCGCCGGCCCGCCCGAAGAAGACGCAGAGCAAGGTACAGACCAAGGCGCAGCAGAGCGGCGGCGTCCGGCTGACCGGGCGCGGCGGCGTCCTGGTGATCATGGCCGCGAGCCTGTCGGCCGCGCTGACGGCGGAGGCCACCGGGTGGACCTTCCTCAACGGCGGGGCGTTCGTGGTCGCGTGCGTGGCGGCGGCGCTGCTGGTGCGGCCGTCGGACCTGCTCGGCCTGACGGTGAGCCCTCCGCTGGCCTACTTCACGGCCGCGGTGGCGGCGGAGTGCGTCCTGACGCTGGGAAGCAACGGCTTCGTGCGCGGGCTGGCGCTCGGCATGGGGACACGGCTGGCCGACATCGCCCCGTGGCTGTTCCTCGGCACGGCGCTGGTGCTGATCATCGCGGTGTTCCGCGGACTGCCGTCCAACGTGCGGGACTTCAGCGACGAACTCAACGGGCGTCGGCCGCGCACCTGAGTGAGGTCAGCGGCCCCCCGGGGGGGGAGTCTGGGGGCCGAGCGCTGCCCCCATTGAAGCACCGAGGCCGAATGGGCCGACGGGAGCAGCCGGGAGAGCAGGGGGCGCACGGAAAACCGGTTTCGGCTCCCGAAATGCGCTGGCAGACTGCCCGGCATGATCCCCTTCTCCGAATTCGACACCCGTGGGTACGAGACCGTCGACGTCGCCGCCGGGTACGGCGCCTGGGCGCAGACGTACGAGCGCACGGTCGAGGACCTGATGGACATCGACCTTCTGGAGCGCCTGAGCGGGCCGGAGTGGGCGTCGGTGCGGCGCGCGGCCGACCTTGGGTGCGGGACGGGTCGGACCGGCGAGTGGCTGCACGGCAAGGGCGCGCAACGGATCGACGGGGTCGACCTGACGCCCGAGATGCTGGAGATCGCGAAGCAGAAGGGGGCTCACGAGAGCCTCGGCGTCGCCGACGCGACCGAGAGCGGTTTGGAGAGCGGCGCCTACGACCTGGTCATCTCTTCGCTGATCGACGAGCACCTGCCGGAAGTGGGTCCGCTGTACGAGGAGGCGGCGCGGCTGACGCGGCCCGGCGGGTGGATGGTGATCGTGACCTACCACCCGCAGTTCATGATCACGGCGGGGATGCCGACCCACTACACGGACGATGAGGGCCGGTCGTTCGCGATCCAGACCCACGTGCACCTGGTCAGCGACCACGTACGCGCGGGCGTGGCCGCAGGATGGCGGCTGGCCGAGATGCACGAGGGCATCATCGACGACCGCTGGCTGCAGCTGAAGCCGAAGTGGGAGAAGTTCAAGAACATCCCGCTGTCGGCGGTCTACGCCTGGCAGAGGTAGTACTGCAACGACAGGTCGATCGAGGAGCCCACGGACGTCCAGGTCCTATCAGGGCATCCGCCGACACCGGCAACGGACGCGAATGGACGCCGTCCGACGGCCCGGCGGGTGCCCCGCTCCCGGGCTCCGGCCGGGCGGCGGGCCGTTCGGGGCCGGGGTGGCCGGCGGCGGCGAGGAGAGGCGGGTGCTGGCCCGGGCCTGCTTGCCGGGCGGCGGGCTCCTGGCGGTCCGGGTGGTCGGCGGCGACGACGGCCCGGCAGGTACCCCGCTCGCGCGCTCCTGCCGGGCGGCAGGCCGCCTGGGGCCGGGGTGGTCCGGTACCGGACCGCGCGCAGCGCCGTCCGGGCCGCCCGCGGGCCCCGCGGGCGGGCCGCGTTGATCTCGGGGAAGTCGACCTTGTACCGGCCGGTATAAGGTCGACTTCCCCGAGATCAACAACGGAAGGGGGGGACGGCCCTGCAGGCGCGGTTCCAGGGCCGCTTCTCCCGGGACCGGCACGTGAGCGGGCGCAAGCCGCACCACGGCGCCGGACACGGACACGACCCAGCGCCCCTGCGACCCCGCCGCCCGGCAGGCGGGCCGGAGCGGGGGACCTGCCGGGCCGTCGTCGCCGCCGGCCACCCCGACCCCAAACGGCCCGCCGCCCGGCAGGCAAGCCTGGGGAAGTGTCCGCCCCTGTCGTGTGGTCGGTCCATCCCCGCTGGCGCGGGGCTCTCGTTCCTCGGGGCGGGGGTTCCGATGTTCGCGGCGGTCCATCCCCGCTGGCGCGGGGCTCTCCCTTCGCCGCCTGCAACGCTGCAGGGCGTTATGCATTCGCGATCGAACGCGGACTGATTCCGGCCTCATCCTCGAACGTGCCGCTGTTGAGTTGTGCGCCTGCTCAATCTAGAACGGGGCGTCGCCCTCGTTCTCGGCCCCGTTCTCCGGGGTGTTCTCCTCCATGGCGACCGCCAGCTTCGCCCTCGCCCCCTCGAGCCACTGCTCGCACGTCTTCGCCAACTGCTCCCCGCGTTCCCACAGGGCCAGCGACTCCTTGAGGGTCAGGCCGCCCGACTCCAGTCGGCGGACGACCGAGTCCAGTTCCTCGCGCGCTTCCTCGTAGCTGAGTTCGGGCTCCTCACCCGTCGTCTTCTCGTCCGGCTTCTCCGGCGCCTCAGCCTCGGCGGTGCTCTTCTTCGGCATGTCCCTCACTCGTCCCCGGTATCGTCCGTCTTCTCGCCCGCGACGGCCGTCAGGCTGTCCTCCGCGAACCGAAGCCGCAGCTCGTCGCCCTGGCTCACCTCGTCTGCCGAGCGGACCACTCCCCCGTCAGGCCCCTGAACGATCGCGTAGCCCCGTGCAAGCGTGGTCGCAGGCGACAGCGCGTGCAAGCGCGCGCGGGTGTGCCTCAAGTCGTCGCCCGCCCGGTCCAGCGACACCGTCACGCACCTGCGCGCGCGATCCCGCAGCCCCGTCACCTGCTCGGTCAGCCGGTCCATCTCCTGCACCGGGTTGGCCAGCACCGGACGCGACCGCATCCCCTCCAGCCACGACAGCTCCCGGGCGATGCCGCCTTCGATCACCCTGCGCGCGCGGTGGCGCAGCCCCCGGATGAGCTCCAGCTGCTCCCCCACATCCGGGATGGTCTTCTTCGCCGCGTCGGTCGGCGTCGAGGCCCGGACGTCGGCCACGAAGTCCAGCAGCGGCGTGTCCTGCTCGTGCCCGATGGCGCTCACCACCGGCGTGCCCGCCGCCGCCACGGCGCGCACCATCGCCTCGTCAGAGAACGGCAGGAGGTCCTCCAGGCTCCCTCCGCCGCGCGCGATGATGATGACGTCGACGCCGGGATGCCCGTCCAGCTCCTTCAGCGCCTCGGTCACCTCGCCCACCGCACGGTCGCCCTGCACCGCCACCTCGCGCACCTCGAAGCGGACCGCCGGCCAGCGGCGGCGCCCGTTCTCCAGCACATCGCGCTCGGCGGCCGAGTCCCGTCCGCAGATCAGCCCCACCGTGCCCGGCAGGAACGGCAGCGCGCGCTTGCGCGCCTCGTCGAAGACGCCCTCGGCGGCCAGGGTCTTGCGCAGCTGCTCCAGACGGGCCAGCAGCTCTCCCAGCCCCACGTGCCTGATCTCCAGCGCCAGCAGGGAGAACGTCCCGCGCGCCACGTAGAAGTCGGGCTTGGCGTGGATGACCACACGGGCCCCCGGCTCCGGCACCGGCGTCGTCGCCTGCAGGACCCGCATCGGGCACACCACGCGCGCCGACACGTTCGCGACCGGGTCGCGCAGGGTGATGAACGCGGTGCCGCCTCGGCGGTTCAGCTCGGCGATCTGCCCTTCGACCCAGATCCGGCCGAGGCGCCCGATCCACCCGCCGACGGCCTGCATCACCACGCGCACCGGCTGCGGCGCTTCGGGGGTGCTCTCCATACCCATGCGTCAGAGCCTAGAGGAGCCCGACGACCGTTCCCCGTCCGGCGGGCCGTGGCCCTCCGACGCGCTTTCCCCTTCCTGGCGTGGTCAGCTGTCCCAGACCTCGCCGACCGCGCGCAGGACGTCCGGGGCCTGGGTCCGCCCCGCGCGCGCTGCCGGCGCTCGGTAGCGGGGGTCCAGGAGGTTGCCGCCGAAGGCCGCCACCGCCTCCCGGTCCGGAGTGATCAGCGCGGTGCGGGGCTGTCCGGGGAGTTCGGCCAGTTGGTCGGCGGGTCCCCGCACGGGGCCCGCGCCGCCGGCGATCGGGGCGAGGACGACCACGCGGTCGTACCCGGCGGCGACGTCGGCGTTGGCGGCCGAATGCACGCCGCCGTCCATGTAGACCGAGGCACCGACGGGCACCGGCGGCCATACCCCGGGCACGGCGCAGCTGGCCGCGACCGCGTCCACGATGGGCACCCCGCTGTGGCGGTCGAACACCTTGCGGCGGCCGGTGTGGGCGTCGACGGCGGTGATGCGCAGGTCGCTGTCGGGCCAGGCGTGGGAGACCAGGCGGCCCGCGATGACGGCGCGGCGGTCGGCGATGGAGGCGCTGGACCGGTGGTGGGCGGCGCGGCCGATGCGCGCCCGGGCCCGGTCGGGGTCGCGCTCGGCCAGGTAGTACCAGGCGAAGCGGAGCAGCCGGGCCCGGGAGAAGTGTGCGGACCGTTCCCCGTTCGGGGGCGCCAGCTGGCGTTCATAGAGCTTGGCGAGCGGCATGCCGGAGGTGATCTGCGCGCCGACCACCGAACCTGCGGAGGTGCCGACGACGAGGTCCGCGTCGGCGAGGTCCAGCCCGGCCTCCTGGAGCCAGGACAGGATGCCGATCTCCCAGGCGATCCCGGTGATCCCTCCGCCACCGAGCACCAGGGCCTTGCGCATGCCGAGCCTCCTCGCTCTCCGCCCGGACGGGCCGGGCACGACGGGGTCGTCCCGGGCCAGAATATGCCGGTCCGTGACGGCCGCCACGGACTGCGGGGGCGAGCCGCGCGACTGCGCAGGTGGGGACGAGGGAGGCGAGAGGTGGTGGCCGGAGTCGGCCGTCGCGGAGGAGACGAGGAGGGCATCCGCTGGCGTGGTGCAACTGTCGGCGGCCGTGCCCGACGTCGGCGGGCGGGGCGCCGGTCAAGCCTCCGAAGGCGGCTCGGGCCCGGCTCAGAGCCGTGACGATGGCGCTGAACCGGTCGGCCGGAGATGACACCACTCCAGCGGAGGCCATCGAGACGAAGAGGATCGTCGGGCACCGGTGACGACCGGCCGGAGCCGCCGTACGGGACCCTGCCGCGCACGGAACATGGTGGCTCATCGAGAGTGGTGGATTCACCACGAAATCGCACATCAGGTGGCGATTTCACCACTCTCGATGCACCCGAGGCGCCCTTAGGGCGAAACCTCGACTCGCCCCGGGCACTTGCCCGCACCACCACCGGCCCGACGGCCGACCAGCGGCCCAGCGGAACCGCCCCGCCCTCTCGTCGCCGCCTACTCCCCTGACCTGCGGGCCTCGCCCCCCGGCAGGCAGCCTGGGGCGGAGCACCGGCTACGCCGCCCCTTCCTGGCACGCCGACGCCCTGTCGCCGGAGCGGGCTCCGGAACGGGACACCCTCGGGATTTCCTTCTGCGGCCGAGGGCGTTCACGAGGGCTCGACCGACGCATCACCGCGCATGACTGAAGCGCGGCGCGCTCAGCGTCACTCCGCTACGCGTTCACTGTGTGCGTCCCTCTCGTCCGGAACGCCGAGCACTGATGCAGGCACCGGGCCGCACGCGACGCCGCGCTTCGGTCCGACCGGCGGCAGGGTCACTTCTTCCCGGCAGTGCGGGCGTTGCGTCCGAAGATCACGCTGGCGGTGAAGACCGCGGCGATGGCGGAGACGATGAGCACGATCTGCAGGCCCCCATCGAACAGGGAGGACGAGAACAGGGCGGCAACGGCCGTGATCAAGAGCGCGGAACCGGTGGCAGGGGCAGGGGACGTCTTGTTCGCGGTGGGGGCGTTCGCAGACACGGTGCTCTCCTGACGTTCGGACGGGGGGCAAGGGGGCGTTGCCGGGCCGCACCGCGCCCCGTCCAGGCCTCGGCGTTCGAAGACGAACGCCGGCCAGACGCGGGCGGCCCGTTTCCGTCACTTGACGATCCGGAAAATCAACGCTTCACTTTCTAGCATGGAAACCGACGATCCGCACAGGCCCCGCCCCTCCGCCGACGAGGCCGCCGCGGTCCTCCGCGAGGCCGAGCAGCTCACGTCCGACGTCGCGGCCGTCAAGGTGCCCGCCTGGTACTTCCCTGCGCTCGGCGCCGTCGTCGCCCCCTACGGCCTGATCACCCTGCTGCCCGACACCGCCGTGGGCGTGGGCGCCACGTTCGGCGGGGTGGCCGCCTTCCTCATCGCCATCGCCCTCATCGCGCACTACGGGGTCAAGCAGATGGGCGTCCTGCGCTGGCTCACCTGGCGCGAGACCTGGCCGGTCTTCGTCCCCGCGGGGGTGCTGCTGGTCGCGGCCTCGGCCGTCTACCTCGTGGTCGACTCGGCGTGGGTCTGGGTCGCCCTGAGCCTCGCGGTCGGCGTGCTCATCGCCGCCTTCGGGCCCTACCACCGCCGGACCAGCCCCTTCTACCGCCGGGCCGAGTCGTCGTGAGCGCCGAGTCCGCGACAGGGTCCGCCGCTGAATCCCCGATCGACGGCTTCAACCCGACCATTCACCCGCCGAACCGGCTGAAGATCTGCGCCGCGCTCGACGCCGCCGGGGCGGCCGGGCAGGTGGAGTTCGCGACCGTCCAGGAGCGGCTCGGCGTCAGCGCCTCGGTTCTGAGCAAACAGGTCAGCGCCCTCATGGACGAGGGCTACGTGCAGCAGACCCGCGCCAAGCGGAACAGCAGGCAGCGGGTCTGGCTGTCGCTCACCAAGGAGGGTCGCGCCGCCTACCGCGCGCACGTCGCCGCCCTCAGGGCCATCGTCGAGGGCTGATCCCGGGTGAGCAGTCCAGGCAGGGCCGAGCTCCTCCCCTAAGCGCCATCAATGGCCGCACCGGGCACCGACGCCCCTGCCGAAACGGCTCTGAGCAGTGCGGCCAGAGCGGCCCCCACTTCCCCGAGACCATCTGCTCCCGCCACCACCTCGTCCGCTTCCTCGGGGTGGACGACGGGGCGGCGAGCGTCTCTGCCCCAGGGATCTGACCGGGCCTGGTGTACGGGTTCCGCGCCGGTGCGGTCGAGACGGGGCGCATCCCAGCGCCGACCGCACCGGCACGGCCTGCCGTCGGGCGAGCGGGGCCCGAGCCGCCACCACGCCGCTCCCCTCCAGCTCTCGCGGCGCACTGCGGCGGCTCTCCGGCGGCACTCCGGCCCGAAGCGGCGCAACGGGGGTGCCGCTCCGGACTCCCCGAACCGGATGCCCCCCAGCCTTGTGCGCCCTAGAGTTGCGGGGCAAGGCGCATCGATTCCGCATCGACTCGGGGACCGCCATGGAACCGCTCCTCCCCCCTTCCGCCGTCGCGCACCTGCTGGGCGTCGCACCGCCCACGCTGCGCAGCTGGGACCGCCGGTACGGAATCGGCGCCACCGGCCGCTCGCCCGGGGGCCACCGCCGCTACACCCCTGAGGACCTGCGGCGGCTCACCGACATGTGCCGCATGGTCGCCGAGGGCATGACACCGGCCGATGCCGCCGCCCGGGCCGCGTCCGGCCCGGCCTCCGAGCCCGCTGCCGCCCCTGGCGTTCCCGCGCAGCGGGGACCGGCCTCCGGAACGGGGAGGAGCGCCTCAGCGGCGCTGCACGGCGTGACCCGCGCCGCCATCCGGATGGACGCCGCAACGGTGGAGGACGTGCTGGAAGACCGCCTCAGGACGCGCGGTGTCGTGGACACCTGGGACGAGGTGGCCCGCCCCGTCCTCTTCGGAATGGGCTCGGCTTGGGCCGCGACCCAGCGGTTCGTGGAGGTCGAGCACATGCTCTCCTGGAGCATCTCCTCGTCCCTGAGACGGGTACACCGAAGCCCGAGGATCCGCGACCGGCGTCACATCATCCTGGCCTGCACACCCGCGGAGCTGCACACCCTGCCGCTGGAAGCACTGGCCGCAGCGCTCAGCGAGAACGGCGTGGCCTGGCGCATGATCGGCGCGGCGACGCCCATCGCCGCGATCGAAGCGGCCGTCCGGCGCACAGCCCCCAAGGCCGTCGTGGTCTGGTCCCACCGGCCGGAATCGGCCGACCCCGAGGCACTCAGCGCGGTCCGCAGGGCCTCGGCCGGCCTCCGGGAGGCCACCCTGCTCATGACGGCGGGCCTCGGCTGGCAGGGAGGCGTCGGCGGCATGTCGGACGCGTGTTCGGCCACCCTCCCCGATGCGCTCTCGATCCTCACCAAGGACATCGCGGCCGCCACCTGAAGGCCGCGACGTGATGGGACCCGGTCAGGCCGGCGTCTCAAGGGGCGGGTGGTAGGCGACGCCCGGGAGCTTCCAGGGCTCGTGGACGTCGCTTCCGGGAACATGGGCGAGTTCGGGGACGTACCGGCGCACGTACTCGCCCTGCGGGTCATAGCGCAGCGCCTGCCGCACCGGGTTGAATCCGCGGTTGGGCCGTGTGTCGTTGCCCGTCCCGGCGACCCACTGCCAGTTCCCGTAGTTGTCGGCCAGATCCCCGTCGGTCAGCAGCGCATGGAAGTGGTCGGCCCCCCGCTTCCAGTGCACGCGCAGGATCCTGGTCAGGTAGCCCGCCGTGATCAGTCGGGCCCGGTTGTGCATGAAGCCTTCATGGAGCAGCTGCCGCATGCCGGCATCGACGATGGGCAGACCGGTGCGCCCCTCGGCCCAAGCCGCGAACGCTTCCTCGTCGTCGTGCCACTCCGCGTTCCGCGGACGGTAGTCGGCGCGGGGGAGGGCAGGAAACGCCTTGAGGACCTGATGGTGGAAGTCCCTCCAGGCCAGCTGACGGACGAAAGCGCCTCCCGCCTCTCCCTGCCGGTGCGCGGCGCGTTCCAGTACGAGCGGGGAGACACGCCCGAACCTGAGATCGGTACTCAGGCGCGATGTGGCGTCGGCGGCGAGGTCGTCCCTGTGCTTCTCGTACAAGGCGATCCCATCCGCTAGCCAAGCCCGGAGGCGTTCGGCGGAGTCGGCCCCGCCGTGCAGCCGCCCCGGCGCCAGGACACCGAGTCCTTCCCTGGTCGGATCCGGGTACGGCGAACGGTCGGCCTCCACGCCGTCGGGCAGGCGGAGAGAGGGAGGCGTTGGGGCCTCAGCGCGCCTGTCGGCCACCTCCCAGGCCTTCCAATACGGAGTGAAGACCTTGTAGTGGTCTCCTCCTCCAGACGGCAGAAGGCTTCCGGGAGGGACCACAGTGACCCCTGGGTGGCCGACGACCTCGATGCCGACCTGCGCAGCCTCCTTGGTCAGACGCCGCGCGCGCCGGCCCGCGAAAGCCCCGACGTCCTCGGCCAGGTGGATGCGGTCGGCACCCACCGTGTTCGCAGCCCGCAAGGCTTCTGCGACCGTTTCCCCCCGGCGCACGACCAGCCCGCCACCGAGCGCGCGTAGCTCCAGGTCCAGCTCGGCGAGCGCTTCGGCCAAGAAGGCGACCCGGTTGCGGGCGCTGCACTCCAGGATCCAGGGGTCGGCGACGAACAGGGGCAGGACCCGGTCGCTCCGGGCCGCCTCGGCGAGCGCGGGATTGTCCTCGCCCCTCAGGTCGCGTGTGAAGAGCATGACCGACGTGCGCACTGTCCCCCCGAAGCGTCAAGCAGCCGCCCTGCGCAGCCACTCGACGTATTCTGACAACCATGAGCGACCGTTCGGTCACAGACGACCAGAATCAGGCGGAGCTGAACGAGCCCGCGGATCGCCCCAGGATCGGCGTATCAAGCTGTCTCCTGGGCGAACCCGTGCGCTACAACGGCGGCCACTGCCGGGACCGGTTCCTCACCGATCGGCTGGGCGACCACGTGGACTGGGTCCCCGTCTGCCCTGAGGAGGAGATCGGTCTGGGGGTGCCGCGCGAGACGCTTCGCTTGGAGCGTTCCGACGCAGGTCCGCGCGTGGTCGCGTCCAAGAGCGGGACCGACCACACCGATGCGCTGCGCGGGATCGCCGACCGCCGCAGGGAGCAGTTGGAAGGCCTCGACGGATACGTGCTGAAGAACAAGTCGCCCAGCTGCGGCATGTTCGGTCTGCCGGTGTTCAAGGACGGCAAGCGTGTCGACGGGAAGGGGCGCGGAGCCTACGCCGACCGACTGACCACCCTCGTCCCCTGGCTGCCGACCGAGGAGGAGGGCAGGCTCTCCGACGCGGACCTGCGCGACCATTTCGTCGAGAGGGTGTTCGCCCACGCCCGGCTGAGGAACCTGCTCTCCGGGGACTGGCGACCGAAGGACCTCGTGGAGTTCCACGCCCGCCACAAGCTGCAGATCATGGCGCACTCGCCGGAGGCCTACCGTTCGCTCGGCAGAACGGTCGCGCAGGCGGGCGCCCGCGAGCGGACCGAGCTGGCCCGGGAGTACCGGGAGGGATTCCAGAAGGCTCTGACGCACAAGGCCACGCCCGGACGGCACGTCAACGTCCTGCAGCACGTCTTCGGGATGGTGAGCGACCACCTGGACGACGAGCGCAGGCACGACATCCTCGACGCGATCGAGTCCTACCGCCAAGGACTCGTCCCGTTGACGCTTCCCGTGGCGCTGGTGCGCCACCACTGCGCCGCGGAGGGGGTCGCCTGGGCTCGGGAACAGACCTACCTCGCCCCGTTCCCTGCCGACCTCGGCCTGCGCAACGCGCTGGTGAAGCGCTGACGGGACGAACCGGGCCTTGCGGCCCGCCACACGCTCCTGCTCATGCCCCCGTTCGGGGAGGGGTCCGCGCTACTCGGCGTTCTGGAGCTTGGTGATCCGGTTGTCGTACATCTTCACGAACTCCGGGCGCTCCTGGTGGGCGACCTCGTAGGCGCGCAGCTGGCGCACCTCGTCGATGGTGAGCTTGCGCAGGCGCGCGCGGATGGAGGGCAGGGTCAACTCGTCGTAGCCGGGGACGGGGAGGTCCTCGGCGGTCGGCGCGGACTCCTTGCGGACCTTCTGCAGGACCTCGTCGCTGGCGACCTGGGTGTCGTCCTCGTTGGTGGACAGCTCCTCGGCGACCGCCTCGCGCTCCTCCGGCTCGACCAGCTTCTCGGGCTTCGACGCCTGCTCGGACTCCTGGCCGCTCTCCGAGGGGTCCGGGGCCTTCTCATCCGAGGCCTTCTCCGGGGTCTCCTGCGCGCCCGGCCCCTCCTCGGTGCGGGCCTCCTCCTCGGAAGGGGCGGCCTTCGCGGTCGCCGTCTGCTCGGCCGCCTCGGCCTTCGTCTCCGCCGTCTCGGCGGCGGTCGGCTCCGTCGGCTGCTCGGGGGCCGCGGGCTTCTCCGAGGGAGCGGCGGCCGGGGCCGCCGGCTCCGCCTTCTCCTTGCGCCCGAAGATGCCCTTCACCATGGTCACGAGCTTGCTGACGGTCGAGGCGTTCGACATTGGTCTGGGGCTCCTGCCGCTGTCGCCGTGCTGTACGGGGGATGGGCTGCTATCGGGGGTATAGGCGTACGGGGGTACGCAAGTCAACCAGGATAGGGGAGTCAGGCTCCCCTGAACCGGCCCGTAATGGGAACGAATTCGCCATCTCGGGACGGAACCGATCGCTGACCGTTATCCCACCTCCGCCGGTGCTGCACAGCGCTTCCCGTCCGCGGCCCGCGCGCTGCGGGCCGCCGACCGTCTTGTGGCGATGACGACATCAGGACGCCCAGGCGGCCCACGCCCCCTAGGATGGGGGCATGACTGCGACGAATCGCCGCCGTGTCCTGCTCGCCAACCCCCGCGGCTACTGCGCCGGGGTGGACCGCGCTGTCGTCACGGTCGAGAAGGCCCTTGAGCAGTACGGCGCGCCGATCTATGTGCGCAAGCAGATCGTGCACAACACCCACGTGGTCAGCACGCTGGAGAAGCGCGGCGCCATCTTCGTCGAGGAGACCGACGAGGTCCCCGAGGGCGCGATCGTCGTCTTCTCCGCGCACGGCGTCTCGCCCATGGTCCACGAGGAGGCGGAGAAGCGCAGCCTCAAGACCATCGACGCGACCTGCCCCCTGGTGACCAAGGTGCACAAGGAGGCGCAGCGTTTCGCCTCCCAGGACCGCGACATCGTCCTCATCGGCCACATCGGCCACGAGGAGGTCGAAGGCACCAGCGGCGAGGCCCCCGACCACATCCAGATCGTCGAGAGCCCTGACCAGGTCGACCAGGTCGAGGTGCGCAACCCCGACAACGTCTCCTGGCTGTCCCAGACCACCCTCTCGGTGGACGAGACCAACCAGACCGTGGACGCCCTGCGCGAGCGGTTCCCCAACCTGCTGGACCCGCCCAGCGACGACATCTGCTACGCCACGTCCAACCGGCAGGACGCCGTCAAGTCGATGGCGCCCGAGTGCGACCTGGTGATCGTGGTCGGCTCGGACAACTCCTCCAACTCGGTCCGCCTGGTGGAGGTCGCCCTCGAGGCCGGCGCCACCTCCGCCCACCTGATCGACAACGCCTCCATGATGGACGAGTCCTGGCTGGAGGGCGTCTCGACCGTCGGCGTCACCAGCGGCGCGTCGGTCCCCGACATCCTGGTGCGCGAGCTGCTCGACCAGCTCTCCGGCCACGGGTTCGACAACGTGGAGACGGTCACGACCGCCGAAGAGAGCCTGACCTTCTCCCTGCCCAAGGAGCTGCGGCGCGACCTGCGCGCAGAGACCGTCTGACGGCGGGGCCGAGACCCCGCGCCGCTCGGCACGGCCCGAGAGGCCAGGCACGACACGACGATGGGGCCGCTCCCTGGGGGAGCGGCCCCATCACGTGTGTGAAGGCCCGTACGGTGAGCCCGTCATGCGCATCGGGCGTTGAGGTCAGCGTTCGCCTTCGGTCCCGTTCCGGAACGCGTCCTCTGCGGCGGCCGTCGGGTCCTGGGCGACGTCCTGAACGGACTCCCCAGCGCTCTGGGCCTGGTCCGTGTACTCCTGCGCCTGGTCCTGCAGGCCGCCCGCGGCCTCCCCGTAGGCGTCCTGCGCCTGGTCCCCCAGGCCTCCCGCAGCGTCCTGGGCCTGCTCGGCGTAGCCCTGTGCCTCTTCGGTGACCTGCTGCCCCTGCTCTTGGGCCGTTCCCTGCAGAGTGTCGGCCGCCTCCTGGGCGGAATCGCCGAAGAGTCCCTTAAGCCAGTCGAGTATGCCGTCCATCATGGTGTCCGCTCCGTGCCGGGCGTGTTCGCGCCCTGGTATGTGGCTGTCACCGAAACGCTACCCGCCCGGTATAAGCACAGAGTCAAGGGCGATCAGCCCTCTGCCAGGCTCCCGGCCAGCTCCTCGAGTTCGCCGTATCCGCTTCCGCCGCTGACCACGAGGAACGCGCCGTCCTCGCCCCGGTGGAGCAGGGCCCGGTCGCCTTCGGAATCCGCGCCGCGGCGCTCCCAATCGCGCCCGCCGGCCTCCGCGGTCCCGTCGGACTCCCCCGAGGCGGCCGCCATGGCCTCCTCCTCGTCCCCGGTGACCAGGTACTCCGCGTGGCGGTCCTGCGGGGTGGCGAACCCGACCGTCCAGGAGGCCCCGCCGTCTGCGGTCATGTCCGTGCTGGTGGGCACCCACCCCTCGGGCAGGTCCGCCGGCGCGGGGACGGGGAAGTCGGCCTCCTGCTCCATGGCCGCGGCGTGGGGGGCGTAGTCGACGCTGGGGATGTTCTCCCCGCTGCGCCACTTCACCACCAGCGCCATGGGGATCAGGATCGCGAGGATGACGCCCATCGCCACCACCATGGGGCCCAGGGAGGCGTCGGCGCGGTTGTACGTACTCATGATGGTTCCAGCTTGCCGCACCCCGGGCGGTGGCCCGCACCGGGTCCGGTGTGGCCCTCCGCCCCCTTCAGACCGCTTCAGGCCGCGGCCCGGCCTCCGGCTCAGGCCTCGGTGCCGCCCTGCCCGCGGCGGCGCGGGCGCAGCTCCGACAGCAGCTCGGTGACGTCGTCGGCCAGGCGCCGGGCGTCGTCGTCGGTGCGGTGCACGACCTCCGAGACCGCGAGCAGCATCGCGCCGCTGACGACCATGAGCAGCGCCTCGTCGACCGGCTCGTCGGCCTTGCGGAACAGCGCCACGTTGCGGTCGGTCCACTCGCGCAGGCGCACCCGCAGCTGGGAGTCGAAGCCGGGCGGCCCGTCGCCGCTGAAGAAGAGCCGGGTGGTCTCCCGCTCCTCGATGCAGCCGTCGAGGTAGGCGCGGGCCGACGCGTACATCAGCCGGGTCGGGTCGGTCTCGCCCTCCGCGCGCGCCTTGCTGACCGCGGCGTGGGTGCGCTCCTGCTGGCGCTGCTGGAACTCCTCGTACAGGGCGAGGAACAGGTCGGCCTTGCCGCCGAAGTGGTGGTAGAGGCTGCCGACGCTCGCCCCGGCCTGCTGGACGACCTCACTGACGCCCGCCTTGGAGAACCCGACCGTCCGGAAGACGTGCGCAGCGGCCTCCAGCAGGGCGCTCCGGGTCGCCGCGCCACGCGCGGAGCCGCGCTCCGCCCTGCCCTCGGTCTCGGCCTTGTCGACTGTCACGTCAGTGTCCCGTCCTTAATCTCCTTGCGCGCCTCAGGACGAGGCTACCGGTCTGCTCCAGAGGTGCCCCGTTTCTTCGGGCCGGGGCGCATCAGATTCGGGACACCCGTCCGCGCCTCAGGAGGGGTCGTCCCGGTCCTTTGATGTACTGACGGGACACGCAGGACACACCGGTCGGCCCGACCAACCGGCGGGGGCCACGGCGTGCTCCGCTCCTTCAACCGCGAGGAACCCCCCGGGGCCCACCCCTAGAGAGGACGTCAAGCCAGTTCAATAGAGTTGCCCCGGGCCCACATCCACGGTGGGCACCACCTTCACCAGTTCACGCCCCTTGTGAGAGGCCACCCATGAGCGAGCCGACGCCGCCTACTCCCCGCAATGACTCCGTCCCCGACCGCAACCTCGCCCTCGAACTGGTGCGCGTCACCGAGGCGGCGGCGCTGGCCGCCGCGCGGTGGGTCGGGCGGGGCGACAAGAACGGCGCCGACGGCGTGGCCGTGCACGGGATGCGCCACCTGATCAGCAGCGTGTCCATGAAGGGCACGGTGGTGATCGGTGAGGGCGAGAAGGACAACGCCCCCATGCTCTACAACGGTGAGCAGGTCGGGGACGGCAGCGGGGCCGAGTGCGACGTCGCCGTCGACCCGATCGACGGCACCCGTCTGACCGCGATGGGCATGCCCAACGCGATCTCGGTGATCGCGGTGAGCCCGCGCGGGTCCATGTTCGACCCGTCGGCCGTGTTCTACATGGAGAAGCTGGCCGCGGGCCCTGAGGCGGCCGACGTGGTGGACATCACCGCGCCCGTGTCCGAGAACATCCGCGCGGTCGCGCGCGCGAAGGGCGGCAGCCCTCAGGACGTCACCGTGGTCATCCTGGACCGCCCCCGCCACGAGGGCCTGGTCCGGGAGGTCCGCGAGTCCGGGGCGCGCATCAAGTTCATCACCGACGGCGACGTGGCCGGCGCCATCATGGCGGCCCGCCCGGGCACCGGCGCCGACCTGCTTCTGGGCATCGGCGGCACCCCTGAGGGCATCATCACCGCCTGCGCGATGAAGTGCCTGGGCGGCACCATCCAGGGGCGGCTGTGGCCCAAGGACGAGGAGGAGCGGCGCGCGGCCCTGGACGCCGGACACGACCTGGACCGGGTGCTGACCACCGACGACCTGGTCTCCTCCGACGACGTGTTCTTCGCCGCCACCGGCATCACCGACGGCGAGCTGGTGGGCGGGGTGCGCTACGAGGCCGGCGGCGCCATGACGGACTCGCTGGTGATGCGCGGCCGCAGCGGCACGGTGCGCCAGGTGCACAGCGAGCACCGGATCTCCAAGCTCGACACCTACAGCGGGGTCGACTTCGCGTCGGCCTCCTCCTGACCCCTCCCGGTCCGCCTCCTTGGGGCCGGGTTCGCCGCAATTCGGCCTGATCCGGCCTCAAGGGGCGTATGGCCCCTGCTCCGGGGCTTTCGGACCTGTGCGCATTGGTACGGTCTTACAGGCAAAAGCGCACTCCGGAGGTCCGATGTCCTACCCCGATCCCCCCGGCCAGCCGCATTGGCAGCCGTCCGGGCCGCAGTACCCGCCCGGCGCCTCCGCGCCTCCCCCGGCGGGCCACGGGTTCCCGCCGCCGGGGCCCCCGCAGGGGCCGCCGCCCGGACCCCCGTACGGGCCGCCGCAGGGCCCGGCTCCGCGCCGCAACCGCGTGTGGATGATCCCCGTCGCGGCCGGACTGGGCGTGCTGCTGATGGCCTCCGGGGTGTGGGCCGCCAATACGGTGGTCAACCGTGTGTTCGGCGGGCCGCAGCCGGAGACTGTGCTGCCCGCCGACTCCGTCGGCTTCCTGCGCCTCGACCTCAAGCCTTCGGGCGCCAAGTTGACGGACTACGCGGCCTTCATGGACAAGCTGCCCGATTCCGTCAAGGAGAAGATCGGCGACGACGAGGAGGACCCCGGCGCCGCGATCTTCGAGGAGGTCATCGAGCAGGCCGAGGCCGACCTGGACTACGAGGAGGACATCAAGCCCTGGCTGGGGGGCCGGTTCGGCGTCGCCGGGTGGAAGTCCGAGGTCGTGAGCAAGGGGCCCGGTCTCGCCGGCGCGGCCGCCGTGGCGGTGACCGACGAGGCCGCGGCCGAGGAGGCCGTCGAGGAGCTCACCCGCGAGGAGGACGACAGCGCGGGTGAGGTCCGCGACGGGTTCGCCTTCTTCGCCGAGTCCGACGAGGTCCTCGACGAGCTGTACGAGCGGGTCGAGGAGGAGGGTTCACTCGCCGACGACAAGACGTACGCGGAGGACATGGCGGGCGTGGCCGACGACAGCCTCGCGGCGTTCTGGTACGACATGGGGGCCAGTTCCGACGCCATCCAGGAGCAGCTGTCGAACAGCAGCGGATACGGCGGCGGCGACCCCTGGGACGAGGACTACGGCGCCGGGGATTACGGCACGGGCGGGTACGGCTCCAGCGGGCCTGATTTCGAGGACGTGTCCATCGACGGCCGGGTCGCGGCCGCGCTGTCGATCGAGTCCGACCGCCTCGACATTCACGTCGACATGATCGACTTCGCCATGGGCGACTTCACCCCCGCCGACTACGAGACCTCGCAGACCGGCCTGACCGAGATGGCCGAGCTGCCCGACGACACCGCGATCGCTCTCGCCGGCAGCGGTGTGGACGAACTGGGCGAGATGGCCTGGAACGACCTGGACGACTTTCTTCCCGACGATACGGCCGAAGTGGAGGCTGGCCTGGAGGAGGAGATCGGCCTCTCGGTCCCCGACGGGTTCCAGGACCTGGTGGGCAACCAGACCGCCGTAGGCCTGAGCGACCTGCGGAGCGGCCTGAACGATCCGTTCTCGGACTTCGACGGCGCCTCGGTCCAGTTCAGGGCCGCGGGCGCCGACGCCGGGATGATTGAGGAGCTGGTAGACCTGTTCTCGGAGGGGTCCTACTCTTCGCCGCCCGGGGTGAAATCGGACGGGGACACCGTGGTGGTGTCCTCTGGGTCCACGGGTCAGGGCCGCCTCGGCGATGACCCTGTGTACCAGCAGGTCATGGAGGGCAGCGAGAGCGCCTTCTACGGGATGTACATGGACCTGCGACCGTTCGCCGAGTCCGGCGGCCAGTCCGACGCCGACCAGTGGGGGGCGTTCGGCCTCTCCACGGCCATAGACGGCGATCGGGTGACCTCCCAAATGCGCTGGGCGCCCAGCCCGGAGTGATCCCGGTGCGGACCCGCACAGCACTGGTCCGCACCCTCCGGAGACGCGCAAGAGGCCGCGCCCTGGAACCGGAAACCAACCGGATTCCAGGGCGCGGCCTCTTGCGCGTTCAGGGACGCGCTTGCAAGGACGGCTCTCAGGCAACTCTCGGGGCGCGGTCGGGGCGCTCTGAAAGCGATCGGGTGGCTATGTCGATGAGAAGTAGCAGCACTTATCGATGAGTTCTGGAGGCGCTCAAGACCCTCTGCGGCGTGGTCGTGTCGATGAGTTCCGACAACGCCAGCGCCTTCCTCGCCGCCGAGTGTGGCCGCCGCTCGCCGCACCTCAAGGTCGTTCGTCCTCGCTTCGCTGCGGGCGCTCCACCTTGACCTGCGGCTTCGCAGGCGGCGGTGGGGGCGACTATCGAGGAAGGGCACGGTGCGCCCCGTCGCACGCAGTGCTGCCAGGAGTCATCGACACGACCCTGCGACGGATGGAGGCGCTGCCGGAACTCATCGACAAACGCTGTCCGCTCTCACGAACAAACCCAGATCGGGCTATCAGTCGATCAGGCGGCGCCGCATCTGGAAGACCGCCAGGCCCCAGACGACCACGACGAAGGCGAACAGCGCCGCCCAGTGGAGGGCCGCGGCCCCCGCGTCGATGCCGAACGCGGCCCCGCGCACCAGTTCCACGCAGTGGTACAGCGGGTTGACCTGGGCGATGCCCTGCGCCCACCCGGGCAGCTCGTCGAGCGGAAAGAAGGTCCCCGCCACCAGGAAGATCGGGGTGATGAGCCCCGAGATGATGTAGTCGATGGTCTTGATCGAGGGCACCAGGGCCGACATCCAGATCCCCATCAGCCCGAAGCCGAAACCGGTGACCAGCGCGATCAGCGGAACGGCGAACATCCCCGGTGCGGGCGGCAGGCCGAAGCCGATCGCCACCAGCAGCGGGGCGCAGCCGTAGACCGAGGCGCGCAGGGCGATCCACCCGGCCTCGGCGGTCACCAGCTCCCGCACGTCGACCGGGGCGGCCAGCATGCCGTCGTAGCTGTGCTGGAAGACGCGGCGCACGTAGGTGTCGATCAGGCCGGGGTAGATGGAGGTGAACAGCACCGAGGTGGCGACGATGCCGGTGCCGATGAAGTCCAGGTAGCTGTAGCCGGCGACCACCCCGACCAGGGAGCCCAGGCCGAAACCGAACGCCAGCAGGAAGATGATCGGCTCCACCACGGCGGCGAAGGTGGTCGGCTTCCAGCTGCGGCGGTACAGCGCCCACTCGCGGGCCAGCACGCCCCGCACCGGCGCGAGCTCGAAGCGGCCGGGCGGGGGCGCGGACGCCCCTGCGGCCGAGAGGGGCCGTTCAGCGCGCTCAGCGGTCTCCTGCAGGCTCATTCCACACGCTCCCCGGTCAGGGTGACGAACACGTCCTCCAGATTGCTGGCGCGCACCTCGCCGCGGCCCAGCTCGCCGCGGAGCTCCTCGGAGATCTCTTCAGCGCGCATGACGGCCAGTTCGGCGCCGGTGCGGCGGGTGGGGAGGCCGGCCGCCTCGGCGCGGCGCTCCATGGCCTCGTGGCCATCGGTGCCGGCGCGGAACTCCTCGACGGTCTTGCCCGCGTACCGGGCGATGAGATCGGCGGGGGCGCCCCGGGTGACCACCTTCCCCTTCGCCATCAGCGCGACCTCGTCGGAGAGGCGCTCGGCCTCTTCGATGTAGTGCGTGGACATCAGGACCGTGACGCCTTCGTCCCGCAGAGAGGAGACCAGCCCCCACAGCTCTTGGCGCACCTGTGGGTCCAGGCCCACGGTGGGCTCGTCCAGCAGGACGAGGCGGGGACGGTGGACCAGCCCCCGGGCGATGAGCAGTCGGCGCCTCATGCCGCCGGAGAGTTTGTCGGCGCGGGTGTGCCGTCGGTCCTCAAGGTGGGCGATGCGCAGCGCGCGCTCCACCGCGGCCTCCCTCTCGGCCCGGGGGACGCGGTAGAGGTGGGCGAACACCTGGAGGTTCTCTGCGGCGGTCAGTTCCTCGTCGAGGTTGTCGTGCTGGGGCACCACGCCCATGAGTGCACGCGCGCGCTTGGACTCGCGCGGGACGGAGTGCCCGAGGATGGTGATCTCCCCGCCGTCCGCTCGACTCTGGGCGGTGAGCATGCGCATGGTCGTGGACTTCCCGGCCCCGTTCGGGCCGAGGAGGCCTAAGACGATCCCCGACGGCACTTCCAGGTCGAGCCCGTCCACGGCACGGATCGAACCGTAGGACTTGACCACGCCGCGCAGGGACAGGGCTGAGGGTTCTCCTCGCGTTGATGACGGCATATGGCCACGGTAGGGAAATAGCGTGGTCTGCCCCACTGGTTTTTCCGGGGGCCGGACCACGCCTCCGGCGGAGGGAGTGACCCCCGCCACGTCGCACGAGGTCACCCCTGCGCTCCGGCGGGGGCAGGCCCACCCGCCACCCCTGCTTCTGGCAATCTTGGGGACAGGTTTCCCTGGAGGTGTCTTTCAACGATGAGTGAGTTCCGCATCGAGCACGACTCGATGGGCGAGGTTCAGGTCCCCGCTAAGGCCAAGTGGCGGGCCCAGACCCAGCGCGCGGTGGAGAACTTCCCGATCTCCGGCCAGGGGCTGGAGGCCGCGAACATCGAGGCGCTCGGCCACATCAAGGCCGCCGCCGCCAAGGTCAACGCCGAGCTGGGGGTCATCTCCGACGAGCTCGGCAAGGCGATCCGCCAGGCGGCCCTGGAGGTCGCCGAGGGCAAGTGGAACGACGAGTTCCCCATCGACGTGTTCCAGACCGGCTCGGGCACGTCGAGCAACATGAACAGCAACGAGGTCATCGCGACGCTCGCCAAGGACGCCACCGGGCTGGACGTGCACCCGAACGACCACGTCAACGCCTCGCAGTCGTCCAACGACGTGTACCCGTCCTCGATCCACATCGCGGCGACGTCGGCGGTCGTGAACGACCTCGTTCCGGCGCTTGAGCACCTGCAGGGCGAGCTCAACCGCAAGGCCGTGGAGTTCGCGGGGGTCGTCAAGAGCGGGCGCACCCACCTGATGGACGCCACCCCGGTCACCCTCGGCCAGGAGTTCTCCGGCTACGCCGCCCAGGTGGGCCACGGGATCGAGCGCCTCAAGGCGGTGCTGCCGCGCGTCGCCGAGCTGCCGCTGGGCGGCACGGCGGTGGGCACCGGCATCAACACCCCCGAGGGCTTCGCCCCGCGGGTCATCGCCGAGATCGCCCAGACCACGGGGCTCCCGGTGAGCGAGGCGCGGGACCACTTCGAGGCCCAGGGGGCGCGCGACGGGCTGGTCGAGCTGTCCGGGCAGCTGCGGACGATCGCGGTGGGCTACGCCAAGATCGCCAACGACATCCGCTGGATGGGCTCGGGGCCGCGCACCGGCCTCAGCGAGATCCGCCTGCCGGACCTGCAGCCGGGCTCCTCGATCATGCCGGGCAAGGTCAACCCGGTGCTGTGCGAGGCGATGCTCCAGGTCTCCTCGCAGGTCGTGGGCAACGACGCAGCGGTGGCCTTCGGCGGCGCCAGCGGCAACTTCGAGCTCAACGTGCAGCTGCCGATGATCGCCCGCAACATCCTGGAGTCGGTCCGCCTGCTGGCCAACGTCTCCCGCGTCTTCGCCGACCGCTGCGTCGCCGGCATCGAGGCCGACGAGGAGCGCTGCCGCGAGTACGCCGAGTCGTCCCCGTCGATCGTGACGCCCCTCAACCGCTACATCGGCTACGAGGAGGCCGCCAAGGTCGCCAAGCAGGCCCTGGCCGAGCGCAAGACCATCCGCCAGGTGGTCCTGGAGCGCGGCTACATTGAGGCGGGCAACCTGACCGAGGCGCAGCTGGACGAGGCCCTCAACGTCCTGAAGATGACGAACGCGCAGTAGGCCTCCAGAAATAGCGAAAAAGACTCCGGGCCGGTATTCCTTGAGGAGTACCGGCCCGCGTCGCCTCTAAGAACGCCCTATTACCGAGAATTCTCTGCTCACCGGGCAGCCGCCACTAAAACACTGTATCCGGGGTTGGAGACAAACCTCATTTGGCTAGTAGTCCGGCAGTTCGTCACATACACTAGCTAGCCAACGTGCGCAACTTCCGCATAGTTGAGCACATCTACGGGCATTGGGTACTTAAGGCGCCAGGTGAAACTGACCGGATTGCTTCCTTCGTCCGCCACATACGTAGCCGGCCCCAAGAATGTCATCGGAACGGCACCCCCAGCATCATCCGTGGTGTGCGAGCGAATAAAAAGTAGAATTTGACTTCCCTCGCGCACATGGTCCCTGTAGCGTTGAACGCTAGGACTCTCGCTGGACATCTTGTGCTGCGTCTGCCAACGAATCTCGTGTTCATTGAGAGCAGCATCCTTGTACATTGTTTTCGGAGAGAAGCCCCTGCTATCTTTCCTTAGAGTGACAAAGAAGGCGTCTGTCTTGATTTCCTCTCGCCACAAGACTCCTTCATTGAAGGTCAGAGGGTAGTCCCCACTGGATAGATTCGCCCACCCTAGAGCGGCCAAGTACTCAGATCGACTGTACTTCGCATGCACCTGCAGAGGCAGGGCAGACAGGCCATTCACGAGTGGAATGGCAGTATGCTCAGCGCAACCAATTCCATAATCAAGGACCTGACGCATCTCATTGACTACGTCAGGATAACGCCGGAGTGCTTCGAAGCCCTCCTGGTAATCCTTGAACCCTGCCCACTTGCCATCCCAGATCGAGAAGAACAACATGCGCGCATAGGCTTTCCCTTGAGCATCCAGATCTTGGTATCGCGGCGCATCATTCCCCAACATCATCTTGTAATAGTGATAGCGCTGGGCATCATCAACATAACGCAAACCGCGAACCCTGGTCAGGATCTTGTCTTCTCCGTCAGGACCCCTTGTGGGAAGTAACGATGCACGCCGAAGAAGACTAGTCCAAGACCCTTTTCGATACACCTCATCCGCTGTACGGTTGCTCTCATGAAGGTATTTCACAAGGTCTGTTGTTCCGTAATCACGAACTTCATTCGCAAGTACATTAACATTCACCTGCAATTGCGTCCGAATGTTCGAGAGAACTCGCTCCTTGGCCTTCCGCTCCAGGATAACCTGGCAGCCAGATGGGAGCTTCGGAAAATCTTGTTCGACAGCACTCTCCAGAGTTCTGCGTTTGGCGTTAGCCAGAACCCCAAGGGTCTCCTCAAACCGGAATTCTTTTCTATGCAGACCGATAAAATCAAGGACAGTCAAGACGTCCTTGCTCGGCGTCCGGCGGAGACCTCGACCAAGTTGCTGAAGAAACACGGTGGCACTCTCCGTCGGCCTCAACAACAGCAGTGTATCGACATCCGGGATATCAACCCCCTCATTCAATAGGTCAACAGAAAATACAATGTTGACCATCCCGGCCTTAAGATCCTGCAGAACTTGAACGCGCCGAGCATCATCCACGTCGCCATGCAAATACTCGGCACGGATCCCTACGTCATTGAATCGTTCCTTCATGAACTCCGCATGCGCGACAGATACGCAAAAACCAAGCGCCTTCATGAGGTGAGGATCGGTTACGGTGTCACGAACTGCCCTGATCACCGTTCGCGCACGTGCATGGTCCGCCGATAGAAGGTTCTTCAGTTCCGTATGGTCATACCCTCCGCGACGCCAGGAAACCGCGCGAAGATCTGTGTTATCACTAATTCCGAAATAGTGAAATGGACTAAGTAGCTCATTCTCCAGAGCTTCCCAAAGCCTCAGTTCAGCTGTAATTTCACCATTGAAATATAGATCCTGGATCCTGACTCCGTCCCCTCGCTCAGGGGTGGCCGTCAGACCCAACAGTTCTTTGGGGCGAAAGTGGTCGATAACCTTCCGATACGTTTTGGCCGCACTGTGATGAAATTCATCAATTACGATCACGTCATAAGCGTCAGGAGTATACTGATCGAGATGACGATCTTTACTCAGTGTCTGCACGCTCGCGAACACATAATCTGAATTATATGGCCGTTCTTTTCCGTTGAGTTTGTCTCCGAAGTTGGCGTCGCCGAGAACTTCTCGGTAGCAGCGAAGAGACTGATCGAGAATCTCTTCTCTATGAGCGATAAAAAGTAGATTTGGCCGGCGTCGACTACTCTCACACAGTTGGCGATAGTCAAGGGCAGCCATGACAGTCTTTCCCGTTCCCGTGGCTGAAACGAGCAGGTTTCTGTGAATGCCTTTCTCATGTCGTGCCGCATTTAGACGTTCGAGCATGTCCTTTTGGAACGGTAGTGGCCGAACTTCAAGGTTCGAGAGCGTGACAGTTCCCCCACGCTCCGAGGCTCCACCGGCCTCGGCGATCGCTTGCTGAAACCGCTCTGCATCCCGATCTGGATCGTAGGGCTCAAAGGTGCCACTTCCCCAATAACTTTCGAAAGTCACCTCAAATTTTTCAATAATATGAGGAGTGGAGTGAGAAGATAGCCGCACGTTCCACTCTAGGCCATCAACGAGTGCTGGCCGAGACAGATTAGAGCTCCCGACGTACGCGGTGTCATATCCAGTATTACGACGAAACAGCCACGCCTTGGCATGTAGCCTCGTACTCTTTACTTCATACGAAACCTTAACCTGGGCACCGTAATCCCGCACCAATGCATCGAGGGCCCTTTGCTCAGTCGCACCCATGTATGTGGTTGTCAGAACCCGGATCGGAATACCTCGCTCGTGCGCAACCTTAAGCGCATCACGCAAGGTGCGCATTCCCGACCACTTGACGAATGCACACAACAAATCGACTCTATCCGCCGTGACCAATTCCTGGCGGATCTCGTGCCCAATCCCGGGCTCCTCGGGAAGATTAGTCAACAAGGCGGACTCCGTAATCGGAGTCGAAGGTCGAATCTTATATACGCCAGGATCGTCCCCCGGGTGCAGGGCGAGCAATCGAGCTGGGCGCCCATTGTCGTCATGGCCAACCCTGACAACTTCAACTGGGTCTTCCGGTGCGTCCTGGTCGTCGATAGCAGCCAACAAGCGGTTCGCTACCTCAACTTGCCGCTCTTTTGGAACTTCAGTCAGGAGGCTCCGCACACGCTGAAACAAGTGATCAGCGAGGACATGGGACGCCATCACTTCATCGAGAGTCTCGCTTTGGATGCCCCATTCTGTACCGTCGATCCTCGCTAGTTCACTCTGCAACTTCGACGTAATGAGTTGCTCATACAGGCCTTCAACCGGACTTTTGTTCGGATCGAAACCAGTCACAGACATTCCTTTCGACTAGCAATGTCTACCTAATAAATAAGGCGCCCAACACCACGATAGTGACGTACCCATAGCTACGCATACTCTGGCCAGACTGGCTCGGCACTGACGAATCTCTAATTAATCAGGGCCGATTAAAGTCCGACTACCGAGGAGGAGTCTTCCAAACTGGCAAGGGTCAGTGCCTAACAGTCTGGTGGTACCACAGCGCCGCAGCAACACCCCTAGTCAGAGATGTTGCTGGTGAGCGCAAGACCGATGGTCTGCCTCGAGCTCTGCGAAGTGACACGGTAGAGGAGCTTCGTCCGCTTCTGGGAGCACGAGGAGCCGCTGAAGGCCACCTCCGATGTCGCTGGCCTGGCTCGGAGAGGTGTGACGTGCTGGGATGAACGATCCGCGCGTCACCGACGTCCTGGTTCGTCGGGCGGAGCGGCTCCGGGGCTGATGCGGGCCTGCGGGGTCTCATGCCCACAAGGCCCGATCCGGACATGTGGGATGTGGGCCTGTGGGCTCGGGGAGGGTGTGTGCTTAGTAGCCTGCTTGCACACGATCGCATACGTTCCTCCCCCTTGAGAGGCCGCACTATGTCCACGGATGAGGGCGCCCGTGTCGTGCTCGGGCGTTACCGGTTGGACAAGGAGCTGGGCCGCGGCGGCATGGGCATCGTCTGGAAGGCTTGGGACACCCAGCTCCAGCGCGCCGTCGCCGTCAAGGAGATCCTCCTTCCCGCTCATCTGTCCGACGACGAGCGCGCCGAGGCTCGCGCGCGTGTGCTCCGGGAGGCGCAGAGTGCCGCCCGGGTGCCGCATCCTTCCATCGTCACCGTCCACGACGTCTTCGACTTCGAGGACAACCCGTGGGTCGTCATGGAGCTCATCCCGGGGCACTCTCTGGACCAGGAGCTCGAAGAGAACGGCCCCCTTCCGCCCACGCGAGCGTCCGCGTTGGCCGCGGCGCTGCTCGAAGGGCTCCAGTCGGCTCACGAGTCCGGCGTCGTCCACCGCGACATCAAGCCCGGCAACGTGATGGTGTGCAACAGCGGGCGCGTCGTCATCACCGACTTCGGCATCGCCACCATGGAGGGCGGCGCCTCAATCACCGCGACCGGCGCCCTGATCGGCTCGCCCGAGTACATGCCGCCCGAGCGCCTGATGGGCGAGGCCGCCACCCCCGCCGGCGACCTGTGGAGCGCCGGTGTGACCCTCTACCAGGCGGTGGAGGGTACGTCGCCGTTCCGACGGGGCACGGTCACCGCCGCGATCTCGGCGGTGGTCTCCGACCCGCTGCCGCCGATGGCACGGGCCGGGTCGCTGGAGCCCGTCATCTCCGGGCTGATGGAGCGCGATCCGGCGCAGCGCCTGGGCGCCGAGAGTGCGCTGGAACTGCTGCGTTCCGCCCCTGGAGGGTCCGGTAGCGGGGAGCCCGCGTCCGGAGCGGGCGGGACCGGGCCCGGAGTGGCGATGGGGTCTGGAACTCCGTCCGGGGGGATGCCCGCCGATGGAACTCCGAGCGGGGGGATGCCGGCCGCTGGAACGCCGTCCGGGGGGATGCCGGCGCACGGGGGCCCCTCGGGGGCGATCCCCTCTGCCTCCTACTCGACTCCCGGGCCCGGGGCGCCTTCGGGGCCTCAGCAGCCGCCGCAGGGGGCCCAGCCTCAGGGGCCTTCTGGGGGGTGGCCTGCACATGCGGGTGGACCCGGCGGGCCCCAGGGGCCCTCAGGGGGATGGCCCGCGCCCATGGGTGGTCCCGGTGGGCCGCCTCCAGGATCGCAGCAAGGGCCGCCGCCGGGACCGCAGCAGCCTCCGCAGGGGCCGTACGGGTATTCGCCGGGTGGGCCTGCCCCGGGGCAGGCCGCGTTCGCGGCGGCCCCTCCCCCGCCGCAGGCGGCGAAGAAGACCAGCAAGACCCCGCTCATCCTGGGCCTCGGCTGCGTGTGCCTTGTCCTGCTCCTTCTGGGCGGCTGCGGCGCGTTCATCGTCCTCGCGAACAACAGCGGGACATCGGAGCAGCCGTCCGGGGGCTACGAGGCCGGGCCCGGTGACGCCGATGGCGCGGACGGCGACGCACGGGGCGATGCCCCGGACTCGGGTGACGCCGAGGGAGGGGAGGCCGAGGAGGAGGACGGCCCTCCCACGGACTACGAGACCTACTACGGCAGCCGCTTCAGCGTCGACTACCCCTCGGGCTGGACCCTCGACGACAGCGAGATGAGCTCCGACGGCACCGGCTCGGTCACCATGACCGACGGCACCGGCGAGCGGCGCTTCATGATGGTCGCCTGGGACCTGGAGGACGACGCCGGCAGCCTGGAGCGGCTCCAGGCCAACGACGAGTCCTTCAAGGCCTCCGGCGACTACGAGGACTACCGCACCGACGAGATCCGCGAGCTGGAGCCCGACGAGTACCCCTTCCTGTGGGACTCCGAGTACGACGCGGCTATGGTGGTCAACCGCTACACCGGCAATGACTGGGGCGTCCCCGAGCGCTACCTGACCGAGTACACGGTCCAGCACGAGGGCAAGGGCTTCACGCTCTCCCTCAATGTCCCCGAAGAGGACGCCGAGGAGTACGAGCAGGTCATGCAGGACTCGTTCGACAGCTGGTTCTTCTTGGCGATCTGAGGGGCCGGCCCCCGGAGCGGCGAAGAGGAAGAAGACTCAAAGACGAAGAGGCCCCTCCGAGCGGATGCTCGGAGGGGCCTCTCAAGGTCTCGGCCAGGAACCGGGATCAGTACCAGCCGTTGGCCTGGGAGTGCGACCACGCCTCGCACGGCGAGCCGTAGCGGTCCTCGATGTAGCCCAGGCCCCACTTGATCTGGGTGGCGGGGTTGGTCTGCCAGTCAGATCCGGCGCTGGCCATCTTGGAGCCGGGGAGCGCCTGCGGGATGCCGTACGCGCCCGAGCTCGGGTTCTGCGCCGACGGGTTCCAGTTGCTCTCCTTCTCCCAGAGGGGCTCCAGGCAGCCGCTGAACTGGTCCTGGCCCCACCCGAAGTCGCCCATCATGGCCTGGGCGGTGGCCTTGGGGTCTCCGCCGGAGGGCGGGGAGCCGCCCGAGTCGGAGTCGCCGTCGGACCCGTCGTCCTCGGGCTCCTCCTTCTCCTCCTTCTCCTGCTGGGCGGTGCCGGTGGCGCCCGCCCCGGAGGCGGCCTCCTCGATCCGCTTCCTGGTCTCCTCGCGCGCCGCGGCGCGCTGGTCGTCGGAGACCTCCTCGATGTGCCCGAAGAAGTCCCCGTCCTGGGACTGCTCCTCGGGGCTGTCGGGCAGGGCCGCGCTCGCCGCCTGCTCGGGGTCGGCGCCGCTGTCGGCGAACGCGGAGACACCGAAGGCGGCTCCCGCCACCACGGTGGCGCATCCGACCGCGGCGGCCACGCGCAGCGAAATCCGGTTCGTCAGCAAGAATCGCCCTTCCGCCAGTCGCGCGCCGGCGATCGCGCGCGAGCGACTCGTGCCCCGGGATCAGGTACGGATCGGAGAGGGCGGCGTGGAGGGGTTCTTCGCCGTCCGCCCTCGCCTCTGGGGTCCGCGCGGCGGTCCTCTCGGGGGGCACCGGATCTGCCGGTGCGGTGCCGCGCAGGGCTCCGGGGGCTCATTGTCGGGCGGGGGTCCGGACGGACCGCCCGCATCGTCACGGAACAATAACAGCAAATCCCGACATGTCCACCCCCGTTCGCACCGGCACCTCCCGGCGCCGCGGACGGGCGGCCGACCGGTCAGTCGTGCAGGTGGCGGCCGCACTCGGGCCACTGGCTCTGCCAGTTCCCGCCGACCGCGTCGTAGAGCATCTTGGCGCGCATGGTCTGCTCGCTGGCGGGCGCCTCGGCCGGGCTCCCGCTGCCGCCCACGGACTCCCAGGTCGTCATGGAGAACTGGTACAGCCCGTAGTAGCCGCCGGCCGAGTTGACCGCGGTGGGGTCGCCGCCGGACTCGCACTGGGCCAGGGCCGGCCAGTTGAGGGAGTCGGCGTCGGCGCTGGTGTCGCCGCCGGAGGCGGAGCCGGACGCCCCCTCGTCGGAGGACTCCTCCTCTTCCTCGGGCTCCTCCTCCTTCTCCGCCGGGCGGGCGGTGCCCGCCGCCCCGGCGGCCCCCTGGGCCTCCTCGGCGCGCTTCCGGGCCTCCTCGCGGCGCTGGTCGCGCTCGTCCTCGGAGAGGCCGTCGACACCGGCGAAGAAGTCCTCGCCGCCGGCCTGCGGCGGCTGCTCCACGGCGGCACCGGTGACGTCGCCGGCGTCGGCGCCGCCGAAGTACACGGTGGCGGCGAACACGGCGCCCGCGGTCAGGCCCGCGGCGCCGATCCCTGCGGCAAGGCGGGGGGAGATGCGGTTGAGAAGCACGAGTGGGCCTTCCGTCAGAAATGCGCGCGCCCCGAAAAGGAAAGGGTGCGGGGAGGCCGGGCCTCCTCCGTCGGGCGCGCGCCCGGGGGCTCCTGATTACGATCCGTCCCTAACCCTGCCGTATCCCGCGAACCCCGGACACCGGTTCCAGCATGATCTCCGTCACACTACAACGGGTAACGATTGACCCGGGCGCCACCTGGGCAACGTCTCACTGCGTGAGACCCGGCGGTCCCGTGCGGGCCCTGCGCGCCCCGCCGCCCGCCGTCGGCGCACCCCTCATCGGGGCGGGCCGGAGGCGGGCGACGGGCATGTCCGGAACCCCGGGTCAGGCCGCCTGGGGGTCGAGCACGGTCGACCACAGGGCGTCGCCGTTGGCGTCGCGCAGGTGCACCGACAGCTCCTTGCTCCGCGGGTCGACCTCGACCTCGCCGAAGTGCTGGAAGCCGTCCAGCGGCGAGGTGTTCGGCTCCGGCGGCGCGTTCACGAACACCGCCTCGGGCCCGAAGGTCGGGTCGAGCTCGTTGGGCCCGAACCCCCCGGCGTGCAGCGGCCCGGAGACGAACTCCCAGAAGGGGGTGAAGTCCGAGGAGCTCCCCCGGTCGGGCGAGTAGTGGTGGGCGGCGGTGTAGTGCACGTCGGCGGTGAGCCAGACCGTTCCCGTCACCCCCGCGCGGTGCAGGCGGTGCAGCACACGGTCGATCTCGGACTCGCGCCCGGCCGGCGCCCCCGGGCGCCCGTTGGCGACCGCCTCGATGTCCTCGCCGTCGGGCACCACCAGCCCCAGCGGCATGTCCGCGGCGATCACCTTCCACACCGCCGTGGACCGGCACACCTCCCGCACCAGCCAGTCGGCCTGGGCCCGCCCCAGGATCTCCTCGTGCCGGGCGGTCCCCGGCGAGTTCGCATCGCGGTAGACGCGCATGTCGATGACGAACACGTCCACGTCCGGTCCGAGCGAGAGGCGGCGGTAGATCCGCCCGTCCACCGCCTCCCGGCGCATGACGGGCTGCCACTCGTGGAACGCGCGGTGGGCGCGGGCCGCCAGCCGGTCGACGGAGGTCACCGTGTAGCGGTCGTCCTCCAGGACCTCCCCCGGGTACCAGTTGTTGGTGACCTCGTGGTCGTCCCACTGCACGATCTGCGGCACCCGCGCGGCGAACGCCCGCAGGTTGTCGTCGAGCAGGTTGTAGGCGAACTGGCCCCGGAACTCCTCCAGGGTCTCGGCGACCTTGGCCTTGGCCTCGGTGGTGACGTTGCGCCAGACGCGCCCGCCGGGCAGTTCCACCCGCTCGGTCAGGGGCCCGTCGGAGTAGCAGACGTCGCCGCTGTGGATGAAGACGTCCGGGTCGCGGTCGGCCATCGCCGCGAAGATCGGCATGCCCCCGATGTCGGGGTTGATGCCGTAGCCCTGCCCGGCGACGTCGCCGCCCCACAGCAGGCGCATCGGGCGCTCCCCGCCCGGTGTGCGGAACGACCCGGTCACCGGTTCGCTGCCGTACTTGCCGCGCTCGGCCCGCACCCGCACGTGCACCTCGCCGCCGGGCTCCAGCCCGTCGATGCGCACCCGCCCGGTGCCGTCCGTGGCCGGGGTGAGCATCGGCCCGCGCACCAGCTCGGCGTCGGAGAAGTCGGGCCGGCGCGCCACCTCCACCATCATCCGGGCGGGCCGGTCGGAGCGGGCCCAGACCACGGCGCCGTCCGGGCGCGGGTCGCCCAGCTGGATGCCGTGGGTCAGCCGCGGGCGGTTGCGGCCCTGGGCGTAGGCGGGGGCGCCGAGCAGCGCCCCGCCGAAGGCGGTGCCCCCGAGCACCGCGGCGCCGTGGCCGAGCACCGAGCGGCGGGACGGAGCGGGGTCGGGGGATTCGGGGGATCGGGGCATCGGCACTGCTCCTCGGACTCGGGGACGGGCAAGGGCGTTCCTACCGGGCCGCCGCGTCCCGCGCCCGAACGCGCGCGAACGCCGGGGTGAACACGGCCGTGCCCGCCGGAGCGGCGCTCCGGCGGGCACGGGCGGGCGGGATCAGCCCTCCAGCATCTCGGTGACCAGCGCCGCTATCGGGGAGCGCTCGGAGCGGTTCAGTGTGGTGTGCGAGAACAGGGGGTGCCCCTTGAGCTTCTCGATCACCGCGACCACGCCGTCGTAGCGGCCCACCCGCAGGTTGTCGCGCTGGCCGATGTCGTGGGTGAGGACCACCCGGGAGTTCTCCCCCAGCCGGGAGAGCACGGTGAGCAGCACCCCGCGCTCCAGCGACTGCGCCTCGTCGACGATCACGAACGCATCGTGCAGCGAGCGGCCGCGGATGTGGGTGAGCGGCAGCACCTCGAGCATGCCGCGGTCGGCCACCTCGTCGACGACGTCCTGGGTGGTGACCGCCGAGAGGGTGTCGTGCACCGCCTGGCCCCAGGGGGTCATCTTCTCGTTCTCGGTCCCGGGCAGGTAGCCCAGCTCCTGGCCGCCGACCGCGTAGACCGGGCGGAAGACCATGACCTTGCGGTACTGGCCGCGCTCCAGGACCGCCTCCAGGCCCGCGCACAGCGCCAGCGCCGACTTGCCGGTGCCGGCCCGGCCGCCCAGCGAGACGATGCCCACCGAGGGGTCGCTCAGCAGGTCCAGGGCGATGCGCTGCTCGGCGCTGCGCCCGTGCAGGCCGAAGACCTCGCGGTCGCCGCGCACGACCTTGACCGACTTGTCGGGCAGCACCCGGCCCAGCGCCTTGCCGCGCTCGGAGACCAGGACCAGGCCCGTGTGGCAGGGGAGGTCGCGGGCGGCCTCGATGTCGGCGGTCCCGCTCTCGAAGAGCGCGGCGACCTCGTGCCCGGGCACCTCCAGCTCGGCCATGCCCGTCCAGCCGTGCTCGATGGCGAGCTCGGCCCGGTACTCGTCGGCGCTCAGGCCGATCGAGGAGGCCTTGATCCGCATCGGCAGGTCCTTGCTGACCAGCACGGTGGCCCCGGTTCCGGCGGCGCCGGACTCCTCGTCGAGGTTGCGGGCCACGGTGAGGATGCGGGTGTCGTTGTCGCCGAGCCGGAACCCGGCCGGGAGCACCGCCGGGTCGCTGTGGTTGAGCTCCACACGCAGGGTTCCGCCCGCGTCGTTGACCGGGACGTCGGTGTCCAGCCGGCCGTACTCCACGCGCAGGTCGTCCAGGCGGCGCAGGGCCTCGCGGGCGAAGTAGCCGAGTTCGGGGTGGTGCCGCTTGCTCTCCAGTTCGGAGATCACCACGACGGGAAGCACCACTTCGTGCTCGGCGAAACGGGTGATCGCCGCGGGGTCCGCCAGCAGGACGCTGGTGTCGAGCACGTAGGTGCGCCGCTCCCCCGCTGCGCCGGTGGCGACGACAGGGGCGCCGGGACCGAGGCGGGTGGTCGAGGAACTAGCCACTCGTTCTCCCCTTGGGCGCCGCGTGGGCGCCCGTCTCTCACGGGATTCCTGGGACCGGGACCGACCCCCGCACCGGGCCGGGACCGGCCCGCGTCGGTGTGTGCTCCCCGTGGGAACAGGACCTCGGACAGCAGGGGCCTCCCGCAGCGGACGGATGCGCATCGTCCGCTGACTCCGACGGTACCCGGCGCGCTGCAAAGAGCAAGGCCCCCAGGTGGCACGGCATGTGAACACCCGGTGAAGCGGCTTCTCCCCTCGTTCGGTGGCGGGGTGGGGGCGGGGGCCGGCTCAGCCGCCGAACCGTCGGTTCCGCGCGCCGAAGGCGCGGAGCGCGCGCAGGAAGTCCACTCTGCGGAAGGCAGGCCAGAAGACCTCGCAGAAGTAGAACTCCGAGTGCGCGCTCTGCCAGAGCAGGAAGCCGGAGAGGCGCTGCTCTCCCGAGGTCCGGATGAGCAGGTCCGGGTCGGGCTGGCCGCGGGTGTAGAGATGCTCGGCGATGTGGTCCAGATCGAGTCGCTCGGCGAGCTCCTCGATCGTGGTGCCCTTGGCGGCCTCCTCGTGGAGGAGGGACCGCACCGCATCGGCGATCTCACGCCTCCCTCCATACCCGACGGCCACATTCACAATCAGGCCGTGGTTGCCGGATGTGGCCGCTCCCGCCTCTTTGATCACACGGGCGGTCGAATCGGGCAGCAGGTCGAGGGCGCCGAGCGGGTTGACCCGCCACCCCTCGCGCTGCAGGCGCTCCACCGTGTCCTCGATGATCCGCAGCAGCGGTTCGAGCTCCTCGCGCGCGCGGCCCAGGTTGTCGGTGGAGAGCATCCACAGGGTGACCACCTGGACGCCGCGCTCGCTGCACCAGCCCAGCAGCTCGAAGATCTTCTCGGCCCCGGCCTCGTGGCCGCGCGCGACGTCGCCGAGTTTGCTGATCTTGGCCCACCTGCGGTTGCCGTCCAGGATGACGCCGACGTGGCGGGGGGTATCGCGGTCGCCGAGCTTGCGCTCCAGACGCCGCTCGTAGAGCCAGTAGAGGGGATCACGGAACCCCATGGGACGCAACCTTTCACCGCGGACAGACGAGGCGGGCAGAGAGAACGCCCCGCGGCACCGGCGGCGCCTTCGGGCAGGGCCCGGTGCGCGGGGGGATTGCCTCCCAGGGTAGAGCGCTTTACCCGCTCACGTCACAGCGAGCGCCCTGCGCACGTGCTTGCGCCCCTCGTGGATCCGGGACTTGACGGTTCCCAGGGCGATGTCGAGCTCGCCGGCGATCTCGTTGTAGTCCATTTGGCACAGGTCCCGCAGGACCAGCGGCGCCACCAGGTTGGGACGCTCCTTCTCCAGCCGGTCCAGCGCCTCCAGCAGGTCGATGCGCGATCCGGCGATGACGCTGGTGGTGCGCGGGTCCCGCTGGTGGGGGATGCGGTCGGCCTCGGTCGGAAGCTCCCCTGCGCGGCGCTTCATCGACCGGTAGGTCTGCCGGGCGGAGTTGGAGACCACGGTGTACAGCCAGGTGGTGAAGAGCGAGTCGCCCTTGAATCCGGAGATGTTGCGCGCGACCCGCAGCAGCGCGTCCTGGCAGGCCTCCTCGGCGTCCTGGCGGTAGGGCAGGAAGCGCGCGCAGCGGCGCAGGACCTCCGGCTGGATGCGCCGCAGCAGCTCCTCCAGCGCGGCCTCCTCCCCGTCGCGGGCGCGGCGGGCCAGCTCCTCGACGGCGTCGTCGACCTTGGCTGCGCTCCGCCTGGGGGCGGTGCCCTTGTCGGTGTTCCCCACGGCTCTCAGCTCCTTGCTCCGAGGCGGCGCTCCGGGCGGTGCGCCGTCCCCTGCTACTCCGTTACACGCGCACCCCCCGATAAGAGGTTCACATCCGGGTCCGACGCGTAGGTGCCCGGTTCGGATCCCGCCGAAGCGGGCCGGGCGCGCCAGGTTTGCCGGGGTGCCGTCTGGTAAGGCAGTAGCTGTGGCGCAACCGGACACCTTCGGCCGATATCGGGTCGTTCGCAGACTGGGTTCCGGCTCGTTCGCGACCGTGTGGCTGGCCCACGACGACCTGCTCGACACCCCCGTCGCGGTGAAGGTCCTGGCCGAGAACTGGGCGCACCAGTTGGACGTGCACCAGCGCTTCATGGAGGAGGCTCGGATCCTGCGCCAGGCCGATTCGGCCTGGCTGGTGCGGGTGCACGACCTGGACGTGCTGCCCGACGAGCGGCCGTTCATGGTCATGACCTACGCCGACCAGGGCAGCGTGGCCGACCTGGTGGCCCGTGGGCCCCTCCCGCTGGACGAGGCCCTGCGGCTGCTGACCGAGATCGGCCAGGGCGTGACCGCCCTGCACCGGCACGGCACCATCCACCGCGACATCAAGCCCTCCAACGTGCTGCTGCAGTCCTCCCCCGTGGGCCAGCGGGTGCTCGTGGCCGACCTGGGGTTCGCCAAGAGCATCGACGGGGCCTCGGGGTTCACCGCGGCGGCCGGCACCCCCGGCTACATGTCGCCGGAGCAGTCCCGGCCCAGCGGCGACATCGACGTGCGCGCCGACGTGTACTCGCTGGGCGCGGTCGCCTACGAGCTGGTCACCGGGCGGCGGCCGCCGGCACCGCCGGTGCGGGTGCCGCCGCGCCGGGTGCGCCCGGGCACCCCGCGGGCGCTGGACGAGCTGATCATGGCGGCCCTGGCCGAGGACCGGTCGGCGCGCCCGGACGACGCCCAGTCCTTCACCGACCGGGTGCGCGCCATCCGCATGGAGCGGGAGCTGCCCGCCGGGGTGCCGTGGCGGCTGCGGCACGGCGCGGCGCTGCGCCGTACGGCGGGGGCCGCGCTGGTGGCCGCGGCGCTGACCGCGTGCAGCCCGGCGGCGGCCGGCTCCCCCGGCCTGACGTTCGCCCGGGTGAACGACGCCACCGGGTCGGTGAGCGTGGCGGTGCCCGCGGTGTGGGCCGCCGAGCTGCAGCCCAACGGGTGGTCGCCGCGGGAGATGGGGCTGGTCGGCGGGCACGAGCCGGGGCTGCTGGCGGCCACCGACACCGCCGCCTGGCGGGACGCCGGGCAGGCCCCGGTGGGGGTGTTCGCCGGGCTGCTGACGCGCTCGGCGCCGGGGCCGGACCTGGAGGCCATCATCGACGGCGGGCCGTGCGCGGGCGAGCCGCGGCGGCGCGCCTACTCCGACCCCCACTGGGGAGGCGAGGTGTGGGAGTGGGACCGGTGCCCCGACGGCTCCTCGTTCTCGGCCGCGGCGGTCCGCCCGCACGCCGGAGGCCCGGTGCTCTACCTGGAGGTGCGCCAGCCGGGGCCGCGTCCGGACATCGTCGACCGGGTGATCTCCGGGGCCCGTACCCCGACCTGAGGGCGCACCGTTCTCAGGGGGTGTAGCGGGACAGGTCCATGGAGCGGGCGATGCGGTCGTAGGCCTCGGGCGGTGCGCCCGGGTCGACGATCGCGACGTCGAGGGCCACGTCCGCCTCGGGGACCAGCCAGAGCCGGGTCTCGAAGGGGGCCTCGTCCTTGCACTCCAGCCGCCAGGCCGCCTCTTCCACGGTCTCCCCGCTGACCAGCCGGAACGAGGTCCTCTCCCCCTGCTCCACCAGGGAGGGCACGGCCGAGCCCACCTGGCCCACCGACCCCGGGCAGACCACGTTGGGGCGCTTCCAGCCGTCGCCGGCGTCCAGGTCCTTCCGGGTGATCCGGTCGCCCTCGCTCACGTTGAACCGCAGGCGCGCCGCCGACGGCGGGCAGGCCGGCGCCCCGCCGTCCTGCGTCCCGGGCACCCCGTCGGTCAGGTCCTCGGCGGCGGCCGGCGGGGCCAGGCAGCCGTCCGACCCCAGGGCGCGCCACCCCTCGGGCAGGACCAGGTTGATGTCGTTGACCGCGTGCAGTGCGTCGCCCCGGCGCAGCGGGAACCCCTCGTCGGAGGAGGCCGCCGGGCGGGCCGGCCCCGGCCTCAGGTGCACCTGGCCGGTGCACCCGGCCAGCGCCGCCGCTGCCACCACCACGGCCGACAGCGCGGCGGTGCGCGGCGCCCACCGGCTCCGCACCCCCCGTCCGCCCATCGCGCTCCCCTCGCGCCTCCCCGCGGCGGGCCGCCGACCGGCCCCCTATCGACTGTGGATGCCCGATGTCACGGCACGGCCGCCCGCCCGACGCGGCGGATGGCCGGATCCGGTCACGCGCGCGGGCGCGCTCAGGGGGCCAGCCGCTCGCGCAGCGCCTGCGCGTCGCGCACCGGGAGGTCGCAGGTGAACCCGCGGCACACGTAGGCGGCCGGCCCGCCCTCGATCAGCGGGCGCCCGGCCAGCAGCGGCACCGCGGCCCGCGCCGGGTCGTCGGGGGCGTCCCCGGCCCCCGGGGCGACGGCGGTGCCGAACGGGGCGGCCATCAGCGCCTCGCGGTGCAGCCCGCGGGTGTCCTCGCCGCCCTGCGGACCCACCACCGCCACCTCCAGGGGGCCGCTGAGCAGGGTCTCGGTGACCGCCAGCCCCCACCCGGCGAAGCGCGGGGCCTTGTCCGCCAGCGGCACCACCGGGCCCAGCGCGCTCTCGGCGGCGCGCCGGTGCCGCTCGGAGCCGGTGAGGCCGGAATAGGTCAGCAGAGCTCCGGCGGCGGCGAAGCGGCCGGAGGGGACCGCGTTGTCGGTGGGGTCCTGGGGGCGGTTGATGAGCGCCTCGGCGTCGTCCGCGGTGTCGTAGAACGCCCCGGAGGCGTCGGTGAACCGGTCCAGCACGGTGTCGAGCAGCCGCCCGGCCGCCCCGGTCCACTCCGGTTCGCCGGTGACCGCGAACAGCGCGAGGAACCCCTCGGCCGCGTCGGCGTAGTCCTCCAGCACGCCGGCGCTCGGTCCGGCCGCCCCGTCGCGGGAGGTGCGGGCGATGCGGCCGCCGTCCATGTGCACCTCCACCAGCAGCCGGGCGGCCGTGCGGGCCCGCTCCACCAGGTCGGGCCGGTCCAGCAGGGCCCCGGCCTCGGCGAGCGCGGCCACCGCCAGCCCGTTCCAGGCGGCCACCACCTTGTCGTCGCGGGCCGGGGGCACCCGCCGCGCGCGCTCGGCCAGCAGCGCCGTGCGCACCCGTTCGAACCGCTCGGGGTCGTCGGGGTCCTCGGGCAGGCGCAGCACCGAGGTGCCGTGCTCGAAGGTGCCTTCGGGGGTGACGCCGAAGAGCCCCGCGGCCCACGCCCCGTCCTCGGGGCCCAGCACGCGCTCCAGTTCGGCGGGGGTCCACACGTAGTAGCGGCCCTCCTCGCCCTCGCTGTCGGCGTCCAGGGCGGAGGCGAAGCCGCCTTCGGGGGTGAGCAGGCCGGCGACCATCCAGTCGGCGGTGCCCAGGGCGGTGCGCCGGGCCAGGGGGTCGCCGGTCTCGCGCCACAGCCGCAGGTAGGCCCGCAGCAGCAGGGCGTTGTCGTAGAGCATCTTCTCGAAGTGCGGCACGGTCCACGAGGCGTCGACGGAGTAGCGGGCGAACCCGCCGCCGATCTGGTCGTGGATGCCGCCGCGGGCCATGGCCTCGGCGGTGGTGCGGGCCATCAGCAGCGCCCGCTCGTCGCCGGTGCGGCGGTGGTGCGCCAGCAGGAAGGTGAACAGCATGGACGGCGGGAACTTGGGGGCGCCGCCGAACCCGCCGCGGCGGGCGTCGAAGTCGCGGGCCAGGCCCTCCACGGCGGCCGCCGCCTCATCGGCGCCCGGCAGCGCGCCCTCGCCGAGGGTGCGCGGGGCCGCCAGCGCGTCGACCACCCGGCGGCCCTGGTCGAGGACGCCGTCGCGCTCCTCGCGCCAGGCCCGGGACACACCGTCGAGCAGCCGGTTGAAGTGCTCGCGCGGGAAGTAGGTGCCGCAGTAGAACGGCGCCCCGTCGGGGGTGAGGAAGGCGGTCATCGGCCAGCCGCCCTGGCCGGTCATGGCCTGGGTCGCCTCCATGTAGACGGTGTCGACGTCGGGCCGCTCCTCGCGGTCGACCTTGACGTTGACGAAGCCGGCGTTCATCCGTTCGGCCGTGGCAGGGTCCTCGAAGGACTCGTGCGCCATGACGTGGCACCAGTGGCAGGCGGCGTAGCCCACCGACAGCAGCACCGGCACATCGCGCCGACGCGCCTCGGCGAAGGCCTCCTCACCCCAGGGACGCCAGTCCACGGGGTTGTCGGCGTGCTGCAGCAGGTAGGGGCTGGTGGCGTCGGCCAAGCGGTTCATACGGGCATCGTCGCACGGGCCGGAGCACCCGGCCCAGCCGACCGCGGGAGACGACCCTGTCTTCGTGCCGGTGCCCATGGCGGGGATGCGCACCGGACCGTGCGCCCCGACCGGCGGGGCTCCGGGCGCACACTTCCCGGAGCCCCTTCTTCCCGGGCACTCCAGCGGGGACTGGACCATTCCGCCCAGGTGACCGACTGCTCCCTTTGCAGCCGATTCGACCTTCCTCCACGGGCGAACCGCTTGTCAGCACTCCGGGCGAAGCCGTCAACGCCCAGCTCCGGACGGAGGACGTCCGAGAGGCGAAGCCTCACCCCGCCTACGGGCGGCTCGGCCGCACACGACGACGACCGGGGCCGTCCCCGATCGCGGCCGACGGCTTTGCGATCGTCCCGGCGTACCGTCCGGCCCGCGCAGTACGATGAACGCAAGGAACCATCGGCGGCAGGAAGGCCGATCTCCGCGAGGAGCGTTCATGGCAACGTTCATCAGGCGGACCGGGCACCGGCCCCCCTGCGAGCCGACCCCGGATGCGTCCCGCCCGGACCATCACTGCGGGCGGGATGGGCCTCTCCCGCCGACAACGCCGGGACCGTGGCATTCGAGTCGCACCACGCGGCCGGCAGGATGCGCGTCGACGGCTTCCCTGTGCTCCGCCGCGACCCCCGTGCGAGCGTGCGCGCCGGACCCGCGCCCCCTTCCGGAGATGCCGCCGGCCACCGCCCCCTAGGAACGCGGCCAGCATGGACACACTGACATTCGAAAGCGACGACCTCGACCACACAGAGGAGTTCCTCAGCAAGGCCTACACGAAGGTGAAGATCAGCGGCTCCCCCGAACGCCCCAAGACGCAGATCTGGCGGAAGAGCGTGGGATCCACCTGTGTGGACAGGCTCGTGTTCGACTACGACATGCACCACGACGCGCGGCCGATCGGCAAGGTCTGTCTGTGCACCGTGCAGTCCGGCTCCATCGTGCGCCGGTACGGGGGCGGAGCCCAGGGCGTCTTCGGGCCCGGGGACGCGTTCCTGTACGCCCCGCACGACCGCCCCTACAAGGGGGTCATCCAACGCTCCCGGTTCACCATCGTCCTGCTCGACCCGCTCGTGCTGAACCGGGTGGCCACCGCGCTGCCCGGCCACGGGCCCACCGAGCTCCGGTTGACCGGCGACCGCCCCGTCTCCCCGGGCGCCGCCCGGCACCTGAAGCGCACCATCGCCCACCTCCGCGACCACGTGCTGGCGGAACCGGCGGTGCGCGACGCCCCGCTGATCGCCTCCGCCGCCTCCGACCTGCTGGCGGCGAGCGTGCTGAACACCTTCCCCAACAACGCGCTCACCGACCTCGGGGTCCAGGAGGGCCGCGACGCCCACCCGGCCACGCTGCGGCGCGCCGTCGCCTACATCGAGGACCACGCCGACACCGACATCAGCGCCGCCGAGATCGCCGCCGCGGCCCGCGTGAGCCTCCGCGCCCTCCAGCACACGTTCCGGCGCCACCTGGGCAGCACGCCCGTCAACTACCTGCGCCGCGTCCGCCTCGCCCACGCCCATGCCGACCTGGTGGCCGCCGTTCCCGGGAGCGGTGCCACCGTGACCGCCACCGCGGCCCGGTGGGGGTTCCTCCACCCCGGCCGGTTCGCCGCCGCCTACCGCCGCGCCTACGGGCGGCCTCCCGGGGAGACCCTCCGCCGGCTTCCGCCCTGACCGGCGGCCGGGCAGGCAGAGCCGCCTGCGCGGGCGAGCCGCGGACCGCGGCGCGGGGCGCCGCGGTCCGGGCGTCAGTCCCCGGGCGCCTGCTCCGCCCGGCCCCCGTCGGTGTCGGCGGGGGCGTCGGGACCCGCCTCGACCGCCTGGTCGAAGCCTCCCTCGCGCACGTGCGCCAGTTTGTCCTTCATGCTGCGCATGAGGAAGTAGAGGACGCCGCCGATCGCGGCGACCACGAGGAAGCCCAGGACACCGGGGGTGATGGTGTACTTGTCGACCTCGGTCTGCTGAGCCAGCATGAGTACGGTCTGCATACCGCTCATGTTCCCACCGTCTCGCGGACGCCCGCGAACAGGTCCGTCTCCGGCATCTCGGTGTCGACCAGCGAGCGGGCCAGGTGGTAGTCCTCCCAGGGCCAGGCCGCGCGCTGGACGTCCATCGGAACCGCGAACCAGAAGCTGTTCGGGTCGATCTGGGTGGCGTGCGCGATGAGGGCGCGGTCGCGCGTCTCGAAGTGCTCGTCACAGGTGATCTGAGTGGTGATCTCCCACTCCTTGCGCTCCCGCTCCTCGAGGCGCTTGATCCAGTCGGCGTAGGGGTTGTCCAGCCCGCGCTCCTCAAGGGCGGCGGAGATGGCCTCGAACCGGGTGCGCGGGAAGGAGACGTGGTAGTAGAGCTTGAGCGGCTGCCAGGGGTCGCCCGTGCCCGGGTAGCGCTCCGGGTCCCCCGCGGCCTCGAAGGCCTCGACCGAGACCCGGTTGGTCATGATGTGGTCGGGGTGGGGGTAGCCGCCCTCGTCGTCGTAGGTGAGGATCACGTGCGGGCGGAAGGAGCGCACCGACCGCACCAGCGGCTCGGAGGCGGTCTCCAGCGGCTGCACCGCGAAGCACCCCTCGGGCAGCGGCGGCAGCGGGTCGCCCTCGGGCAGGCCGGAGTCGACGAAGCCGGAGAACTCCTGGTGCACGCCCAGGATCCGGCGGGCCTCGGCCATCTCCTTGCGGCGGACCTCGCCGATGTTCTCGCGGACCTCGGGCCGGTCCATGGCCGGGTTCAGGATGGAGCCGCGCTCGCCACCGGTGAGTGTGACGACCAGCACTTCTGCGCCCTCGGCCACATAGCGCGCCATGGTGGCGGCGCCCTTGCTGGATTCGTCGTCGGGGTGGGCATGCACGGCCATCAGCCGCAAACGCTCGGACAACGGAGTTACCCCTCGGGTAGTCGCGGAAGCTTCCTCGAAAAGCCCCGGCCGACGGCGTCGTCCGGCCGGGGGCCCACCGCGCTGCCCGTACGGGGACATGCGGGGGCGGGGGTGGAACGGGGGCCCCATCGGGCGGGGCTATCTTAGACAACGCAGACCTTACGTTCGGAGATTCCCGCATGCCCGAGAGCCCCTCTGACCTCACGCCCGACGGCGCCGAGAACAGCGGCGCCGCCCGCGGCGACGACGGCGGCGACAGCGGCGGCTACGGCGCCCCGCGCGCGTTCGGGAAGCGGCACGGCGCCCGGCCCGTCTTCTTCGTCCTCGGCCTCATCGCCGCGGGCGTGTTCACCGTCGGGTGGGGTTTCGCCCTGATGAGCTACGGGGACCACACCGGCGTGGCCAACCAGACCATCGCCTGGAGCATCGACTCCGGCGACGAGGCCACCATCACCTTCGAGACCAACAGCGGCGGGCCCGCGGTGTGCGTGGTGCGCGCCACCGACGCCCAGCACGTGGAGGTGGGCCAGCGCAGTGTCGAGGTGGAGGCGGGGACCCAGGAGTCGACCGCGACGATCGAGACGGTTCGTCGTGCGGCGATGGTAGAAGTGGCGTCCTGCAGGGAACAAGGAACGGCAAAGTGAACGCCATGACCGCCCTGCCCGCCCCTACGAGCCCTCGGCCCCGCCGGAAGGCACCGCCGCCCATCGCCCGAGCCCTTCCCGCCCATTCCTGAGCACCGTTGTCCGGCATCCGCCTTACGGTGCACAAACGGCGGGATTCAGCGGTTCTTCCACGATGATCACGCGGTGATAACCTCGTAAGTTCAGCTGCGGCCGATGGTGGACCGCAGTAGTTGAGACGCACCAAGGGAGTTCCCGTGACCGAGACCCGCGATGACAACGTCACCTGGCTGACCCAGGAGGCGTATGACCGGCTCAAGGCGGAGCTGGAGCACCTTTCGGGGCCTGGTCGCATCGAGATCGCCGACAAGATCGAAGCCGCCCGCGAGGAGGGCGACCTGAAGGAGAACGGCGGCTACCACGCCGCCAAGGAGGAGCAGGGCAAGATCGAGGCCCGCATCTCCCAGCTCCAGGGCATCCTCCGCAACGCGCGCGTCGGCAGCGCCCCGCTCAAGGAGGGCGAGGTCGGTCCCGGTATGACCGTCACCATCAAGTTCGAGGGCGACGACGAGGAGGTCACCTTCCTCCTCGCCTCCCGAGAGGAGAGCGGCGCACCGATCGACGTGTACTCCCCCAAGTCCCCGCTGGGCGCCGCGATCAACGGCAAGCGGATCGGCGAGACGGTGAGCTACACGCTCCCCAACGGCAAGAGCCTCTCGGTGGAGATCATCGACGCCGTCCCCTACGGCGGAGCCTAGCCTCCCGCGGACATTGCGGAAGGGGTGGCCGAGAGCCACCCCTTCCGCTTTGTGGGGCCTGTCGTCCGGGACCGCCGTTCCGCACCCCGTGTGCAGGGCCGTGTCCGCCGGGGCGGCGCCAGCAGAAGGCCGTCGTGGCCGCGAGACGCGGAACCGCCTCAGCGGCCGCGCCCCGTGTGCAGGGCCTCGCGCAGAGTCCCCGCGTCCACGCCCCCCTGCGCCGGCCCCCTTACTGCAGGGCGCACTCGGGGGCGCTCGCCCCTCCTTCGGCGAAGGCCGCCGGCAGGAAGTCCCCCGCGCCGATGCGCAGCCACTCCCGGGCTTCGCCCGAGGGGCCGGCGACCCGGTCCCCGGCGGCGCGGCACTGGACCGGCACCCTCGCTTGGTCGGCCGCCATCCCGGTCACGGGGTGGTCCAGCCCGGGGCCGGACCGCACGATCACCGGGTCGCCGCGGTCCGCGGTGGCCACCTGGGCCCGCACCCGCCGGTCGCCCGTCCACAGGTAGTCCACCTGGACCCAGGCGTTGGTGGGCAGCTTCAGCGCCTCCCGGAAGGTGCCGTCGGCCAGGTCGATGCCGGCCGGGTTGCGCACGGTCCGGCCGAAGCCGTCCCGGCCGCCGTTGTAGCCGTCGGTGTAGGCGGCCTGCGCCTGCGGGGTGCCGTGCGGCAGGTCCCGCCACATCTGCCGGTCGGTGTTCCAGTGGTCGTCCTTGATGTTCCACGGGCCCACGTCCCAGACCGGGGCGTAGGCGCAGCGGCGCGACTCGGACTCGGTGCACACCCGCACCGTGTAGTCGCCCGTGCCGCGCGGCGCGAGCGCGCGCCGGGACGGCAGCGCCACGAAGTGGTCCTCGCGGCGGACGGTGTGGCCGTTGGCGGTGGTCGCGCCGACCAGGCCGATCCGGGTGGCGAACAGGCGCGCGGAGAACGGGTCCCCCGGCAGGGGCTCCCCGTCGGCCTCGGCCGTGCCGACCGGGCGCAGGCGCACCTCCTCCAGGACCGTCCCGCCCTCGGCCGCCCCGCCGTCCAGGCCGACCCGCACCTGCACGCGGTCGGACGGGTGGGGCAGGCGCACGCGCACGCCCTGGTCCCCGGTGACGGCGGCGGGCGAGGAGCCCGCGACCGGCGCCCACTCGCCCCAGACCCCTTCGGCGCGCTCGCCGCGCACCTCGACCAGCAGGCCCTCGGCCGGTCCGGAGACGGCGACGGCGACGTCGATCTCCTCCACCGGGCGGTCGAGGTCGCGGGCCGGGAAGGTGGCCAGGGCCACCGGGCCCTCGTCGGCCCCGGGCTCCACCGAGGCGCCGAGCGGCGCCTGGTGGGCGCCGGTGTCCACACGCAGGCCCGCGCCCTGGTGGCCGGCTCCGGAGAGCTCGGCGGCTGAGGGGTCCTCCTCGATCCACCCCTGGGCGGCCGGTCGCGGCGCCGCCTCGGCGTGGGCGGCGGGCAGCAGGGACGCGCCGAGGAGCCCCGCGGCGGCGAGGGCCCCGGTGCGTAACCAGATACGCGGCATGTCTCCCCCATCTCGGTCGGCCCCCGGAAGGCGCGCCGTGGACCGCGGGCGCCCGGAAACACCGGGGATCCCACAAGTAAGCAATCAATGACAGGTGGCAACAAAAGCGGCGCGCCGAACGGAGAAGGCGCGGGGGTAAAAGGAGGACAAGGAACGAATTCCGCCGGAGCGGATGAATTCCTCACCCACCCCATTCGCCCCATACGAACCCTTCGCGTGGATAAGGGGCGGACATTGTCGGCCTTGTCGGACCGGCCCCGTCGGCCTTCGGCATGCGGAGGGTCGCCTGCGGTCGGCGGCATGCGGCCGGCAGCTCCAGGCCGATGGGGCCCGGCCTGCGGGGGCGGGCCGCGGGAGGACCCGCCCGGCCGTCCTCCCGGCACACCGCCGGACAGCCGCGATGGGTCGCATCCACCGGAACGGGGGGGCACCTCCGCCGGCGCACTGCAACGTGCCGCGGCCGCGACCGCTCTCGCCGAGCGGCCGTAGGCCGCCCGAAGGGACGCGTGCCCTGCCCCGGTCGGTGCGCTCAGCGGTCGGAGATGCCGGTCGTGTCCGCCGGCGTGGTGGAACTCTGCGGGCCCCGGCCGCCCCCGGGGGCACTGTCTGCCGCCCGCGTCGACTCCCCCGTTGATCTCGGGAGAGGCGGGGGAATACTCGCCGGGATTACCCCGACTCTCCCGAGATCAACGGCAAGGAGGGGGCACCGCTCACAAGGACGCGGCCGAGAGTTCCACCACGCCGGCGGACACGGCCGAGACGGCCCTGCCGCATCCTTGACCGCCCCTCCCTGGACGGCAGACGGGAAACGATGCCCGACTCCGGGCACGGCTCCGTTGCCGGCCCCTGCGCCGAGAGGCCGCCGTCCCCACCACAGGTCACGGTCGGGAACGAGAGCTGGGACGGGCCCCGCGGCCCTCGGGGCCACAGGGCGGGACAGCCCCGGGAGCCGGACCTCCGCACCGGAAGCGCCCAGCAGGGCGAGGAGCATCGACGGCGAGGCGGTCGGCGGCCGCGTCCCTTTCACCGGTCCAAGTTCCGCGCGCGTTCCGGAGGCGCGCTTCCTGAGGTCTTCGGAGGTCCGACGGGGGCTTGGATCGTCGACGGGGCCTGTCCAGGCCCGTGGACGCCGACATGCGCAGACACGGCCGCCGCGCCGATGCGGAGTCGGACCCGGGAGAATGCCCCGCCGTCCGCACGGGCGCCGGAGAGGCGCGGAGGGGCGGCCCGGCCCCGGCCCCGGCCCCGCACAAGACTCGGGGCCGGAGCCGGGCCGTGCTCAGGCGCCGAAGGCCAGCAGGCAGGCCGTGAAGCTGTGCACGTGATTGCGGCCGGCGACCGGGCCGACCTCACCGGCGGCGAAGAACCCGGTCACCGCCTCCACCCCGAGCGCCCGGCGGACCGCGCGCACGTCGTGGTCGGCGGTGCCGAACATGGAGGCGCCCCGCCCGTTGCAGGAGAAGAGCAGCACGCCCGCCGAGCGGCCTCCGGTGTCCTCGCCGAACACGCCCAGCCGCTCCAGCAGGTCGGTGTCGGCGGTGTCGCGGTCGCGGACCTGGAACCGCACGGTCTGGCCCACGTCCACGGTGTCGCCGATGGTCAGACTGTTCTCGTCGGGGTCGGCGCCCACCACCGAGCGGATCAGGAAGTCGCCCTGCTCGTGCCGGTCGGCGTACTCGTCCATGGCGATGCCGATGTGCAGGCCGCCCCCGGCCGCCAGCTCCTGCTCCTCCGGCGGCAGGGCGTTGATGAGCTGCTCCAGCCGGTCGTAGGCGGGCACCCCGGCCAGCCCGGTGACCACGTTGCCCTCGGAGCCGGTGACCGCCATAGCCGGGCCCACCGGACGGCAGCCCTGGCTGACCATGGTGCCCACGACGCCCTCGCCGCCCAGCAGCAGGCCGATGGCGCCGGCGTCGACCACCTCGCCCTCGAAGAACAGCCGCACCGAGCCCTGCCCGCCCATGCCGTCGGCCAGCCCGCCGACCAGCGGCAGGCCGCCCAGCGCGTCGGTGGAGCGCTCCACGAACGACTGGGCGGGGAAGCGGTAGGGGTCGGCGAGCAGCAGGGCCGCCCGGTCCGCGTCGGAGGGCTCGCGCATGCCGATGACCGCCAGGTGGTCGCCCTCGGGGACCACGTCCAGCTGGAAGGGGGTCATCTCGACGTCGGGCAGGCGCGCCGCCCACACGCTCACCGCGCCCTGCTCCTCCACGCCGCGGCCGCCGCCGATCACCCCGCCCGAGGTGCATCCGATGCTCACCGAGCCGGGCGCCATGCCCATCACGCGTTCACCGGCGAGGACGACCTCCTCGGTGTCGGTGCCGCACACCGAGAAGAAGATCAGGTCCGGGGGGCCGTCGAGCGACCGCACCGCCTCCTGCACCGCTCTCTCGGCCGCGCTCACCAGATCGGCGCCCGACGCAAGCGCATCACCGAACCTGGCCACTGGTCGCACCCCATATCGTTCGTCGGTCCGTTCCGGGGCCGGGGCGCCGGCCCGGGGGACCATCCTTGCAGCCCCTGGACGTGAAACCTTCCCCCGAGCCTCCTTATTTCACCGAACGCCGCCGATGAGGGCGATCCCGCACACCCGGCGCCCCGCTAATAGACTCGCCTGCGTGTCCGCCCTCACACCCCCCGACGCATCGAGCACACCACCGACCGGCGCACCGGCCGGCACGCCCCCCGAGGCACTGCCCGCCACCCTGGGCGCCCTGCGGGACTCCGGCCGCGTGCCGCTGCCCGTCAAGGAGGAGGTCCGCCGCGCGCTGCTGGATCGCATGCGCGCCGGACGGCCCCGCCTTCCCGGGCTGGTCGGGTTCGGTTCCACCGTGCTGCCACAGGTGGAACGGGCGCTGCTGGCCCGCCACGACATCGTGCTGCTGGGCGAGCGCGGGCAGGGCAAGACGCGGCTGCAGCGCGCTGTCGCCGCGCTGCTGGACGACTGGTCGCCGGCGGTGGAGGGGTGCCCGGTCAACGACGACCCGTTCGCGCCGGTGTGCCCGCGCTGCCGGGAGACGGCGGGGCGCCTGGGCGCGGACCTCCCGGTGGTCTGGCGCCACCGGGGCGAGCGGTACCGGGAGAAGCTCGCCACCCCCGACACCTCCGTGGCCGACCTGATCGGGGACGTCGACCCGGTGCGGCTGGCGCAGGGCGCGGGCCTGGACGACCCGGCGTCGATGCACTACGGGCTGGTGCCGCGGGCCAACCGCGGCGTGCTGGGCCTGGACGAGCTGCCCGACCTGGCCGCCCGGGTACAGGTGGCGCTGTTCGGGGTGCTGGAGGAGCGGGAGGTGCAGGTGCGCGGGTACACCCTCCGGCTCCCGCTGGACCTGCTGGTGGTGGCCACCGCCAACCCGGAGGACTACACCGACCGGGGGCGGATCGTCACCCCGCTCAAGGACCGCTTCGGCGCGGAGGTGCGCACCCACTACCCGCTGACGGTCGACGACGAGGAGGCGCTGGTGCGCCAGGAGGCCGCCCCGGCGGGCCGGGTCCTGGTGCCCGGGCACCTGGTGGCGGCGGTGGCGCGGTTCGCCCGGCTGGTGCGGGCCTCGCCGTCGGTGGACGCCCGGTCGGGGGTCTCGGCCCGGTTCGCGCTCGCCGCGGTCGAGGCGGCCGCCGCGTCGGCCGAGCGGCGGGCGGCGCTGGCCGGGGAGAAGGCCGCGGTGGCCCGGGTGGCCGACCTGGCCCCGGCGGTCCCGGCGCTGCGCGGCAAGGCCGAGTTCGCGCCCGGTGAGGAGGGGCGCGAGGCCGAGGTGCTGGAGCACCTGCTGCGGCGCGCGACGGCGGAGGTGTTCCGGGAGCGGTTCGGCGAGGAGGACCTGGAGCCGCTGAAGGCGCACTTCGCCTCCGGGGGGACCGCCGAGGCGGGTTCCGGGGTGCCGGCGGCGGACCTGCTCGCCTCGGTGGGCCCGCTGGAGGGCCTGGGGGCGCTGACCGAGCGCGCCGCCGGGCGGGACGGCGACCTGCACGGGACCGACGGTGCGCCGGAGGGCGCGGAGGCGGCCGCGGGGGTGACGGCGGCGGCGCTGGAGCTGGCCATGGAGGGGCTGTACCTGACCCGGAGGCTGTCCAAGGACGAGGCCGCCGGACAGGACGGTCCGGAAGAGCGGTCGGTGTACCGGACGTGAGGCGGGACCGGCCAGGGCGCGCCTCCCGGACCACCGTCGGCCCGGCACAGGCGGTCCGGCACAGGCGGTCCGGCCGGGTTCGCCCTGTTCCCAGGCGTGCCGACCGCTGCCGGGCGGGCGGGCGCCGTTCGGCTTCGCTGAGGACGAGGGGTGGGCGCGGTGACAGGTGAGGCCGACGCCGGGCACGGGGACGAGTGGGTCCGCTACCGCGCCTACCGGCCCGGGCCCGATCCGCTCGCGCCGCCGTTCGACACCGCGCGCGCCCTGCGCGACCTCGGGCGGGAGGTGTTCGCCGGGAAGCGGCCGCACGAGGCCCTGCGGACGATGCTGCGGGAGGGCGCGCAGGGGGTTCCGGGCCTGGACCGGCTTCTGGAGCAGGTGCGGGCGCTGCGCCGGGCCCGCGGCGAACTGGACCGGGCGATCGGCCTCGAACTCCGGGAGCTGGCCGACGACCCCTCCGATACGGCGCGGATCCGGGAGAGCGAGCTGGCCTCCCTGCCCGAGGACACCGCCGCCGCCCTGCGCCACCTGATGGCCGAGCCCTACCCCTGGAGGTCGGACGAGGCGCGGCGGACGGTCGAGAGCCTTCTGCAGGATCTGTGGCGCGCCGCCGCCCTTCCGGCCCCGGAGCGGATCGCGGCCATGGCCGACGCGCTGAGCGGGCTGCTGGAAGCCGAGGCCCGGGGCGAGCGGGCCGACTTCGCAGGTTTCATGGCCGAGCACGGCGCCTTCTTCCCGGAGGGGCCGCGCGACCTGGACGAGCTGGTCGAGGTGCTGGCCCGGAGGGCGGCGGCCGCGCAGGGCCCCGAGGCGTCCGCTGAGTCCACTGAGTTCGCGGAGTCCGCTGAGTTCGCGGAGTCCGGGCGCGCCGGGCCGGACGGGCTGCTGGACCTGGCGGCCCGGGAGGGCGGCCTGGCCGCCTCCCTCGACCGGTTGGCCGCGGCCCTGCTGCGGCGCCGCCCCGACCTGGTCCGCGGGCTGACGGTGCCGACCGGCCCGGACGGGCCCGGCGGCCCGGCGTTCGCCGAGGCGGTCGGCCTGGCCGCGGACCCGGCGTGGCCCTCCGGGACCGCCGACACCGTCGGGGCCGTCGGGGCCGAGGACCTGGAGGAGTTGGAGGGGCTGCTGGACCGCGCCGCGCAGGGCGGCGGGCTCCCGGTGGACGGGCCCGCTCGCGCCCTGGTGGAGCGGGCGCTGGGCCCCAGGGCCGCCGAGGCGGTCGACCGGCTGGCGGGGATCGAGCCGCGCCTGCGCGCGGAGGGCCTGTTGGCGGGCGGCCGGTCGCGGCCCGGGCTGACCCCCCGGGCGGTGCACCGGCTCGGCGAGGCGGCGCTGCGCGGTTCGGCCTCCGCCCGCCGACCGCGCGGGGGCGGCGGGCACGGTCCCGCCCGCGGCCACGCGCTCCGGCCGGACGCCGAACCGATCGGCACGGCGCCGTGGGAGCCGGGGACCCAGGCGCCCCTGGACGCGGTGGCCACGGTCCGGGCCGCAGCCGCGCGCCGGGCGGCCGCGCCGTCGTCACCGCCGCCGGCGCCGCTGTCCCCCGAGGACCTGCGGGTGGTGGAGGGCGAGGACCGGGTCGCGGCCGCGGTGTGCCTGCTGGTGGACCTGTCCTCCTCGATGGTGCGCGGCGGCCTGTTCGGCCCGGCGCGGGAGGCGGCCATGGCGCTGTACACACTGGCCCGCCGCAGGTACCCGCAGGACGCCGTGCGGGTGGCGGGCTTCGACTCCTCGGCGCGGTGGCTGTCGCCGACGGACCTGGTGGCCCCGGCCGGGCCCCGGGTCCAGGGCAGCAACGTGCAGCACGCGCTGCGCCTGGCCCGGGAGCACTTCGCCCGGCACCGGGGGATGGCCCCGGCAGTGGTGCTGGTGACCGACGGGGAGCCGACGGCCCACCTGGGCCGCGACGGTGACCCGGAGTTCGCCTGGCCGCCCCGCCCTGAGACGGCGGAGCGGACCCGCGCCGAGCTGGACGCGCTGGCGGCGGCCCGGGCGGCTGTGACCCTGGTCGTCCCCGGGGGCGGGGAGGCGGCCCGGTCCTTCGCCGGGGAGGTCGCCGCCCGGGGAGGCCGCGTCCTGCGCATCGACGGCCGAGACCTGGGCCCCGCCGTCATCGGCGCCTACCGCTGACCTGGCTGTCGTCACGGGCGCGTTCCCACCCGCGCGCGGTGCGCTGGCCTCCGGCCTGAGAGGGCGGGGTGGGAACGGCGAAGCCGGGCGGGATCCGCGGGGTAGGGCTGTCGTCGGGTGCCGGGCGTGCAAATGTTCAAGCAAGCGGCGGCGACGGGGCAGGTGGTCCCGCGCTCACGGTCCCCGGCCGGGCGGCGGGGCCCCTGCGGTACGGGCGGTGAACAGCGACGACGGCGCAGGCTGGTACCCCGCTCATGGGCCCCGGCCGGGTGCCGGGCCGCCGGAGTGCGGGGAGATGGGCGGCGACGGGACGGCAGGTACCCCGCTCACGGCTGCTTGCCGGGCGGCGGGGCCCTTCGGCGCAGGGGAGGGGCGGCAACGAGAAGGCAGGCCGGTTCCCCGGGGCCGCCCGTCGGCCGCCGGGCCACTCGCGGTCCGGCAACAGCAGCGGCAACGACAGGACAGCAGGTACCCCGCTCACGCCTGCCGGCCGGGTGCCGGGCCGCCGGGGCGAAAGGGGGGAAGGCGGCGACGACGAAGCGGGGCGGCTCCCCGGGGTTGCCGGTCGGCCGCCGGGGGTCTGCCGTCTTCGGCTCTGGCGGGCCCCTTCCTTTTCGCGTTCCGGGCATACCGGGCGCACCAGGCGGCGGCTGGGCATCGTGAGTGGTGGTATCGCCACGAAATGTGCAATCGCGTGGCGATACCACCACTCACGATGGAGAACACGCCCTTCCGGTCCGGTCTCCGGCGGACACGGCCCGCCGGGCGTCCCGTTTGCCCGGATCGCAAGGAGGGTTCGGGCCTCACGCGCCCCCGGCGCGGCCCCCGGGGCCGGGCGGGCGTGCGGTGGCGGCCAGACCAGAACGGGATTCGGTACCCGACACCCCCTCTACCGGCACACCGAACCCGATTAGAGCACCCTCGGTCGCTCCGCGTAGCCAACAAGGGGGCGACGCCGACACCAGGCCCGGAGCGACCGGGCCCCCTTCCCCTCCTCGGCTGCCCCCGCTCCCCTCGGGGGGCGGACGAACAGGGGCAATACGGGCACGGCGGTACCGAATCCCGTTCTGGTCTGGCCGGGATCGCACCCATGGGCCGCCCTAGGGCGTCGATCAGCGCGCCTCCGCCCGCCTCGCCCTATGACGGTGCGTATTCCCGCAGGTCACAAGGGGTCTACTGGTCAGAGGGTGCCCGGTGCGGGCCGGGCGGGGCGCCGCGGGCGCGGGCGGGAAGCGACCGGCCCCGACCGCGAGCCCGGCCCGGACCACCAGAGGCCCGGCTGCCGACCGCCGCCCCTGAGGAACGGGCCCCTTCTCGTCGCTGCCCATCTCCCTGCACCCCGGCGGCCCGCCGCCCGGCCGACGGGCGCGAGCGGGGTATCCGCTTGGCCGTCGCCGCTGTTCCCGGACCGCGAGAGACCCGGCTGCCGACCGGAGGCCCCGGGGAACCGCCCCTCCTCGTCGTCGCCGCCCCTCCCCCTGTCACCCCCGCGACCCGCCACCCGGCAAGCAGCCCCGAGCGGGGCACCTGCTGCGCCGTCGCCGCCCCCGCGGGGCGCAGGAGCTCGAGGGCCGGCCGACCGGGGCACCACCCCTGTGGGAAGGGGCGGCTGGTGGGCCCCGGCCGGTCACGTGTCGGCTCGGATCCGCTCAGATCTCGAAGATGCTCACGTCCGAGGCGAGGAGGAGCAGCTCTTCCGGGGCCTCGCCGTCGGCGTAGAGGAGTTGGTGGCGGTCGGCCGGCATCACCGTTTCGGTGAAGCGGACCGCCCGCTCGCCCGCGTAGGTGACGCGTTCCTGGACGAGCAGGGCGACCCCGGGGCGCAGGCCGAAGGCGTCGGTCTCGGCAGGGCTGGGCATGCGCGCCCCCACCACGTCCCAGGACCACGCGCGGGGGTACCCCAGTTCGGACAGCACCTGGTCGATGCCCCGGCCGATACGCTGGGGCGACATCAGCTCGGTGTCCCCCGCGATGCCGTAGGGCATGTGGCTGGTCTGCGACTCCCACAGCACCCCGTCCACGAACCGGTCGCAGCCGCGGACCACGATCAGCCGGTCGCGGGAGGAAGGCGCGCCGTTCCCGGCGTCCACGGGGGCGTCGGGCAGCCCCAGGCGCTTGCCGACCTTGGGCCGGACCTCCTCGATGACGACCTTGATCTCCTCGACCACCGAGTCGTGGCCCTTGGCCCTCAGGTGCGGGGCGTACCCCGTCTCGAAGCGCTCGGAGTCCCGCTCCCCGCGCACCTCGGTGGCCAGGTGGACGATCGGGCTGTACTCGCGCACCTCCGCGCCCCGCCCCGGCAGAATGCTCAGCCGCCCCTCCTCCTGCAGGGCGCGCAGCGCCGAGCGCACCGTCCCCCGGGACACCCCGAAGCGCCGGGCCAGCTCCTCCTCGTGGGGCAGGCGCTCCCCCGGCTGGTAGTCGCCCCGCAGCAGGGCCTGGCGCAGGTGGTCGGCCACGACCGTCCTCTTGGACGCGTTCATCGCTGTTTCGCTCTCCCTGCTCGTCCGCCCGGCGGGTCAGTCCCTCCGGTAGGCCCCGACGTCGTCGATCTCGTACTGGAACCGGGCCCCGTTCCCGGCGAACACCACCCATTCGAGCACGACCGGCCGGGCTTCGGAGTACCCGGTCCGGTACAGCTCCAGGACCGGGACGCCCTGCCCGATCGACAGCTCCTCGCCCTCCTCGGGGGTGGGCATGCGGGTCTGCAGCTCGTCCACGTGCCCCACCTGGGGGTGGCCGAGCCCCGCCAGCACCGCCCCCGCCCCCTCGGGCAGGTCGGCAGGGTGCATCAGCGGGCTGCCCTCGGCGATGTCCATCGGGTAGTAGGAGGTGCGGCGCATGGTGCAGCGGCCGTCCACGTACCCGTAGGTGCGGCGCACCACCACCCGCTCGCCCTCGGAGATCCGCAGCCGGCTGCCGACCTCGGCCGAGGCGCTCTCGATGAGCAGCTCGGCCACGCGCGCACCGGCCCCGAAGGCCGCGAACTCGATCCCCGAGCCGGTCTGCTGGGCGGTGCGGTTGGCGTAATAGGTCACCGGAAGCACGTCGTGGACGAAGTGCCCCCGCCCCGGGTGGCTCACCACCAGGCCCTGGTTGCGCAGCATCCCCAGGGCCAGGCGCACGGTGTTGCGCGAGGCCTCGAAGCGCTCTTCCAGCTCCTTCTCCGAGTCCAGCCGGTCCCCCGGAGCGAGCCCGCCGCTCTGGATCTCCCGGCGGAGGATCCGGGCGATCCTCCGATATCTGCTCTCCTCGCGCATGAAGGGTTCCTCGATGGGTATGCAGCCTGTACCAACAAGTCCAAACCGCTATCTTGATCCCACCTCATCCATGGGTGGGACCACCGACGATACTCCGTGGATCGACGCCGATCCCGGCACCGACTCCCCCGCCTTCCACCCCCTGGCGGGCCCGAGACCGGGAAGGAGGGCGCCCCATGGCGGTCCTTCTGGTGGTCGCGGGGCTGGTGGTCACCGGCCTCGCCCTGGGGTTCCTGCTCGCCGTCTCCCTCGGCATCCGCAGCCGCGACCGCAAGGGCGGCTACCGCTCCCTGCGCGACGACCCCGAACAAGGCCCCCTGTCGGTATCCGGCCGCCGCGTGGTCGGACTCGCCTTCCGCGACGGGGCCCGGCCGTCGGCGGGGCTGCGCTAGGGCGCCCCCGCGGCCGTACCCCTGCGGCCGCCCCTCAGTGGTCGTAGATGTTCAGGTCGGTACCGGCGCGCAGCTGGTCGGGGGTCATCTCGCCCTCGAAGTACATGAGCTGGTGGCGGTCGGCCGGCATCAGCGTCTTGGTGAACCGGATCGGCTCGCCTCCCGAGTAGGCGAGCCGGTCGTGCACGATCAGCGGGATCCCCGGGCCGATCCCGAACAGCGTGGAGTCCTTCAGCGAGGGCATCTTGGCCCCCACCACGTCCCAGGAGCGGGTCTGGGGGTAGCCCATCTCCGCGAGCAGCGTCCTGGTCCCGCGCTGGATGTCCTCGGGCGTCATCAGCTCGGCGCCCTTGTCGGAGTCCAGGGCCAGGCGGCGCGGGTAGTAGGAGAGCTGGCGCTGCCACAGCCGCCCGGCCAGGTAGCGGTCGCACCGGCGGATCACCACGTACCGGTCCTCCTCGCCGGGGCCCAGCTCCAGCAGGTCGGCCACGGGCGGCCCCGCGGCCTCGACGATGACCCGGAGCCGCTGGTTGGGCTCGATGCCCTGCTCGGTGCGCATCCGCCGGACGTAGGCCGCGTAGCGCTCGTCGTCGGCCTCGCCCTCGGCCGAGCTGGCCAGGTGGGTGGTGGGCCGGTAGCGGCGCACGGTGCTGCCGCTGCCCTGCTTGATGTCGATCCTGCCGCGGTTGGTGAGCTCCTGCATCGCGCGGCGCACGGTGTTGCGGGAGGTGCCGTAGAGCTCCATCAGCCGGTCCTCGGTGGGGAGCGGCGCGCCCGGGGCGTAGCGCCCCTGGTCGATGTCCTCCATGAGGTCCTGGGCGATCTCCAGGTGCCGAGGCTCCATTGCGCGCTCCCGTTCGCCGATTCGTACCAATAATTCTACTCAACGGTCTTGACGCAACGTCGCCGAACACCGATGGTGATAATCATAGGAATGAATCCGATGAAGCTGAACAGGAGAGCGCGGAAAAGTCGATCATTCTCCTCCCGGCCGACTCGGCCCGCATTCCTCCCCCGGGGATCGCCCGGGGTCGCGTGGGCCCCGCGGGGCGCACGCGGTTCGAAAGGAGGACGAAAGATGCCCCTGGTCATCGGGATCCTGCTGCTGGTCCTCGTGGTCTTCTTCAGCACCCTGCTGGGGCTGCTGATCGCCGCCTCCATCGGGATCAAGCGCAACGACCGCGGCCGCTACCGCGCGCTGCGCGACGGAGGCGACAACCGGTCGTTCTCCGGCGCCGGCCGCACCCTGTCCGGGCTCTGCTTCCCCGAGAGCCTGGGCGAGGAGACCGCCTACCGCCGCGCCCGCGAGGACGGGCACGCCGGCGACGGCCGCAGCGACCGGACCGGCGCCCTGCTCTGAAGGGCCGTCGGGCCGCGTGCCGCAGCGGCCGCGGATCGTCCCGGGTACCGGCCTCCCCGCGAGGAGGCGCGTGTCCGGCCCGCGCCGGACACGCACGACCGGGAACGGAGCACCGGATGAACCGGGAACAGAGCACCAGGAAATCGGATTCCCGGATGAAAATCGGACATCGAACGACACCAGGTGGACGGAAAAGACGCGGACACCACCGTTCGGCGAACAGGGCGGACGCGGGAGCGGAAAAGAGCATCACGTCTTGACAACGCACGCGCGGCCCACTGGCACCACCGCCGAGCACCGCTTAACTTCGGCCCCAGCGGACCGAGCACCCGTCCATTCCTCCACCGGGACACGGCCGGAACGGAACGGCGCTCACACCCGCCCCAGGTCGCGGCCGAGATCGCGGCCTTCTTCCCTCTCCACCCATTTCGCACTGTCCTAGACAAGGAACGCGCCGTGAACGGAAACGGCCTGATGCCCGCGCCCTACTCCCCGGAGTGGGTGCTGCTGCCCCAGCCCTACGTGGACGCGGTCGCCGCCGCGCTGACCGGCGGCGGGACCGAGGTGCTCGACCACTGGAACGACCCGATGGACCCCCGCGACGCCACGGTGGTCACCCGCGCCGCCGACGGCGGGCGACTGCGCTTCGTCTGGGACGAGGAGAGCGGCTGGCGCTTCGGACGGATGGACGCCGACGGCTGGGTCGCCCTCGACCGCACCCGCTACCTGCCGCTGGGCCTGCTCCCCGAGCCCGGGGCGGTGGCCCGCGCGGTGCGCGCGGTCATCGCCGGGACCGAGCCGGGCACCGCCGAGCGCCCGGTGCACCGGTCCTTCCGGGACTACGGGGACGGCCTGGACGCCCGCCTGGCCGCCTACCGCGCCCGGGTGTGAGGCCCGCGGCCCCTCCCCGGTGCGGGCGCGCGGGGCGCCGGCGGCGGGAGGGGCCGCAGAAGGGGGCGTCGCGGGCGGCGGCTCAGTCCAGCGCCGCGAGCAGGTCGGCCACCAGGTCGTCGCCGGACTCGATGCCGACCGAGAGCCGCACCAGGTCGCCCGGCACCTCCAGCGGGGAACCGGCCGTCGAGGCGTGCGTCATCCGCGCCGGGTGCTCGATGAGCGACTCCACCCCGCCCAGCGACTCGCCCAGGGTGAACACCTGGGTGCGCTCGCACACCCGCAGCGCGGCCTTCTCCCCGTCGCGCAGCCGGAAGGAGAGCATCCCGCCGAAGGCGCGCATCTGCCGGGCCGCGACCTTGTGCCCGGGGTGCTCGGCCAGGCCCGGGTAGATCACCTCGGACACCCCCGGGTGGTGGCGCAGCGCCTCGGCGACCCGCTCGGCGTTGGCGCAGTGCCGGTCCATGCGCACGCCCAGCGTCTTGGCCCCGCGCAGGGCGAGCCAGGCGTCGAAGGGCCCGGCGACCGCGCCCATGGTGTTCTGGTGGAAGGCCAGGCGCTCGCCCAGCTCCGGGTCGGCGACCACCAGCGCGCCGCCGACCACGTCGGAGTGGCCGCCCAGGTACTTGGTGGTCGAGTGCACCACCACGTCGGCACCCAGGGCCAGCGGCCGCTGCAGGTAGGGCGAGGCGAAGGTGTTGTCCACCACGAACAGCGCGCCGGCGTCGTGCGCGATCCCGGCCAGGGCCTCGATGTCGGTGATGTTGAGCAGCGGGTTGGTCGGCGTCTCGGTCCAGATCGCCACGGTCTCCGGCCGGATCGCGGCCCGCACCGCCTCGGGGTCGGTCTGCGGCACCGCCTCCCAGGCCACCCCCCAGCGCTCCAGCACCTTGGAGAAGAGCCGGAAGGTGCCGCCGTAGGCGTCGCCGGGGATGATCACGTGGTCGCCCGGGCCCGCGACGGTGCGCAGCAGGGTGTCCTCGGCCGCCATGCCCGAGGCGAAGGCCAGGCCCCGCGCGCCGGACTCGAGCGCGGCCAGGCACTCCTCCAGCGCCTTGCGGGTGGGGTTGGCGGTGCGCGAGTACTCGTAGCCGCCGCGCAGCCCGCCCACGCCGTCCTGGGCGTAGGTGCTGGTCTGGTAGATGGGGACGACGACCGCACCGGTCTCGGTGTCGGCCTCCTGACCGGCGTGGATCGCCAGCGTCTCAAACCCGTCGAACGTCATGGGCCCACACTAGTCCGCACGGCCCCGCGCGGCCCTACTCCTCGGCCGGGGCGGTGCCGGAGCAGCCGCGGCGGGCCGGGTGGGCGCCGCTCTGCTCGGCCGGGCGCAGCGGCGGGGTCCAGCCCGCCTCCTCCTCGAAGCGGCGCACCACCTTGCCCGGCACCCCCGCGATCACGCTGTGGTCGGCGTAGGAGCCGGGCCGCACCACGGTGCCGGCCGCCACCACGCAGTTGCGGCCCAGGCGCGCGCCGGGCAGCACCACCGCGTTGGCGCCGATCCAGGTGCCCGAGCCGATCCGCACCGGGGCGTCCTGGGGCCACTGCAGCCCGACCGGGGTGTGCGGGTCGCTGTACACGTGGTTCTGGTCGGTGATGTAGACGTAGGGGCCGGTGAACACGTGGTCGCCGATCTCGACGGAGCAGTGCGCCACCACGTGCGAGCCGCGCCCGATGGTGCAGCCGTCGCCGATCCGCAGCAGCGGTTCGGGCCCCAGCTCCATGCCGGGCAGCATGCCCGCGGTCAGGGTGATGTCGGCGCCGATGAGGGTGTGCGCTCCCAGAGTGATCCAGGGCTCGCCGAAGACGGTGGCGGTGGGGAAGGCGATCGAGGTTCCCGGCCCGTAGGCGGCGAACCGGCGGGCCGCGCGGGTGCCCGCGCGCACGTCGGCGTGGCGGCGGGCCCAGGACCACAGCCCGCGCGCGACCCAGGACATCAGCCGTGCCACCTGCAGCCTCGAATCTACCGACGGGTAATGACGTGGTGCACTGTAATAGGCGCCCGCCGGTCCGGTGCGTGCGGCCCCCGCCCGGCGGGGACCGCGCCGTCCCGCCCCCGGGTCAGCCGGCCATGTGGGCCAGCAGGTCCTGGCGGGTGAGCACCCCGGCCGGCTTGCCGTCGCGCAGCACCACCAGCGCGCCGGCGCCGCGCAGCAGCTCCACGCACCGGCTGACCGGCTCGCCGCCGCCGACCACCGGCAGCGGCGCGCTCATGTGGTCGGCGACCGTGTCCTGCAGGCGCGCCCGCGAGGCGAACAGCGCGTCCAGCACGTCGCGCTCGGCGATGGAGCCGACCACCTCGGCCGCCATGACCGGCGGCTCCTCCTTCATCACCGGGAGCTGGCTCACCCCGTACTCGCGCATGACGTCGACCGCGGTGCCCACCGTCTCGTGCGGGTGGACGTGCACGAACTCGGGCAGCGTGGGCCCCTTCCCGGCGAGCACGTCCCCGGCGGTGGGCTCCTCGGTCTGGGCGGACAGGAAGCCGTAGTCGGCCATCCACTCGTCGTTGAAGATCTTGCCCAGGTACCCGCGGCCGCCGTCGGGCAGCAGCACCACGATCACGTCGTCGGGGGAGGCCGTGGCGGCCACCCGCAGCGCCGCCTCCACCGCCGTGCCGCAGGAGCCGCCCACCAGCAGCGTCTCCTCCTTGGCCAGGCGGCGCGTCATGAGGAAGGAGTCCTTGTCGCTGACCGCGACGACGTCGTCGCAGATCTGCGGGTCGTAGGTCTCGGGCCAGATGTCCTCGCCGACGCCCTCCACCAGGTAGGGCCGGCCGCTGCCGCCGGAGTAGACCGAGCCCTCCGGGTCGGCGCCGATGACCTTGACCCGCCCCTCCGAGACCTCCTTGAGGTAGCGCCCGGCGCCGGTGATGGTGCCGCCGGTGCCGATCCCGGCCACGAAGTGGGTGATGCGCCCCTCGGTCTGCTCCCAGATCTCCGGGCCGGTGGAGCGGTAGTGCGACTCGGGGTTGTTCCGGTTGGCGTACTGGTCCGGCTTCCAGGCCCCCGGGATGGACTCGGCCAGGCGGTCCGAGACCGAGTAGTAGGAATCGGGGTGGTCGGGGGCGACCGTGGTCGGGCACACCACCACCTCGGCGCCGTAGGCCCGCAGGACGGCGAGCTTGTCGTTGCCCACCTTGTCGGGGCAGACGAACACGCAGCGGTACCCGCGCTGGGCGGCGACGATCGCCAGCCCCACCCCGGTGTTGCCGGAGGTCGGCTCGACGATGGTGCCGCCGGGACCGATCAGGCCGTCCTTCTCGGCCTGCTCGATCATCCGGAGCGCGATGCGGTCCTTCACGGATCCGCCGGGGTTGAAGTACTCCACCTTGGCCAGCACGGTCGGCGCCAGGCCTTCGGTCACCTTGTTCAGCCGCAGCAGCGGGGTGTCTCCGACGAGATCGATCAACGACTGGTGCACCCGCATCGGGGCTCCCCTTCTGAACGCCATTGTCCGGGATCGGCGCCCCTGGTGGGGGCCCTCTCCCCTGGTGGCACCGACACTACAAGGGCGCCGCGGTCCCCGCCCGGGTCCGGGACGCGAGGCTACCGGTGCGTACGGCGGGCGCGCGGGGGGCATCCTCATAGCGGACCCAAGGGGGCCGCCGGTAGCGAAGGTGCAGGAGGAGGGGGCCATGCTGCGCGCCGCACGGGCCAGGAGGATCGCGACCGCCACCGCGTTCGGCGGGGGCGGGCTCACCCTTCTCGGGGCGGGCACCATGGCGCTGCTGTACCTGCAGGCGCGCCTGGCCCACCGGGCCATCGGGTTCACCTCGTGGACGCCCCCGGAGGTGGAGGGCGTCTACGGCCGCGGCGCGGGGCCGCCGGTCTCCTTCGCCGTCATGGGCGACTCCACCGCCGCCGGGTTCGCGCTGACCGAGGGGCCGCAGACCCCCGGCGCGCTGCTGGCCGCCGGGATCGCCGAGGTCGCCGGGCGGCCGGTGCGGCTGCGCAGCACCGCCAAGGTCGGCGCCACCTCGGCCGACCTGGTGCGCCAGGCCGGGCTGCTGGAGGGCGAGGTGCCCGACCTGGCGGTGGTGTTCATCGGCGCCAACGACGTCATCCACCGGGTGCGCCCCGCCGACGCCGTGCACCACCTGCAGAGCGTGGTGCGCGCCCTGCACGCCGACGGCACCGCGGTGGTCGTGGCCACCTGCCCCGACCTGGGCAGCGTGCGCCCGATCGGACAGCCCCTGCGGACCGTCGCCCGGCGCGCCTCGCGCCAGCTGGCCGCCGCCCAGACCATCGCGGTGGTGGAGGAGGGCGGGCGCACGGTCTCGCTGACCGACCTGCTCGCCGACGACTTCGTCGCCCGCCCCGACGAGCTCTTCGGGCCGGACCGGTTCCACCCCTCCGCGCGCGGGTACGCCCATGCGGCGATCGCGGTCCTGCCCTCGGCGTGCGCCGCGCTGGGGCTGCTGCCCGAGCTGGAGGTGCCGCTGGACCGGCGCGCCGGCGAAGGCGTCCTGCCGGTGGACCGGGCCGCGGTCGAGGCCGCCGAGGAGGCGGGCACCGAGGTCACCGGCGTGCGGGTGGCCGGGCGCGAGCGCGGCCCGCGAGGCCGGTGGGCGGCCCTGCTGCACCGGGCGGCCCGGGAGCGCCCGCAGGAACAGGAGGGCGGTGGGCCCCCGGAGCAGGGCGGCGGGGCGCAGGACGCCGCGCACTCGCGCGCCTGAGCGCGCCCGCGGGCGCGCACATCCGGCACCCCGGCGCTCGGCGTCCGGCGGCCGACAGGTTAACTTGCTGGTAATAACGGGATCTACCACCGCAGACCCGCAGAACGTACGGACCATCGCGAGAAGGGCCGCGAGCATGCCTGAAGCCGTCATCGTCGCGACCGCGCGCTCCCCCATCGGGCGCGCCTTCAAGGGGTCTCTGAAGGACCTGAGGCCCGACGACATCACCGCACAGATCATCACGGCGGCGCTGGCCAAGGTGCCGCAGCTGGACCCGAAGGACATCGACGACCTGCTGCTGGGCTGCGGTCTGCCCGGCGGCGAGCAGGGCCACAACCTGGCCCGCGTGGTCGCGGTGCAGCTCGGCTGGGACACGGTGCCCGGCGCCACCCTGACCCGGTACTGCTCCTCCAGCCTCCAGACGACCCGGATGGCCTACCACGCCATCAAGGCCGGGGAGGGCGACGTGTTCGTCTCGGCCGGGGTGGAGATGGTCAGCCGGTACGCCAAGGGCAACAGCGACACCCTGCCCGACACCAAGAACCCGCTCTTCGCCGGCGCCGAGGAGCGCACGGCCCGCCGCGCCGAGGGCGGCGCCGACACCTGGAGCGACCCGCGCGAGGACGGGGAGCTGCCGGACGTCTACATCACCATGGGCCAGACCGCCGAGAACGTCGCCCAGATGCGCGGCATCTCCCGGGAGCGCCAGGACGCGTTCGGGGTGCGCTCGCAGAACCGCGCCGAGCAGGCGATCGAGAACGGGTTCTGGTCCCGGGAGATCAGCCCGGTCACGCTGCCCGACGGCTCGGTCGCCGACACCGACGACGGCCCCCGGCCGGGCACGACCTACGAGAAGGTCTCCGAGCTCAAGCCGGTCTTCCGGCCGGACGGCACGGTCACCGCCGGCAACTGCTGCCCGCTCAACGACGGCGCCGCCGCCGTGGTGATCATGAGCGACGCCAAGGCGGCGCAGCTCGGCCTGACCCCGCTGGCGCGGATCGTGTCCACCGGGGTGAGCGCGCTGTCCCCGGAGATCATGGGGCTGGGCCCGGTGGAGGCCTCCCGGCAGGCGCTGGCCCGGGCCAACATGACCATCTCCGACATCGACCTGGTCGAGATCAACGAGGCCTTCGCCGCGCAGGTGCTGCCCTCCGCCGACGACCTGGGCATCGACATCGAGAGCCAGCTCAACGTCAACGGCGGGGCGATCGCCGTGGGCCACCCCTTCGGCATGACCGGCGCGCGCATCACCGGCACGCTGCTCAACGGGCTGAGCTTCCACGACAAGACCTTCGGCCTGGAGACCATGTGCGTGGGCGGCGGCCAGGGCATGGCGGCCGTCTTCGAGCGGCTGAGCTGACCCCGCTCCGAGGATCCGGAGGATTCCGAGGATGCGGAGGAATCGGGGCGTCCCGGGCCATCGGGGCGCCCCGGTGGGCGAAACCGAAGGTAAAACCCGGTCACCGGGGCTTGTCCGAGCCTTCATCCTGATGCAAGGTCGCTGGTAAGTGCCGCTCATCATCGGAGGTGCCACCCATGGCGGTGACCCACTCGCCGGAGATCCACGCCCAGCTGCTCGCCCGCATCCCGTCCGTTACCGGCCGCGAACTCCCCGAGTGGTTCGAGACCCTCGACAAAGGTCCGTCACTGACCCGCTGCTCCGAGCGCAGCGCGTGGCTCGCCGACGAGTACGCGCTCAGTCGCGGGTACGCGCACGCCATCGTGCAGGAGTACATGCGCCGGCACCGGAGCCACCAGCCCATTCCGCGGCAGCGTTCCTGAGGCGTCCCCGGCGCAGGAAAGGCGCCGCTCCCCGTTCGGGGTGCGGCGCCTTTCCCGTGAGGCGGGTGCCCGTGCGGCCGGTGCGGGCCTGAGGGGGCCGCACCGGTGGACCGGTTATTCGGCGAACATCGACTTCAGGATCCAGATCATTCGCAGGATCTCGATGTAGAGCCAGACCAGGGTCACGGTCAGGCCGAAGGCGAGCTGCCAGGAGAACTTCTCCGGCAGGCCCATCTCCAGGGCGTCGTCGACGTTCTTGAACTCGATCGCCAGGACCGCGGCGGCCAGCACGACCGCGACCGCGCTGACGAGCAGGCCCAGCGGGCTGGCGGTGCGCAGGCCCAGGCCGCCGTCGATGAAGAAGCCCAGCAGGAAGTTGGCCAGGATCAGCACGAAGAAGCCGATGGCCGCGGCCGAGACCACCTTGACGAAGGTGTTGGTGACCCGGATGACCTTGAACTTGTACAGGGCCAGCATGGTCCCGGCGACGAAGAGCGTGCCGAAGATCGCCGGCACCGCCAGCGAGCCGGTGGTGGCGTCGGCCACCCCCTGCCTGAAGAGCTGCACCTCGAGGATGTAGCTGAACCCGCCGACGAACAGGCCCTCAAGGGCGGCGTAGGTGAGGATCAGGGCCGGGTTGGTGGAGCCCTTGAACGCGATGACCAGGCCCAGGATCAGGCCGCCGATGGCACCGACGAAGGTGAGGGTCATCGCCAGGCCGGCGCCCGAGTCCCCGCCCATCCAGCCGATGAAGTAGTTGATGACCGCCGTGACGAGGACCATGCCGAGCGTCAGGCCGGTCTTGACGACCACGTCGTCGATGGTCAGCCGTCCCTGGGCGGGCGCCATGGGGGGCTGGCCGTAGGCGCCCGGCTGGGGGTAGCCGTAGGCGTCCTGCCCGTACCCCGGCTGGGGCTGTCCGGGCTGTGCGTAGCCGGGCTGGCCGTAGGGCTGCTGATAGCCGTAGGCCTGTCCGCCGTACCCGCCGCCCTGACCGGACTGCATCGCCCGCTTCAGGACGGGATTGGAACTCCTCATCCGCATGTCTGTGCAAGCCTTTCCAGGGCCGTGGGTCTACTGCCTTCAACGTAACGTGCGGCCTCCTCACCGGGTTCCCCGGCATCCATCACGTCTCGGACTCGTTCGGCTCCATAGGGCCCCGGAGGCGGCGCCCGGGAGGTGTCCCGGCGGCCCCTCGCCTTGACAGGAACGGGGCGCGGCCCCCATGCTCGGCGCCATGACCACAGACCCCCGCCTCCTCCGGACGCTTCGTCCGAGTCGACGCGACCGCGGCGCCCGTCGCCGTGGGGCCGCCGGGGTGATCCTCCTCCGCGGCCGCCTGGGGTCTCCTCCTTTCACCGCCTAGGCCGGCGCTCCGTCGCGCGCTTTTGCGCGCCCACCGCGCCGCCTCGGGCGACCGCCTGGACGACCGGACGTGTTCCGCGTCCCGTTCCGCGCCCGTCGCCCCGCCTCACCCGGTCTGTCGCGCTCGTTCCCTGAGCACTCCCCTATCCCTGCCTCCCTGACGACCCCGTCCTAGCCGCCGTTCCGGCGCGGACCCGCCTGAGCCCTGAGCTTGTCGCGGCCCGCCCTCGCATGCCCCCGGCAGGACGGACCCGCGTTCGGCCACCCGACGACCATCACTCACGGCATTCCCAGTACGACGCTTCGTCGCCCCGCCTCCCGTCCGACCCCGACCCGGTGATCCGTGAGGCGATCCGCGATCGGCGTCCCCCCGAAGCCAGTACCCCCGAAAGAAGAACCGAGAAGAGAGGTACGGACCGTATGACCGTCACCGAGAACCCGACCGCCGCGCTGCGCGAGGCGCGCACCGTCGACGACGCCGTCGTGGAGGGGCCGCGCTCCCTGCGCCGCCTCGCCGACACCCAGGAGTCCGCGCCGTACCGCCTCATCGACGTCCGCCCCCTCGGCCCCGTGATCGGCGCGGAGATCCACGGCGTGGACCTGCGCGAGGAGATCTCCGAGGAGCTGCGCGCCGAGATCCACCGCGCGCTGCTGGAGTTCAAGGTGGTCTTCTTCCGCGACCAGCCGATCACCTCCGAGCGGCAGCAGGAGATCGCCCGCATGTGGGGCGACCTGGAGACCAACCCCTTCATCGACCAGGGCGACGACGCCGTCATTGCGCGCTTCGCCAAGGGGAAGATGCCGCCGAGCTACGAGAACGTCTGGCACACCGACGTGACCTGGCGGCGCGAGCCGGCCCTGGGGGCGATCCTGCGCCTGGTCGAGGTTCCGCCGCAGGGCGGGGACACGATGTGGGCGGACATGGCCGCCGCCTACGACAACCTCCCTGAGGAGGTCAAGGCCCGCATCGACGGGGCCGTCGCCGAGCACGACGTGATCCCGGGCTTCGCGCGCTTCCTGGACCGCGAGCGCCTGCTGGAGTGGCAGGACCGCTTCCCGCCGGTGCACCACCCCGTGGTGCGCACCCACCCCGAGACCGGCCGCAAGACGCTGTTCGTGAACGTCTCCTTCACCACCCGCATCCTGGGCATGGAGCGCGAGGAGAGCGACGCGCTGCTGCGCTACCTCTTCCAGCAGGCGCACGTGCCCGAGTACCAGGTGCGGTTCCGGTGGGAGAAGAACTCGATCGCGTTCTGGGACAACCGCGCCACCCAGCACTACGCGGTCAACGACTACCACCCCCACCCGCGCGTCGCCGAGCGCGTCGCCATCGTGGGCGACCGCCCGTACTGAGGACGACTGAGGAAGCCGACCGGCCCCGGCCCGCACCGTGCGGGCCGGGGTCCGCTTCCTCCGAGGCGATCTCGGGGAAGTCGGCCTTATGAGGGAGCTCTTAAGGCCGACTTCCCCGAGATCGACAACGAAGGGGCTGTCAGGCCGGGGCCAGGGACCCGCGGCGTGCGCGGGGACCCGCCAAGGGCAGGGCCCTGCGGACCGACTCGGCGGAGGCGGCGAGCAGCGGCATCCGGACGGCCGGGCAGGGGATGCGCCCCTGGGCCTGCAGGACGCCCTTGATCACCGTCGGGTTCGGCTCGGCGAAAAGCGCGGCGGACAGCCGGGACAGTTCGGCGCCCAGCCTTCGGGCGGGCCCGCCGGCGCCGCTGCGCCACAGGGAGACCAGTTCGGCGAAGTCGGCGGTGCGCAGGTTGGACGAGGCGGCGATCGCGCCGTGGGCGCCGGCCGCGAGAAGCGGCGAGAGGACGGCGTCGTCGCCGCCGAGCACGGAGAAGCCCTCCGGCGGGTCGGCGAGCAGCTCGACCGCGGCCGCGTCGATCGCGCCGGTCGCGTGCTTGACCCCGACGACCCTGGGGAGGCGGCCGAGAGCGGCGAGCGTCTCGGGGGTGAGGGCCTGCCCGGTCCGGTAGGGGATGTCGTACACGATCAGCGGAAGGCCGCCCTGATCGGACAGCGCGCTGAAGTGCGCCAGCGTGCCCGCCTGGCCGGGCCGGATGTAGGGCGGGGCGGGGACCAGCGCCGCGGCCGCGTCGCCGGCGGCCGCCAGTTCCCGCAGCGTCTCGACGGCGGCCGCGGTGTCATTGGTGCCGACCCCGACGATCAGCGGGGCGCCGTGCTCCCGGCAGGCCGCTGCGCACACGCGCACGACGGTCCGCTTCTCCTCCGCGGTCAGCGTGGCCGCCTCCGCGGTGGTGCCGAGCGCGACGAGCCCGGAGGCGCCGGCCGACAACGCCTCGTCGGCGAGGCGGGCCAGCGCGTCGGGGGCCAGGCGCAGGTCGTCGGTGAACGGGGTCACCAACGGGACGTACAGGCCGGTGAAGATCGGATCGGGCGTCATGGGTCCCAGCCTGCCCCCGCTGACCCTGTAGGTCCATTTCTGATTTCTACCGGAACACCTAAGCTGAACTTATGCTTGATGTTCGCCGCCTCCACCTGCTCCGCGAGCTGGACCGGCGGGGCACGATCACGGCCGTGGCCGAGGCGCTGACCTTCACCGCGTCCGCCGTCTCCCAGCAGCTGAACGCGCTGGAGCGCGAGGCGGGCGTGGCCCTGCTGGAGCGCAGTGGCAGGCGCGTGGTCCTCACCCCCGCGGGCCGGACCCTGGTCGCCCACGCCGACGCCGTGCTGGAGCGCCTGGAGCTGGCCGCCGCCGAGCTCGCCGGCGCCCGGGAGGGCATCGGCGGGTCGCTGCGCATCGGGACCTTCCCCTCCGGCGGGCACACCATCGTCCCCGCCGCCCTGGCCGAGCTGGCCCGGAGGCACCCCGGGCTGGAGCCGATGCTCCAGGAGATCGACTCGGCGCGGGTCTCCGACGCCCTGCGCGCCGGCGACCTCGACGTGGCGCTCGTGCACGACTACGACTTCGTCCCCGCGCCGCCGGACGCCACGGTCGAGGAGGTCTCCCTGCTGGAGGAGCCGATGTACCTGGCCACGGGTGCCGCGGGCGGGGCCGCCGCGGTGGGGGCCTCCGGGGACGGCACCCTGGCGGAGCTGCTCGGCCCCTGCTCCGAGGCCCCGTGGATCACCGCGCGGGACGGCACGACCGGCCACGCGATGGTCGTGCGCGCCTGTCAGGCGGCCGGGTTCCAGCCGAGGATCCGCCACCAGGTCAACGACTTCCGCACGGTGCTGTCCCTGGCCGCCATCGGGCAGGGGGTGGGGTTCGTCCCCGAGACGGCCACCGCCCCGCCCGCCGAGGGCGTGGTGCTGACCGCGCTGCCGCTGTTCCGCCGCTCGAAGGTGGCCTTCCGCGCGGGCGGAGGTGCGCACCCGGCGATCGCCGCGTTCGTGGCCGCCGCGGGGGCGGCGGTGGGCGGACCGCGTTGTTGATCTCGGGGAAGTCGGCCTTGTACCGGCCGGTATAACCCCGACTTACCCGAGATCAACAAGGGAGGAGGGAAGGCGCGCCCGGGTCCGGGTGTCCGCGGGATCGGCCGCGGAGCCGGGCCCGGGGGCGGGCCGCGGCGGGGTCAGCCGCGGGTGATCAGGGAGCGGGCGAAGAACACCATGTTCGCCGGGCGCTCGGCCAGGCGGCGCATGAAGTAGCCGTACCACTCGTCGCCGTAGGGGACGTAGACGCGCATGCGCTTGCCCTCGGCGGCCAGGCGCACCTGCTCGTTGTCGCGGATGCCGTAGAGCATCTGGTGCTCGTACTCGTCCTCCGAGCGGCCCGCGGTGGCCGCGAGCTTCTGGGCGATCGCCACCATGCGCGGGTCGTGCGAGGCCACCATCGGGTAGCCCTCGCCCGCCATGAGGATCTTCAGGCAGCGCACGTAGGCCCGGTCCACCTCGGCCTTGTCCTTGTAGGCGACCGAGGCGGGCTCGTCGTAGGCGCCCTTGCACAGCCGCACCCGCGAGCCCTCCCCGCTCAGGTCGCGGCAGTCGGCCTCGGTGCGGTGCAGGTAGGCCTGGAGCACGGCGCCCACCCAGGGGAAGTCCACCCGCAGCTGGCGCAGGATGGACAGGGTGGAGTCGACCGTCGTGTGGTCCTCCATGTCCAGGGTGACGGTGGTGCCCGCCTCCTGGGCCGCCCGGCAGATCTCGCGGGCGTTGTCCAGCGCGATCTTCTCGCCGTCGGCCGGCAGGAACTGCCCCACGGCCGACAGTTTCACCGACACCTCGGCCCGGCCGGCCAGGCCCGCCTCGCCCAGCGCGGCCAGCAGCCGGGTGTAGGCGTCCACCGTGTCCTGGGCCTGCTCGGCGTCGGTGGTGTCCTCCCCCAGGTGGTCCAGGGTGACGTAGCGGTCCCGGGTGAGCTCGGCGACCTTGGGGAGCGCCTGCTCCTGGGTGGACCCGGCGACGAACCGGTCCACCAGCCCCCGGGTCACGGGGGCGCGCTCGACGAGCCGGCGGCACGCGGTGGAGCGCGCCGCGGCCAGCAGTGGCGTACGAAGCATGGATGACCTCGCATTTCCTTCCCAGGGCGGGTGCGGCCGGGCCCCGAGCGGGGCCCGGCCGCACGCTGCGCCGCGGGACCGACGTGGTGGTGACCGCCCCGGGCGCCGCCCGGGGCCGGGGGGTGAGCCCGGGCCGATCAGCCCTGGTGCGGGTGGGCGGAGGTCTTCGGCGGAACGAAGGTCTCCTTGATGGAGCGCGGGCTGGCCCAGCGCGCCAGGTTCTGCGCGGAGCCGGCCTTGTCGTTGGTCCCGGAGGCGCGGGCGCCGCCGAAGGGCTGCTGGCCCACGACCGAGCCGGTCGGCTTGTCGTTGACGTAGAAGTTGCCGGCGGTGAACCGCAGGGCCTGGTGGGCCTTCTGCACCGCGGCGCGGTCGTCGGCGATGACGGCGCCGGTCAGGGCGTAGTCCGAGCCCTCGTCGACGACCTTGAGGATGCGGTCGTAGTCGCCGTCCTCGTAGACGTGCACCGCCACGAAGGGGCCGAAGTACTCGGTGCGGAAGACGTCGTTGGCCGGGTCGGTGCCCTCGACGATGGTGGGGCGCACGAAGTAGCCCTCGGAGTCGTCGGCGGTGCCGCCGGCCAGGACCGTCAGGGTCGGGTCGGCCTTGACCCGCTCCAGCACGCCGGAGAGGCGGTCGAAGGAGCGGCGGTCGATGACCGCGCCCATGAAGTTGCTCAGGTCGGTGACGTCGCCCATGGACAGGGCCTCGGTCTCGGCGACCAGGTCGTCGCGCATGCGCTCCCAGACCGAGCGGGCGACGAAGGCGCGCGAGGCGGCCGAGCACTTCTGGCCCTGGAACTCGAAGGCGCCGCGGACGATTGCGGTACGGACCGTGTCCGGGTTCGCCGAGGAGTGGGCGACGATGAAGTCCTTGCCGCCGGTCTCGCCGACGATGCGCGGGTAGGACCGGTAGTTGGCGATGTTCTCGCCGACCGAGCGCCACAGGTGCTGGAAGGTGGCGGTGGAGCCGGTGAAGTGGATGCCGGCCAGCTCGGGGTCGGCCAGCGCGACGTCGGAGACGGCCAGGCCGTCGCCGGTGACCATGTTGATGACGCCGGGGGGCATGCCCGCCTCCTCCAGCAGCCGCATGGTCAGGTCCGCGGCGAACTGCTGGGTGGGCGAGGGCTTCCAGACCACGACGTTGCCCATCAGCGCCGGGGCGGTGGGCAGGTTGCCGGCGATGGCGGTGAAGTTGAAGGGCGTGATCGCGTAGACGAAGCCCTCCAGCGGCCGCTGCTCCAGGCGGTTCCACTGGCCGGCCGGGCTGTAGGGCTGCTGCTCCATCAGCTGGCGGGCGTAGGCGACGTTGAACCGCCAGAAGTCGATGAGCTCGCAGGCGGCGTCGATCTCGGCCTGGATCGCGGTCTTGGACTGGCCGAGCATGGTGGCCGCGTTGATCGTCTGGCGCCAGGGGCCGGCGAGAAGGTCGGCGGCGCGCAGGATGATCGCGGCGCGCTCGTCGAAGGGCATGTTCCGCCAGTCCTCGGCGGCGCCCTTGGCGGCGGCGACCGCGGCGCGGGCGTCGTCGTGGGTGGCGTTGCCCATGGTGCCCAGCACGGCGGAGTGGCGGTGCGGCTGGACCGCGTCGATGCGCTGCCCGCCGCCCATCCGGCGCTCCCCGCCGATGGTCATCGGCAGCTCGACCGGCTCCTTGCCCAGCTCGGACAGGCGGGTCTCCAGCTCGGCCCGCTCGGGGCTGCCGGGTGCGTAGGTCAGCACGGGCTCATTGGCCGGCACGGGGACGTTCGTCACCGCATCCATGGGCACCTCCGTCGGGACGGCGTCGTCATCTCCATCGAACCGGTCAAACGTAAGCGAACCAGACATGATCCGGCGTTGTGGGCGCGGCCACTTTTTGTCGCGCGGGCTTGGCCGATACGACAAACTGAAAGGGCCATGGACTTCACCGATCCCGGAACACCCCAGCAGCCCCATATAACACAGAACCCTGACGAAGGGAACGAAACACCTGGTGTGCCGCTCCGTCAGCTCCTGCTAGCGGTCGGCGACCCGCTGGTCGACGTGCTCGCCGCCCCCACCGGGCTGGATGTGCGAGTGGACAATGTCATCATCGCCGATCCCGAAGACGAGGTGGACGCCTTCACCGGCGACCTGGTCCTGCTGATCGGGGCCCGCGGAGCGGCCGCCCGGCAGCTGGTGCGGGCCGCCGCGCGGCGCGGCGCCGCCGGGGTGGCGGTCAAGGTCAACGCCGCCGCCCGGGCCCAGGCCGAGGAGCCCAGCTACCCGCCTCCGCAGGGGTGGGGCGCGCCCGCACCGGCCCGCCCCGCCGCCGACGAGGTGGGCCTGCTGCGCACCGCCGCCCGCGAGGCGGGGGTGGCGCTGCTGGCGGTCCGCCCCGACGTGCGCTGGGACCAGCTGCAGGCGCTGTGCCGCAGCGTGGTCGACGACGCCCGGCTCACCGGCGAGACCGACCTGGGCGAGTCGGCCGGGGACCTGTTCTCGCTGGCCCAGACGCTCGCCACGCTCACCGGCGGGATGGTGGCGATCGAGGACGCCGCCAGCCGGGTGCTGGCCTACTCCAGCGGCGAGGAGGTCGACGAGCTGCGCCGGCTCAGCGTGCTCGGCCGGCAGGGCCCCGAGCAGTACCTGGCGCTGCTGCGCGAGTGGGGGGTCTTCTCCCGGCTGCGGGCCGGCGACGAGGTGGTGCACGTGGCCGAGCACCCCGAGCTGGGCATCCGCCCCCGCATGGCGGTGGGGGTGCACGCCGGGGACCAGCCGCTGGGCACGATCTGGGTGCAGAAGGGCGCCCACCCCTTCGCCGAGGGCGCCGAGGAGGCGCTGCTGGGCGCGGCCCGCATCACCGCGCTGCACATGCTGCGCCACCGCACCGAGGTGACCGCGGGGCTGCGGCTGCGCGAGGACCTGCTGGCCGGGCTGCTGGAGGGTCGGATCGAGGCGGCGGCGCTCTCGGACTCGGTGGAGGTCTCGCCCGAGCGGCCGGCGCTGGTGGCCGCCTTCTCGCTGGGCGCGGGCGGCCGGCGGGAGGAGCGCAACCGGTCCGGCCTGGAGCTGCAGCGCCGCCGGATGGCCGACCTGATCGCCGTGCACACCGCCGCCTACCGCAAGAACGCCCTGGTCACGGTGTTGGGCGGGCGGATCTACGTGCTGGTGCCCGACGTGGGGGCGCGCTCGGCCGAGGCCTCGGTGCTGGCGCTGGCCCGCAAGTCGGTGGAGGCGGCGCGCGGCCTGATCGGCTCGGGCGTGCAGGCGGCGGTGGGATCGACGGTGGACGCGCCCGACGCGGTCCCGCTCTCCCGGCAGGAGGCCGACCGGGTGCTCGACGCCATGTCCCGCGACCTGGAGAGCGACGTGGCCACCATCGGCGACGTGCGGGCACGGGTGCTGGTCAGCGAGACGCTGGCGCACCTGCGCGCCACCCCGGGCCTGCGCGACCCCCGGGTGGAGGCGCTCATCCGGCACGACGCCCAGAGCGACTCGGACCTGGTGCGCTCGCTGCTGGCCTACCTGGAGGCGTTCGGGGACGTGCGGGCCGCCGCCGAGCGGCTGCACATCCACCCCAACACGCTGCGCTACCGGGTGCGCCGGGCCGAGGCCGTCAGCGGGATCGACCTGGGCGACCCCGACCAGCGGCTCTTCACCCACCTGCAGCTCCTGATGGAGCGCGAGCGGTGAGCCGCTGGGAGGCCCAGTGCCCCCGGTCGGACTCGAACCGACACTTGTGACCCTTTTAGGGGGCCTGCCTCTTCCATTGGGCTACGAGGGCGCGACCATCATACCGGTGGAGGGCGAATCCGCAGGATTCCCACCGCTTCCGGACCCGGACGTCCGAAACCGGCCGCGCACCTCGGGGCCCGGGGCACCGGTCCCGCGCCACCGCTCGACAGCACCGCCCAGGGGCGCCGCCCGGGAGTGCCGCCGGGAAAGGCCTCCGGCCCGCGTCCGCCGTGTCGCGGACGCGGGCCGGTACGGGCCTGCTGGGGCCTGCTCGGGGCCGGAGGCTCAGCTCACCCGGCGCAGCAGGCGGCCGTTCTCGACCGGCTGCGGCTGAGCGGCCTCCTCGAAGGCCTGGCGCGGCTCGACCATCTCGGGCAGGGCCGCGTAGTCGCGGCGCAGGAACAGGCCCAGCGTCCAGTCGGCCAGCACCCGCATCTTGCGGTTGAAGGTCGGCACCGCGAACAGGTGGTAGGCGCGGTGGGCGTACCAGGCCATCCGGCCGGTCAGCTTGACCTTGCCGAACAGCTGGGCGGCGCCCTTGTGCAGGCCGAGCCCGGCCACCGCGCCCAGGTTGTCGTGCTTGTAGGCGGTCAGGCTCTTGCCGCGCAGCGTGGCGATGACGTTGTCGGCCAGCACCGGGGCCTGGCGGACCGCGTTCTGGGCGTTGGGCGGGTAGAAGCCGCCCTTGCCGTCGGGCACCTGGGCGTTGTCGCCGCCGGCGAAGACGCCGTCCGCACCGTTGACCGTCAGGTACTCGCTGGTGTCGACGTGGCCCTTGGGGCCCAGCGGCAGGTCGCTCGCCGAGACCACCGGGTTGGGCTTGACGCCGGCGGTCCACACCAGGGTGCCGGCCTCGAACTCGGCGCCGTCGCTGAGCTTGACGACCTGCTTCTCGGCCGACTCCAGGAAGGTCTGCAGCCGCACGTCCACGCCGCGGCGCTTGAGCTGGTTCAGCGCCTTGGTGCCGACGTCGGGTCCGACCTCGGGCAGGATCTTGTCGGCCGCCTCGATCAGGTAGAAGCGCAGGTCGTCGACGCTGATCGAGGGGTAGATGCGGGTGGCGTCGCGGGCCATGTCCTCGAGCTCGGCGATGGCCTCGGCCCCGGCGAACCCGCCGCCGACGAAGACGAAGTTCAGCGCCTTGCGCCGGACCGCCTCGTCGTCGGTGGAGTCGGCGATGTTGAGCTGCTCGAGCACGTGGTTGCGCAGGTAGGCCGCCTCTTCGACGGTCTTGATGCCGATGCCCCACTCGGCCAGGCCGGGGATGGGCAGGGTGCGCGAGACCGCGCCGGCCGCCATGACCAGGTAGTCGTAGGAGATCTCGCGGGGCTCGCCCACCTCGGGCTCGAAGCCGACCGTGCGCGCGGCGTGGTCGATGCGGACCACATGGCCGGTGAGCACCTTCGTCCGCTTGAAGACCTTGCGCAGCGGCACCACCACGTTGCGCGGAGAGATGCTGCCGGCCGCGGTCTCCGGGAGGAAGGGCTGGTAGGTCATGTAGGAGTTGGGGTCGATCACCGTGATGCGCGCCTCACCGGCGCCGAGCTTCTTCTCCAGCCGCACCGCGGTGTACATGCCCAGGTAGCCGCCGCCGACGATGAGGATGTGCGGGATCCGCTCCTCGCCGTCGCCGCCGTGGACCAGCCGGTAGTTCCTGCTCTCGGTCATCGCATATCCGCCCTAAAGTCCCGTTCCCCGCCCCTGCCCAGGGCAGCGAAGATCGGTAAGTCTTCGTTGACTGGCATATTCGTAGTCGACTTCCGACCGGAAAGTTCGCCTTCGTTGCTGCGGTGTGGAGCTCGCCCTCCCTCACCGCCTGCTTGTGCATTCTTTCACAAGCGGTTCCCGACAGGGAAGCGCCGGTCGTGAAAGGTTTAGACCATCATAAAGCCGACGTCAGGCCCGTCGCCCCTGGTCAGGCCGCATGTTACGGCTTTCACACAGGTCAGGCGGGTGACGCGGCTCACCCGCCCGACCGTGTGCGACGTCGGCCTCACCCTGCGTCGGTGCCGGTCACGCCTCGAAGGCGCCCAGGCACAGTCCCCAAACGATGCCGTCGAGGATGTCGTGCTCGCCCGCGTAGAAGGCGTCGGCGCCGGTGCGCGCGAGCACCCGGTCCAGGATGAGCGCGCCCGCACCGATCACGTCCACCCGCCCGGGGTGCATCACGCCCAGCTCCGCGCGCCGCCCGTGCGGCATCGCCAGCAGCTCGCGCGCGATCTCCCCGGTGCGCTCGGCGCTGAGGCGGGTCAGGTGGATCCGCTCGGAGTCGTACTCGGGCAGGTCCAGCGCGATGCCCGCCACGGTGGTCGCCGTTCCGGCCACGCACACCACGGTCGCCGCCTCCTCCAGCGGCACCGACGCCGCCGCCTCCTCCAGCGCGGCGTCGATGTCGGCGGTGGCCGCGGCGACCTGCCCCGCGGTGGGCGGGTCGTCGGCCAGGTGGCGCTCGGTCATCCGCACGCAGCCGATGTCCACCGAGCGCGCGGCGCGCACCACGCCCTCGGCGCCCTCCCCCTCGGCGCCCCCGGGGTGGCCCAGCACGAACTCGGTGGAGCCGCCGCCGATGTCCACGACCAGGTAAGGGCGCGGGTGGCCGCCGTCCTCCCCCTCGGCCTCCAGCTCGGCGGTGGCGCCGACGAAGGACAGCTCGGCCTCCTCGTCGCCGGTGATCACCTCGGGCTCCACGCCGATGATCTCCCGCACGCCGGCGGTGAACACGTCGCGGTTGGCGGCGTCCCGGGTGGCGCTGGTGGCCACCATGCGCACGTGGTCGGGGTCGAAGGGCACCCCGTGCTCGTGCATCAGCTTGGCGTAGGAGCGCAGCGCTTCGAAGGTGCGCTCCAGGGCCTCAGGGGCGAAGGAGCCGGTGCGGTCCACCCCCTGGCCCAGGCGCACGATCTCCATCCGGCGCTCCAGGTCGATCAGCCCGACCTCGTCGCCGTCCTGCACGGCCACGTCGCTGATCAGCAGCCGGATGGAGTTGGTCCCGCAGTCGATGGCGGCCACGGTGGTCACGGTCGGCCTCCCCCAGGGGTCTCGTCGTCGTCCTCCGGGCCGGCGCACACGCACGGCCCCTTCTCCCACCAGTCCGGGAGGGCGTCCAGCGCCTCCCGGCCGATCGGGTTGGTCCCGGGCTCGGCCAGCTCGTGGGCGGCCAGCGCGTGCAGGCACTTGACGCGCTCGGGCATCCCGCCCGCGCTCTGCATGCCGCGCGGCAGCGGCTCCAGGCCGTCGGCCGCGGCCTGGGCGTCCCGCTCGGCGATGTAGGAGTCGTGCGCCTTCTCGTAGGCGGCGCGCAGCTCCGGCTCCTCGGCCAGCCGCTCCTGCATGCGGCGCATGTCGCCGCCGCCTTCCAGGGAGCCGATCGCCGAGTTCGCGCGCGGGCAGGTCAGGTAGTACAGCGTGGGGAAGGGCGAGCCGTCCTCCAGGCGCGGCGCGGTGCGCACCACGTCGGGGAGGCCGCACGGGCACCGGTGGGCGACGGCGCGCAGGCCCCGCGGGGGGCGGCCCAGCTGGCGCTCGACGGCCCGGGCGTCCTCCGGGGAGACGTCTGCGGGGCGGTCGGGCGCGGCGGGCGCGGCACCGGGGCCGCCGGTGGTGTGGTCTGCGGAATTCATGGCGGTCTCAGGTTAGCCGGTGCGCGGGTGCGGAGCCGCGCTCACCGGCCCGGGGGCTCGGCGTCGGGGATCTCCTCCCGGCCGGCGTCCGGGTCGTCGGCGGCCTTGACCGACTTCCACAGCCGGGTGAACCAGGGGTCCTGGGGCCCGTCGCCGTCCGGCTCCCCGTACTCGGGGTCGTCACCGGAGACGACGACGTAGGCCTTCTCCCCCGGGTACTGGTAGTGCAGCCGGGTGCGGGCCTCGCGCTCGATGTAGTCGGGGTCGTTGAGCCGCTCCTTGCGCTGCTCCAGCTCCTCCACCTCGTCCTTGCGCTGGGCGAGTTCGTCGCGGAGCTGGGCGATCTCGGAGCGCTGGGCCACGTACTCGCGCAGCGGGTAGGCCAGGCTGAGCGCGATGGCGCACACCACCAGGGCGAGGATCGCGGCGCGGCTCGTCAGCGCGGGGCGCAGTCCGCGGCGGCCGCCGCCCTTCGCGGGGGCCTTGCCCGGCCCCTTGCCCGAGCCGCCCGGGGCCGTGCGCTTACCGCCGCCGGAGCCGGAGCCGCCCCCACCGCCCGAGCTTTTCGCGGTGGGCTTCCCCGTGCCCTTCGTCGCGCCCTTCGCCGTGCTCTTCGCAGAGCCCGTGCCCTTCGCAGCGCCCGTCGCGGACCCCTTGGCGCCGCTCTTGGCCCCGCCCTTCGGCTCCGCACCCTTCCCGCCCGACCCGGTGCCCGCCTTGGCGGCCGACGCCTTGGCGGGACCGGCAGGCTTGGCGGACTTGTCGGCGGATTTCTTGGCGGACTCGGAGGACGCGGCCGATGCGGCCGACCCGGTGGAGCTGCCGGACGGGCGGCCCTTGCCCTGGGCCGCCCGTCCACGGGCACCGGAGTCCCCGGACCCCGCCTTCGCACCGCCGCGGGCGCGTGCGCCCCCGGCGGAACGGGGTCCCTGGCCGTCCGCGCGCCGCGACGCGGCGTCGCGCGCGGCGGACGGCCGCTTCGGCTTCTCCGGCTCCTCGGGCATGGTGCGGCAGCCTAGCCCTGGGCCTTGAAGCGCGGGAAGGCCGACGCGCCCGCGTACACCGCGGCCTCGTCCAGCTCCTCCTCGATGCGCAGCAGCTGGTTGTACTTGGCCACGCGCTCGCTGCGGGCCGGGGCGCCGGTCTTGATCTGGCCGGCGTTGGTGGCCACCGCGATGTCGGCGATGGTGGTGTCCTCGGTCTCGCCGGAGCGGTGGGAGATCATCGCGGTGTAGCCGCTGCGCTGGGCCAAGGCGACCGCGTCCAGGGTCTCGGTGAGCGTGCCGATCTGGTTGACCTTGACCAGCAGCGAGTTGGCGGCGCCGTCGGTGATGCCGCGCTGCAGCCGCTCGGGGTTGGTGACGAACAGGTCGTCGCCGACCAGCTGCACCTTGGCCCCCAGCGACGCGGTGAGGGTGGCCCACCCCTTCCAGTCGTCCTCGTCCAGCGGGTCCTCGATGGACACCAGCGGGTAGGCGTCGACCAGCTCGGCGTAGTAGGCGGCCATGTCCTCGGCGCTGCGCTCGGTGCCCTCGAAGCGGTAGACGCCGTCCTCGAAGAACTCCGAGGCGGCCACGTCCAGGGCCAGGGCGATGTCGCTGCCGGGGGTGTAGCCGGCCTTGCCGATCGCCTCGACGATCAGGTCGAGGGCGGCGCGGTTGCTGTCCAGGTTCGGGGCGAAGCCGCCCTCGTCGCCCACCCCGGTGGCCAGGCCGTGCTCCTTGAGCACCGACTTCAGGGCGTGGTAGACCTCGGCGCCCCAGCGCACGGCCTCGCGGAAGCTCGCCGCGCCGATCGGCGCGATCATGAACTCCTGGATGTCGACGTTGGTGTCGGCGTGCGCCCCGCCGTTGAGGATGTTCATCATCGGCACCGGGAGCACGTGCGCGTTGGGGCCGCCCAGGTAGCGGAAGAGCGGCAGGCCCGCGGTCTCGGCGGCGGCGTGGGCGACCGCCAGTGAGGAGCCGAGGATGGCGTTGGCCCCGATGCGGGCCTTGTTGGGGGTGCCGTCCAGGTCGGTGAGCGCCCGGTCGATCAGGCGCTGCTCTTCGGGGGCGAACCCGAGCAGCTCGTCGGCGACCTCGTCGTTGACGGCCGTGACGGCCTTGTCCACGCCCTTGCCGCCGTAGCGCTCGCCCCCGTCGCGCAGCTCAACCGCCTCGAACTGCCCGGTGGAGGCGCCGCTGGGAACGGCTGCGCGGGCGGTCGTCCCGTCGTCGAGGAGGACCTCGACCTCGACCGTCGGATTCCCGCGGGAGTCAAGGATCTCTCGCGCCTGTACTGCCTCGATCGACGACACGGGTCGTCCTCCTTCTTCGTTCACGCTCGACTGGCGACCGGGCCCGCGGGGAGCGGCGCGGGTCGGCGTTGCCGCCGCGGACCGACTCCGAGCCTAGCGACCCCGCGCGACCCCGTGCGGCCCCGGGCGCGACGGCGGCCCGGAACCGCCCCGACCTCCCCCGGGAGCGGTGTCCGGCGTGTCGCCCCTTGCCCCGCCGCACCCCATGTGCCTACTATTCCCACTAACTAAGTAGGAGAAAGAGGCTGCGGCGTCCCGCGGCGGCCGCCCCCGAACACCGTCACCGAAGGCGCGCGATGCAGACCCTGATCCTCCTCGGACTCGTCGGACTTGCCGCCCAGCTGATCAACGGCAGCCTCGGCATGGGGTACGGGGCCACCTCCACCACGATGCTGCTCATGCTGGGCACCGGCCCGGCGGCGGCCTCGGCCACGGTCAACCTCTCCCAGGTGGGCTCGCAGCTGGCCTCGGGGTTCGCGCACTGGCGGTTCGGCAACGTCGACCGGCGCGTGGTGGTGCGCATCGCCGCCCCCGGCGCGGTGGGGGCGTTCGCCGGGGCGCTGCTGCTGAGCCGGCTCTCCTCGGAGGCCGCGGGCCCGCTGATGTCCTCCATCCTGCTGGCGCTGGGGCTGTACCTGCTGCTGCGCTTCACCCTGCGGGACATGCCGCGCCCCACCGGCGCGCGGCCGCTGCGCACGGCCTTCCTCGCCCCGCTCGGCCTGGTGGCCGGGTTCATGAACTCCACCGGCGGCGGGGGCTGGGGGCCGGTCGGCACGACCGCGCTGCTGGCCACCGGCCGCCTGGAGCCGCGCAAGGTGATCGGCTCGATCAGCGCGGGCGAGTTCGCCGTGGTCGTCGCGGGCAGCCTCGGCTTCGCCGTCGGCCTGGGGCTGGAGGGCATCGACCTGGCGTGGGTGGGGGTGATGCTGCTTGGCGGGCTGCTCGCCGCCCCCGTGGCGGCGTGGCTGGCCCGGATGGTGCCGGCGCGCCCGCTGGGGTCCATGGTCGGCGGGCTGATCGTGCTGACCAACACCCGGGTGGTGCTGAGCGCGGAGTGGGCCCAGCTCCCGCCGCTGCCCACCTACGCGCTCTACGCCGGGATCCTGCTGGCGTGGGCGGCCGCGGTGGCGCACTGCTGGCGGCTGCACTTCAGCGAGCGCCGCGCCGAGCACCGGGACGGGAGCCGGGACAGAAGCCGGGACGACCACGCCTCCTCGGAGGCCGAAGACGGCCCCGTTCCCGCCGAGCACTGACGAGCGCGGCCCGGACCGGCCTCGGGAGCGCCCTCGGGACCGCCCCTCACAGATCGAGCGCAGACGAGAAGAATCCGGTGACCGACGCCGGGTGATTCCCCTGACCTGCTCGTCGGCCGCCGGGCCTCTCGCGGTCCGGGTCGGGCCCTACGTCCCGGCCGTGAACCGGCTCACCGGGAGGATCCACAGGGCGGCGAACGCGATCGAGCTGAAGGACCATCCGGTGCAGGCGACCACCGACCGGCCGGTCTCCTAAGGCGCCGACCGTCCCGTTTTCGGCCGCGCCTGCGGGGAACACCGGGACCGCCTGTCTATAGTTTCGAACAGTTGGATGCGCCCCCGAGTCCGGCTCCCCTCGCCGGAAGCAAGCGAGACCGGACCCCAGCGAGGCGGAATGGCCAGACGCGGAGCAGTTGCACACAGACCGCGCCGCACGGAGGCATGGCTGCTCGCCGCCGCCCTGGGGCTGTTCGTTCTGGGGATGTACACGGCCGGAGTGCAGACCTCCGGCGCCCCGCCCGAGCGGCTCGCCCTCTACTCGGCCCTGTTCGGCGGCGCGGTCGCCGCCCTCCACATGGGGGTGCGCTTCCTCGCCCCCTACGCCGACCCGCTCATGCTGCCCCTGGCCACCGCCCTCACGGGGGTCGGGCTGACCACGATCTGGGGCCTGGGCGGCCCGGACGGGGCCGCGCACGCCGAGGCCTGGCGCCAGCTCATGTGGGCGGTCATCGGGGCGGGCACGTGCCTGGGGACGGTGCTGCTGCTGGCCCGCCCGCGCCGGCTCCAGCGCTACCCCTACCTGCTGGCCGCCGCCGGGCTGTTCCTGCTCCTGCTGCCGATGGTGCCCGGGCTGGGCATCGAGCTGTACGGTGCGCGGCGCTGGGTGGCGGTCTCGGGGTACACCGTCCAGCCCTCCGAGTTCGCCAAGCTGCCGCTCATCGTGTTCCTGGCGGCCTACCTGGGGCAGAAGCGCGAGGTGCTCGCGGCGGCCGAGCGGCAGATCCGGGTACGCGGCGTGAAGGTGTTCAGCGTGCCGCGCATGCGCCACCTGGGGCCGATGACCGTGGCGTGGGGGCTGGCGATCCTGGTGCTGGTGGGCACCAAGGACCTGGGCACCTCGCTGTTGATGTACCTGGTCTTCCTGGCCATGCTCTACGCCGCCACCGGGCGCAAGTCCTGGGTGGGCATCGGGCTGGTGATGTTCGGCGCGGGGGCGAGCGCCGCCTGGTGGCTCTTCCCGCACGTGCGCCAGCGGGTCGACATCTGGCTCAACGCCTTCGACCCGCAGGTCTACGGTGCGGCGGTGGGCGGCAGCTACCAGCTGGTGGAGGGGCTGTTCTCGCTGGCCGACGGCGGCCTGTGGGGCACCGGGTTCGGCTCCGGCCGGGCCGGGGAGATCTTCGCCGCCGACAGCGACCTGATCCTGGTCAGCATCGGCGAGAAGCTCGGCCTGACCGGGCTGATGGCGGTCCTGCTGCTGCTGTACCTGCTGGTCGAGCGGGCGGCGCGGACCGCGCTGGCGGCCCGCGAGGTGTTCACCAAGCTGCTGGTGACCGGGTTCGCGATGCTCTTCGCCTTCCAGGTGCTCGTGGTGGCCGGCGGCGTCACCCGGCTCATCCCGCTCACCGGGATGACCACGCCGTTCCTGGCCGCGGGCGGGTCGTCGCTGGTGTCCAGCTGGCTGGTGATCGGCCTCTGGCTGCGGGTGAGCGACGCCTGCCGACGGCCCCCGCCCGACCCGGAGCCCGGGTCGGGCCATGAGGCCACCGACCTGATCGCGCTGCCCGGCGGCGCCCGGGGTGCCCGCCGCGGCGCCGACGCCGAAGGCGGCGCCGACGACGGCGTCAGTCCCAGTAGCCGCGCCACTCCTCGGCGGTGAGGCCGCGCGGGTCGCGGCCGTCGGCGCGGGCCTTGGCCTCGGCGGCCCGCACCCGGGCGTCGAAACGGCGGGCGGCCGAGCGCAGGTCCATCTCGGGGTCGGCCCCCTCCCGCCGAGCGGCGTCCACGGCGGCGAACAGCGCCCCGCCGCTCCCGCCGTCGTCGCCCACCAGGTCCTCGGGCACCCCGTTGCGCACGGCGCGCTTCTGCAGCTCGTAGGCGAGCAGCGCGGCGGGCTGGGCGAAGGGCACGCCCTCCAGCACCGAGGCGTCGTGCTCCCCCTTGCCCGCGCGCTCGGCCGCCTTGATCCGCTCCCAGTTCCCGCGGACCTCCTCGGCGCCCTCGACCGCCGTCCCGGAGAACACGTGCGGGTGGCGGCGGGTCAGCTTGTCGATGATGCCCTCGGCCACGTCGTCGACGGTGAAGCCGTCCGCGCCGCGCTCCTCGGCGACCCGGGCGTGGAAGACGACCTGGAGCAGGACGTCGCCCAGCTCCTCGCGCAGGGTGGCGTAGTCGCCCCGCTCGATGGTCTCCAGCGCCTCGTAGGCCTCCTCGATGAGGTACTTGGCCAGCGATTCGTGGGTCTGCTCGGCGTCCCAGGGGCAGCGCCGCCGCAGCTCGTCCATGACCGCGACCAGCTCCTGCACCCGGTGGCCCGGGGCCGCGGGCGGCTCCGGGCCGTCCGGGCCGCTCGGGCCGTCCGGGCCGTCCGGGGCCTGCGGGTCCGCTGACCCGGTTCGGGGGGACTCGGTGCTCATGGGCTCCTCACTCTTCCGAGGTGTTCGTTCCCGGCCATCTGCCGGGGCGGGGTACTCCGGGGGCGCCGCCGTCCGGCCCTCCACAACACGCCCGGTTCCGAAAGGGCCGCTCGCAGATCACCACTGGGAGGCCTCCGCATCGGCCGCAGGCACGAAGGGCCCCTGGCCGGACGGCCGCCGGTCACCGGCGGTCACCGGCAGCCGGCGGCCCCGGGCGCGCCGTGCCCCGGTGGCGCTCCCCCGTCGGCGCACTCAGGCGTGCCCGCCGCCGGACTCCGGCGGTCCGGGCAGCCACCCGCCGGCGCGCAGCGCGGTGAGCACCTCGGCCGCGGATTCGGCCGGGTCCTGCCCGGTGGTGTCCAGCACCAGGTCGGCGTCGTCGGGCTCCTCGTAGGGGTCGGAGATCCCGGTGAAGGCCGGGATCTCTCCGGCGCGGGCCTTGGCGTACAGCCCCTTGCGGTCCCGCCGCTCGCACTCCTCCAGCGGGGTGGCCACGTGGACGAGGAAGAAGTCGCCGTTCTCCTCGACCATGGAGCGCACCTCGGCCCGGGTGGAGACGTACGGCGCGATCGGGGCGCACACGGCCACGCCGCCGTGGCGGGTGATCTCGGAGGCGACGTAGCCGATCCGGCGCACGTTCATGTCGCGGTCCTCCCGCGAGAACGTCAGCCCCTTGGAGAGCATGCGCCGCACCACGTCGCCGTCCAGCAGGGTCAACGTCCGGCCCGAGCGGCGGATTCCCTCGGCCACGGCGCGCGCGACGGTGGACTTGCCCGACCCGGACAGGCCGGTGAACAGGACGGTGAGCCCGCGGCGGGTGCGGGCCGGGCGCAGCCGCGCCAGCTCGGCCGCCACCCGCGCGGGGGTGAACCAGGCCGGGAGGGTGCGGCCGCGCGCCAGCATCTCCTCCACCTCCTCGGCGGAGGGCTCGTCGGCGGCGTCGGCCTCCTCGACCTCCGCGGCGGGGCGCCAGGCGCCCTTGGCGGTGTCGTAGCGCCACGGCCCCGGGTCGACCACCGGCAGCGGGCCGCCCGCCGGCTCCCCGCCGCCCTCGGCCAGCACGTGGGTGGCGCCGAACGCGCGGGCGACGTAGGGGGCGACCAGGTCGCCCTCGGCGCCGGGCGGCAGCGTCAGGGCCGCGGTCCAGGTGCGCGGCGGCAGCAGCGGCTCGGCGGCCAGCACGGCGGGGGCCTGGCCCTGGGCCTCCAGCGGGGCGTCGACCAGCAGCAGCACCTCGGCCGGGGCGTCGCCGCCCAGCCGCTCGGCGGCCGCCCGGACCCGGGCCAGCGCCCGGTGGTGCAGCGGACCGCGGGCCGCCACCGCCAGCAGCGGGCCGCCGCCCCCCTGGGCCTCGCGCCGGGCGCGCAGCTCGGCCGGGGCCAGCCGCAGGTGGCGCAGGGCCCCGTAGGCGGGCGGCCCGACCAGCCGGACCTCCCCCGCCAGGCGGGGGCCGGGGCCGCGGCCGTCGGGCGCCTGCGGCCCGGCCCGCCAGGCCTCGTGCACGTGGAGCTCGGCCAGCGGCGCCCCCTCCGGGTCGGCCAGCAGCACGGTGCGGGCGCCGGCCAGCTCCTCGGGGACCGGCAGGGTGACCGGGATCGGCCACGGCGTGCCGTCCGGCAGGGCGCCCCCGCCGGCGGCGGCCTCCGCCTCGGCGGCGCCCATGAACCCGGGCAGCGGGTAGCCCCCGCTGAGGATCAGCTCCAGGTGGGCCAGGGCGACCGGATCCGGCGTGAAGACCGGCGCCCCTCCTCCGTTGTCGGTGCCCGTGTGCACTGCGACCTCCGCTCGCGCCGCGCCCGTGGGCGTCTCGGTGTCCCGTCGGTGTCCCGTCGCAGGACAGCGTAGGGGGCGACGGGTCCGCGGCGGGAACACAGGGGGCCGGTGAGGTGTTGGTCGGAGTGTGCGGAACGCGCCGCGGCCGCACCCGGCCGGGCTCGACGGCCCGCCTGCCTTCCGTCCCGGGGCGGCAGTAGTCTTGGCACGGGGGAGCCCGCCGACCGCGGGCCGCGTCCCGTGGCCGCGGACCGCCGCGGCCGCCCGGCCCCTGTCGCCACCGTACAGAGCGCCGCGAGCACGCCGCGCGATCGGACCTGTCGTCACACGCCCCTGATTGGTGCCATGAGCCTTTCTGGACTTCTCGCCACCGTCGCCGGCGACCCGGCGCTCACCCGGGCCGTCGAGACCGCCCGCACCGGGGGCGGTCCCGGCCTGGACCTGGTCGCGCCCGGCGCCGTGCGCCCCCTGCTGGTCGGCGCGCTGGCCGCGGACGCCCCGGCCGGGGCCGGGCGGCCCGTGCTGGCGGTGACCGCCACCGAGCGCGAGGCCTTCGACCTGTCCGAGGCGCTGGGCTCGCTGCTGCCCGCCGACTCCGTGGCGCTGTTCCCCGCCTGGGAGACGCTGCCGCACGAGCGCCTCTCGCCCCGCTCCGACACGGTCGGCCAGCGCCTGGCCGTCCTGCGCCGGCTGGCCCACCCCGACCCCTCCGACCCGCTGACCGCGCCGCTGAAGGTCGTGGTGGCCCCGGTGCGCAGCGTGCTGCAGCCGCTGGTGGCCGGGCTGGGCGAGCTGGTGCCGGTCCGGGTGCGCCCCGGCGACGAGGTCGAGCTGGAGGACGTCGTCACCCGCCTGGTCGACGCCGGCTACGCGCGGGTGGACCTGGTGGAGAAGCGCGGCGACGTGGCGGTGCGCGGCGGCATCGTCGACGTGTTCCCGCCCACCGAGGAGCACCCGCTGCGCCTGGAGTTCTGGGGCGACCAGGTCGAGGAGGTCCGCTACTTCCAGGTGGCCGACCAGCGCTCGCTGCCCGAGGGCGGCGACGGCCGCGCCGCCGAGGGCCTGTTCGCCCCGCCGTGCCGGGAGCTGCTGCTCACCCCCGAGGTACGCGAGCGCGCCGCGGCGCTGGCCGCCGACCACCCGCAGCTGGCCGACGTGCTGGGCAAGCTGGCCGAGGGCGTGGCCGTGGAGGGCATGGAGGCCTTCGCCCCGGTGCTGGCCGACCGGCTGCACCCGCTCTTCGACCACCTGCCCGCGGGCTCCCAGGTCGTGGCCTGCGACCCCGAGCGCATCCGCACCCGCGCACTGGAGCTGGAGGCCACCAGCAAGGAGTTCCTGGAGGCGTCCTGGATCAACGCCGCCTCCGGCGGAGAGGCCCCGATCGACCTGGGCGCCTCGGCGTACATGTCCATCGCCCAGGTGCGCTCCGAGGCCGCGGAGCTGGGGCTGCCCTGGTGGACGCTGTCGCCGTTCGAGTCCGGGGACGAGGACGAGGACACGCTCGTGGTGGGGGCCTCCGACGCCGACGCCTACCGCGGCGACACCGAGCGCGCCCTGGCCGACGTCAAGGGCTGGCTGCACGACGGCTGGCGCGTGGTGATGGTCACCCAGGGGCACGGCCCGGCCGAGCGGCTGGCGGCGATGCTGCGCGGCGCGGGTCTGGGCACCCGGCTCAGCGCCGACCTGGACGGGCCGCCGGAGCCGTCGCTGGCCACGGTGGCCACCGGGCTGCTGCAGCAGGGCTTCGTGTGGCGGTCGGTGCAGACCGTGGTGCTCACCGAGACCGACCTGGCCGGGCAGCGCGCGTCCACCCGCGACATGCGCAAGATGCCCAGCCGGCGGCGCGGCGCCGTCGACCCGCTCCAGCTCAAGTCCGGCGACTACGTGGTGCACGAGCAGCACGGCGTGGGGCGCTACATCGAGATGGTCAGCCGCAAGATCCAGGGCGCCACCCGCGACTACCTGGTCATCGAGTACGCGGCCTCCAAGCGCGGCCAGCCCGGGGACCGCCTGTTCGTCCCCACCGACCAGCTGGAGGAGGTCACCCGCTACGTCGGCGGGGAGGCGCCCACGCTGTCGAAGATGGGCGGCTCGGACTGGGCCAAGACCAAGAGCAAGGCGCGCAAGGTCGTCCGGGAGATCGCCGGGGACCTGATCCGGCTGTACTCGGCCCGCCAGGCCTCCCCCGGGCACGCCTTCGCGCCGGACACCCCCTGGCAGCGGGAGCTGGAGGACGCCTTCCCCTACGCCGAGACCCCCGACCAGCTGGCGGCGATCGAGGAGGTCAAGCAGGACATGGAGAAGTCGGTCCCGATGGACCGGCTGATCTGCGGCGACGTGGGCTACGGCAAGACCGAGGTGGCGGTGCGCGCCGCGTTCAAGGCGGTGCAGGACGGCAAGCAGGTGGCGCTGCTGGTGCCCACCACGCTGCTGGTGCAGCAGCACCTGTCGACCTTCACCGAGCGCTACGCCTCGTTCCCGATCACGGTCAGGCCGCTGTCGCGGTTCCAGACCGAGGCCGAGGTGGAGGCGGCCCGGGAAGGGCTGCGCACCGGCGAGATCGACATCGTCATCGGCACGCACCGGCTGCTGTCCGGCGAGACCCGGTTCAAGAACCTGGGGCTGGTCATCATCGACGAGGAGCAGCGCTTCGGCGTCGAGCACAAGGAGGAGCTGAAGAAGCTCCGCACCCAGGTGGACGTGCTGGCGATGTCGGCCACGCCGATCCCGCGCACCCTGGAGATGGGGCTGACCGGCATCCGGGAGATGACCACCATCCTCACCCCGCCGGAGGAGCGGCACCCGGTGCTCACCTTCGTCGGGCCCTACGAGGAGAAGCAGATCGCCGCGGCGATCCGGCGCGAGCTGATGCGCGAGGGACAGGTGTTCTTCGTGCACAACCGGGTGGCCTCGATCGAGAAGGTCGCGGCGACGCTGAGCCGGCTGGTCCCCGAGGCGCGGGTGGCCTACGCGCACGGACAGATGAACGAGCAGCAGCTCGAACGCGTCATGGTGGACTTCTGGGAGAAGAACTTCGACGTGCTGGTCTCCACGACCATCGTCGAGTCGGGCCTGGACGTGCCCAACGCCAACACGCTGATCGTGGACCGGGCCGACACCTACGGGCTGTCCCAGCTGCACCAGCTGCGCGGCCGGGTGGGCCGGGGCCGGGAGCGGGCCTACGCCTACTTCCTGTACCCGCCGGAGCGGCCGCTGTCCGAGACCGCCTACGAGCGGCTGTCCACGGTGGCCCAGCACACCGAGACCGGCGCGGGGATGTACGTGGCCATGAAGGACCTGGAGATCCGGGGGGCCGGGAACATCCTGGGGGCCGAGCAGTCCGGCAGCATCGCCGGGGTCGGCTTCGACCTGTACGTGCGCATGGTCGGCGAGGCGGTGCGCGAGCTCAAGGGCGACGGGGCGGCGGCCGAGGAGGTCGAGACCAAGGTCGAGCTGCCGGTCGACGCGCACATCCCGCACGACTACATCCCGGGCGAGCGGCTGCGGCTGCAGGCCTACAAGCGGATCGCGGGGGTCGTGGGCGAGGACGACATCGCCGCCGCCCGCGAGGAGCTGGTGGACCGGTACGGCCCGCCGCCCCGGCCGGTGGACAACCTGCTCCAGGTGGCCCGGTTCCGGGTGCTGGCCAAGTCGGCGGGGCTCACCGACGTGGTACTGCAGGGCAGCCAGATCCGGTTCGCCCCGGCGCGGATGCGCGAGTCGCAGATGCTGCGGATGCGCCGGCTCTACCCCAAGGCGGTGTTCAAGGAGGCCACGGAGACGCTGCTGGTCCCGGTGCCCAAGTCGGGCGGTCTGGGCGGCCGGCCGCTGCGGGACCTGGAGCTGCTGGCGTGGTGCAGCGAGCTGGTCACGGCCCTGTTCCAGCCGGCGGCGGCCAAGGAGGCCAAGGAGCCGGCCGGCTCCTGAGGTCTCGGCCGGTTCGCGGGCCTCTGTCCTGCGACCGGCCGCACCAGGGAGCCGACCGCGCTGCGGGGCCGGTCGCTCGGGGCGACCGTCGCGGCGCGGTGAGCGCCGTCCGGGCCCGGCTGCGTGAAGACGGCGCAGCGGCCGGTCAGGGCCGTGGCCGCCTCCTCCGGGGTCGTGTCCGCTGGCGTGGTGGAACCTTCGGCCGCGTCCTTGTGAGCGGTGCGACCGCTGCGGCGCGATCGGCGACCCCGCCCCGGGCGCGCACCCCCTCCTTCTTGCCGTTGACGCTTCTATGTCAAGCGGCCAGCCGGAGCGCTTGTTGTTC